>CAZXRH010000123.1:0-6586 GCA_964642575.1 uncultured Halanaerobiales bacterium
AAGTTATATAATTTCAAATATACCCTGGCTTGTAAAGCTGGTAAAACTGAACAAGTAATGGAGATTCTTAAAGAAGCTGTTTTAAGAAAAGGATACTGGTATGCCTCTTCTTATTTAAAAGAAGATGAAGATCTCGATCCTTTAAGAGATTTGGATGACTTTGACGAGATTTTACAAGTATGTGCAAAACGGGAAAGACAGGCTAAAAGCAAAGCTGTTTCGGAATTGAAAGTAATCAAACCGGTTGATAGAAACCTTAAAGATTATCCGTTATTCATTACTGTACACGGTAATCAGGATAATATGAGGATAGTTAATAAATACTTCAAAAAAGTATTAGACTTCGGTTACTTACATGCTGTTGTTCAGTCCTCACAAATTGAATTTTACGATGCATATACCTGGCCTGATATAGATTTAGGAGCGAAAGAAATCAGAGATCATTATCACAGTATAAAAGATAAATATGAGATAGACACCGACCAGATAATAATGGGTGGTTTTTCAGCTGGTGCTGAAGTAATATTAAAAGCTATTGAACAAAAGTATGTTAAGCCCAACGGCGTAATTTTAATGGCACCCTGGTTGCCTAATATTGCACAAAGTAACGCTTTATTTAATCAATTAAAAGAAAAAGATATAAAAGTATATTTACTCTGCGGCAAAGAAGATCAGGACTGTTTGCCGGGTACTCAAAAACTGGTAAAAGGATTAAAAAGTAAAAAAATAGAATATAAGTTTGTATTAATAGATGGTTTGGATCATGATTATCCAGATGATTTTAATCGGTACTTAAAAAAAGCAGTAGAATATATAATGGAGTGATAGTAATGCAGTATAATTTTATTAAGATGAACCAGAACTATGCGGAAGAAATTGCTTATCAGTGGAAATATAAAGGAAAATATTCTTTTTATGATACCACAGCTGATAAAGAAGATCTGGCAGAATTCTTAGATCCTAAGACTTGGGATAGAACTTTTGCTGTACTTAATAAAGAAAATGATTTAATTGGATTTTATTCCTATACTTTTCAAGATGAGATTATGTGGATTGGTTTTGGACTAAAACCAGATCTAACCGGCCAAGGACTGGGAACAGAGTTTGTTAAGTCGGGTATCGAATATGGAATTGAGCACTTTGATTATCAAAAAGAGCATATCATGTTAGCAGTTGCAGAATTCAATAAAAGAGCTATTAAACTCTACAAGAATTTGGGTTTTAAAACCACTGAAAAATATGATCAGCCGACCAATGGTGGAGTCTACAAATTCTACAAAATGAAGAAAATATTAAATTTTAATTAAACCTCAAATTTCTTAAAGGATTTTTAATATAAATGAGGTATTAAATTATTAAGAGGTGTCCTGTTATGTCTCCTTTATTAAAGGAATTCCCAGAGTATGAATTGAACAATGTAATGATGAGAAAATTAAGAGAAGAAGATGCCATTTCAATGCTTAACTATATTTCCAATCCTAAGGTCAATAAATATCTACCTGATGATGCTGAATTGAATAATCGTGCAGAAATTAAAGACATGATTAAATCGGTCAATCAGGGTTTTATGGATAGTAATAAAATTAGATGGGGTATAGTTGATAAAGAAAGCTTAAAAGTAATTGGAGACTGTGGATTTTATAAAATAGATCTCAAAAACCAGACCGGTGAAATCAGCTATCGGTTATCAACCGAATTTTGGGGTCAAGGAATCATGTCCAAAGTTTTAAAAAAGATGCTCTTTTTTGGTTTTGAAGAAATTGATTTGAATAGAATTGAAGCTTCGGTAATTCCCGGCAATAAAGGTTCATTACATATTTTAGAAAACAATGGTTTTAAAAAAGAAGGTGTATTACGTGATTCATTGCTTAAAAATAATAAGTACTATGATTTAATTGTATATTCTATCTTAAAAAGGGATTACTTTGATAATTAATTAAAAAAATTATTTTAATTAATATTGTCATATATTTAAACAATAACCCTGTAACCAGGGTTATATTTTTGTAAATATACTTTTTTTCTATTAAATTAATGAAGGGAATGAGAGCCTTGATTAAAGGCAATAAAGTAATTATCAGACAGTTAGAAGAGGGTGATGAAACTCTTTTACACAAATGGCGCAATAATGAGCAGGGTAATATGTACTGCGGTTTTCAATATGGATTTTTACTCAGTGAAGAAGCTTTTAGGATTAAGGTCAAAGAAGAAATTGAAAATACCGAAACTTTTCCCACTGAAAAAACCTTTATTATATTGAATAAAGAAGACTTAGAACCGATCGGCAATGTCTCTTATAGAAACTGGGATAAAAGAAACAGAAGTGCAGAATTTGGAATTGAAATAGGAGAGATTAATAAAAGAGGACAGGGCTATGGTTTTGATGCTTTAAGTAGTTTTATTGAATTTATGTTCAACCATCTTAACTTAAATAGAATTGAACTGACTACCCTGGCTGATAATAATAAGGCTATTAAATTATATAAGAAGTTAGGTTTTAAAGAAATTGGTATCATGAGAGAAACAAGCTTCGACAGCCGAACAGGTGAATATTCTGATGTTTTATACATGGACCTTCTCAAAAGAGAATGGAGTAAATTGCATGTTAGCAAAAATACAAGAAGAGTTTAATAATATAGAGGGCAAAGTTAATTCTAAAAAAAGAAACAAAGTCCAGCGGAAATTATATAAAGAACTACCAGTTCAGGATGCAGAACTTATTCAACTCTTTAATAAACTGGTAAAAGAGGGAGATTGGCATGTATTTTGGCTTGTAACCATCTGGATAAAAAGGAAAAGATTATATAAAAAAGAATATATGAAATACTACGAAGACTGGTTATATAATCAGATAAACAGTTGGGGAGCCTGTGATGTTTTCTGCTACCGGGTTTTAAATCCGATGTTGGAACAACATAAAGAATTACATGATAAACTCTTGGTCTGGACAGAATCAGAACAGACCTATGTTAGAAGGGCCGCACCTGTCAGTTTATTAAAGTCAACTCGAAGTTTTAAAGTTAATTATTCTTTTGAAAAAGTAATAAGAATTGTAAATAAACTTAAAGATGATAATGAAGATCATGTCCAAAAAGGTGTGGGTTGGCTTTTAAAGTATACATATTTAAGTTATCCTGAAAAAACATATAACTATCTTGCAGAAAATGTGGAAAGTCTACCAAGAGTAATATTTAGATATGCTGTCGAAAAAGCATCTAAAGTTGAACGGCAAGAATTAATGCAGCTTTAATTAAGAGGTGAGGCTGGTGCAGATTCAAATAATAAATAATAAATACAATGTGGAGTTTCAATATATTAAAGATGAAGAAAGATTAGCTGATATTAAAGAATTATTTTTAGAATATGCTGAAGAATTAGTTATTGATTTAGATTTCCAGGACTTTAAAGAGGAATTGGAAAAACTACCTGGCAAATATGGTCCACCAGATGGATTATTAATTCTAGCCTTAATAGATGATAAGGCAGTGGGTTGTATAGCATTAAGAAAAATATCAGTGGATGTCTGTGAAATGAAAAGACTTTATGTTAAGCCAAAGTATAGAGGTCATGGTATTGGACGTCGTCTGGTTGAAATTTTAATTAAAGGGGCAAAAGAATTAAATTATGATTATATGAGATTGGATACAATCCCTTCTCTTAAAAAAGCACAAAATCTGTATGAATCGATTGGGTTTTATGATATTGAATCTTATGTATATAATCCGACCGAAGGTGCTCGTTTCATGGAACTTGAACTGGAGAATACAAACTTTTAAATTATTATTATCTATTTAATTTAAATTAAATTACAATAAGAAGTGAGCAGGGGGAATTAAAATGTTTACTTATCAGGTAAGTGATGAACTGTATCTCAAACTCTTTGATAAAAGTGAAGCAGATTCTTTATTTGAACTAATTGATTCCAATCGGGAACATTTATCTAAGTGGTTGCCCTGGGTTGAAGATGTTAAAGAGGTTAAAGACTCGAAAGAATTTATTAATGATACCCGAACTCAATATGCAGATAATAATGGATTTCAGGCTGGTATCTGGTATCAAGAAAAGCTTGTTGGTGTAATCGGATACCATGGAATTGATTGGCAGAATAAGAAAACTTCAATTGGTTACTGGTTGGCTCAAAATTATGAAGGAGAAGGCATTATTACAAGATGTTGTAGCTGTTTGGTTGATAATGCTTTTCATAATTTAGAGTTAAATAAAGTTGAAATCAGCTGTGCAGAGGGAAATGTAAAAAGCCGTTCTATTCCAGAGAGACTTGGTTTTAATCAAGAGGGCACACGTCGAGATGCGGAATGGCTTTATGATCATTTTGTGACACATATTCAATACGGTCTATTATCTGATGAATGGGGATAAAAAAAGTTATTTAGGAAGGTGATTAATAATGAAAAAGTTAGATAAAAAATATTTGGCTATGGTTGAAGAGTACTTAAAAGAAAACTGTCGATTATTAGAGAAAAAATTATTTGAATACAGATTTAGAGATGCAGAAGAAAAAGAAGTAGTAAATTCGTTAAAACTTTATCAAAATCAGGATGGTGGTTTTGGTCAGGGACTGGAATCAGATATCCGGATGCCTGATTCTTCACCGTTAACAACTTCTATAGGGGTCAGAATTTTAAAAGACTTTGATAGTTCTAAAAAAAGTGAAATGATGTTGAGAAAAGCAATGCGCTATTTTGAGACTACCTTTGATCAAGATAGACAGGGTTGGTATGCATTATCTGAAGTAGTTAATGATTATCCTCATACACCCTGGTGGCACTATGATAAAGATAAAGAAATGACGGTTATAGATGAACATTGGGGTAATCCCTCAGCTGAAATTATTGCTTATTTATATAAGTACCGTTCATATACCAATAAGCTTGATGTTGAAGGATTAGTAGATTATGCTATTCAGAATTTAAAAATGAAGGATAAATTTGAATCTGAAAATGAAGTGTTTTGTTATCTTCAGCTATATAAACAAGTGCCCAGTGAAAAGAAGATGGAGATGAAAGAAAGCTTAAGTAAAGCAATTTCAGACGTTATTGAATATGATGAAGATAAGTGGAGAGAGTATGTACCTTTACCACTCCATTTTGTAACAGATCCCACAAAGGAATGCTTTGATATAGACAAAGAGAAGTTAAAGAAAAACCTTGATTTTTATATTGACCTTATAAAAGAAAATACAGTAATAAACCCTCCCTGGGGTAAAAATTTTTATACAGAAGGTTTAGAACCGGCCTATAATGAATGGAAAGGAGTTTTAACTGTAGAAGCTTTAAAAGTATTAGATAACTTTAACCGGATAGAATATTAATAAAAAATAAATATAATTCAACTTATCAAGGAGTGTAGAAAAATTGGAGAATAAAAAATATCCGATTTTAGAATTTGATCCTACTAAAAAAGCGGTTATAGAACCAAGTGATCATATTGAATCGATAGATATGCCGGATAGATGTGTGGTTTGTTTCTTTCAAGAAGTTATTGATAAACTCAATAAAGAAAATCGACTTCAAAAACTAGCCGATATCGAGACCGAGATGGGTAAATTACCCGTTTATAAATTAGAATTAGCCAATGGTAAAGAGATTACTGTCTTTCAACCGGGAATCGGTGATCCTTTAAGTGCCGGTATGGTTGAAGAAGTGATTGCTTTGGGTGGACGTAAGTTTATTGCCTGTGGTGGAGCGGGTGTCCTTAAAAAAGATATTGCAGTTGGTAACCTAATCATCCCGAACTCAGCTGTAAGGGATGAAGGGGTTTCCTATCATTACATTGAACCAGGACGAACTTTAAAACCCAGTAAAAAGGCTTTAAGAAGTATTGAAGAGGTATTAACAGATAAGAATATAGATTATGTGCTGGGGAAAACCTGGACCACTTCTTCATTTTATCGTGAAACACCTGATAAGGTAAGTTTGAGAAGAGAAGAAGGTTGTTTAACAGTTGAAATGGAAAGTGCTGCCTTTTTTGCAGTTGCTCAGTTTAGAGGAGTAGAATTTGCACAAATCCTATATGGAGGTGATGATGTCAGCGGAGAGTTTTGGGATAAGCGAGATTGGAGTAATAGGAAAACAATTCGAGAAGAAATATTCTGGCTGGCAGTTGAATCTGTTCTTAATATCTAAAATAATTATCTAACAGGAGGACTTTTTAATGATTGAGCGAGTAGTAATTCCCCCTTATGATGAATATGACCTTTCTACTTTTGCAATTAAGGATGGGATAGTTCAAATTGGACATTTTGGAGGATATGTAGATGAGCAGGGAGAAGTTTTAGAAACCTTTGAAGAACAGTTCGAACAGACTCTACGAAATTTGGAACAGGCTCTTGCAAAGATTGAATTAAGTTTAAACAGTGTTTTGAAGTTAAATGTTCTATTACGTAATATCGAAGATTTTCAAAAAATGCACGAAATCTGGCAAGAATATTTTAATGAGGGAAGTTATCCGGTCCGGGCAGTGATCACAACTGATTTTGTGGAAGATAAGATTTTAGTTCAAGTTGAAGGTAAGGCTGCCTATTAGAACTGTAAGGAAAGGGGAGATCAAGTATTAATACTAAAGAATT
>CAZXRH010000124.1:0-6518 GCA_964642575.1 uncultured Halanaerobiales bacterium
ATTCTTCATAGAAGTCTACCATTTCAGCAGGAGTTCTCATAACTCCTTCACCTTTGAAGTTGTATTTACCATCTTCATAAATCTCGGTTGCAGCTACATCAAGCGCTAACTTGATATCTTCACCAATCTTATATCCAGCTTTTTCAACAGCTTCTACAATCACATCTAAAGCTTCTTCATTTGAAGAAAGATCAGGTGCAAAGCCGCCTTCATCTCCAACACCTGTACTTAGATCACGGGATTGGAGAACTTTCTTTAAATTATGGTATACTTCTGCACCCATTTGGAGTGCTTCTTTAAAGCTTTCAGCTCCAGTTGGCATAATCATGAATTCTTGAATATCAACATTATTATCTGCATGTTCTCCACCATTTAATATATTCATCATCGGTACAGGTAATAGACTAGCACTTACTCCTCCGATATAATTAAAAAGGAATTCATCAGAGCCGGAAGCAGCTGCCTTTGCGACTGCCATTGAGACACCTAAGATAGCATTGGCACCAAGTCTACCTTTGTTTTCTGTACCGTCCATTTCTATCATTAAGTTATCAATTAAGATCTGGTCTCTAACATCCATTCCAATCATTTCTGGACCGATAACTGTATTAACATTTTTTACTGCATCTAAGACACCTTTACCCATATAGTCATCGCCACCATCTCTTAATTCAACGGCTTCATGAGCACCGGTAGAAGCACCGGAAGGAACCTTCGCTCTGCCTAAAGTTCCATCTTCTAAGACAACATCTACCTCAATGGTAGGATTGCCTCTTGAATCTAGAATTTGGCGAGCATAAACATCTTCAATAAACGGACTTATCACAAAAATCACCTCTGTTTTTATTATTTTTCAATCAGGGTATTACCTGTCATCTCTTCGGGTTTATCTAAACCTAATAAATCTAACATGGTAGGTGCAATATCAGCTAAACGTCCTCCCTTTAACTTAACTTTTTCTTGGGAACCGACATACATTAAAGGCACTGGATTGGTTGTATGGGCAGTATGAGGTTCTCCCTTTTCATCTATCATCTGTTCACTATTACCGTGGTCGGCTGTAATTAACATTTGACCACCCATATCTAAAATTTTGGGGACTATTTCACTCATACACTCATCGATTGCTTCTAAAGCTTCGACAGCAGCATCATAAAAACCGGTATGACCCACCATATCGGGATTTGCAAAGTTAAGGATAATTACATCATAGATATCTTCATCGAGTTTTTCTAAGAGTCTATCCTTTACTTTATAGGCACTCATTTCCGGCTGCAGATCATAGGTTGCAACCTTGGGGGAAGGAATTAGTTCCCTATCTTCTCCTTCAAACTCGGTTTCTTCTCCACCATTGAAAAAGAAGGTAACATGTGCATATTTTTCAGTTTCAGCAATTCTCAGCTGCCTGAGACCGTTTTCACTTAATATTCCACCTAAAATATTATCTATATGAAGTTTAGGAAACGCTATTGGTAAATCAAAATCTTCATCATATTCGGTCATACAGACAAAATACAGTTCATCAGGATGGACCGATGGTCTATCAAACTCTTCAAATTGATCTAAACCGAGTGCTCTTGTTATCTGACGAGCTCGATCTGCTCTGAAGTTAAAGAAGATAAGAGCATCTTCACCTTTAACTGTAGTGACCGGTTTTCCATCTTCTAAGATAACACTCGGAATTACAAATTCGTCGTTATCTCCTCTTTCATAGGACTTTTCAACTGCTTCTTCAGCTGAAGAAACTTTAATACCTTCTCCTAAGACATAGCCGTCATAAGCCTTTTTAGTTCTATCCCACCTGTTATCTCTGTCCATGGCATAGTATCTACCACTTATTGTAGCTATTTTACCCACACCTATTTCATCCATTTTTTCTTTAAGCTGCTTTATATAAGTGAGGGCACTCTGTGGTGGAGTATCGCGACCATCCAGTATAGCATGGACATATACTTCTTCAATACCAGCTGTTTTGGCCATCTCAAGAAGACCAAATAAGTGGTTTATATGACTGTGTACACCACCATCAGATAAAAGCCCCATAAGATGAAGGGCACTCTTTTTATCCTTAACTTTTTGGATTGCTTTTTTAATCACATCATTTTCTAAAATTGAACCATCTTCCACAGCTTTCGTAATTCTGGTATATTCCTGAGGCACAATACGACCTGCCCCCAGATTTAAGTGTCCAACTTCAGAATTACCCATCTGGCCTTCTGGTAAACCTACATCTTCACCTGAGGCCTGAATTATGGAAGTGGGGTTTTCCTCTCTTAACTTATCAAGGAAAGGAGTATCTGCATTTTTTACTGCATTTTTTTCTACTTGTTCTGACTCACCATAACCATCTAAGATGATCAAGGCAAGTGGCCGTGGTCTGTTCATTTTTACACCTCCTGTTCTAACTTTGTTACGTCTCTTTCTTTACATTTCGGATGTCTTTTTAGCAATAGCTGCAAATGATTCTGCTTCTAAACTGGCTCCTCCTACAAGGGCACCATCAATATCACTTTCAGACATGAACTCTTCAATATTATGAGGTTTAACACTACCTCCGTATTGGATTCTAACATCATCAGCAGCATCTACAAAGTCTTCTTGAATTACATCTCTAATATAACTTATTACTTCATTAGCCTGTTTGGCTGAAGCAGATTCACCGGTTCCAATTGCCCAAATCGGTTCATAGGCAATTACGGCCTGGCTGACCTGTTTTTGATTTAAACCTTTGAGGGCAGCTTTAACCTGTTTTTCTACCTTATCTTGAGTATCATTAGCTTTTCTTTCTTCTAAAGTTTCTCCCACACAAATAATTGGTTTTAAGCCGTGTTTAAAAGCTGCCTGAACTTTTTTATTTACCTCTTCATCGGTCTCATCATAATATTCTCTTCGTTCTGAATGACCAATAATGATATATTCTAAACCCAGTTCTTTAATCATGACCGGGGAAATATCACCTGTATATGCACCACTTTCTTCCCAGTGCATATTCTGAGCTCCCACCTTAACCTTACTTCCTTCAGCTGCTTTTTTAACAGCCTGTAGGTCAATTGCAGGTGGACAAACTCCAACTTCAACATCATCAATATCATCTACTAATTCTTTTAATGAATTGACTAAATCTTCGGCTTCTTTTATTGTTTTATTCATCTTCCAGTTACCGCAGATAAAAGGTTTGCGCATCATTTATACCTCCCATTTATTTAAGGTCATCGATAGCTTCTACTGCAGGTAATGGTTTACCTTCAAAAAATCTTAAGGAAGCTCCACCACCTGTTGATACATGAGTCATTTTATCGATAAGACCGGCTTGTTTAACGGCTGCCGCTGATTCACCGCCACCGATTACGGTCCGGGCTTCTGTTTCAGCTAGGGCTTTCGCAATGGCATTTGTACCGTTAGCAAACTTTTCAAATTCAAAAACTCCAATTGGGCCGTTCCAAATTACTGTTTTAGCGTTTTTAATAATTTTAGTGTATTCCTTTAAAGTTTCAGTACCACCACTGTCAAGAATCTGCCAATCTTTTGGAACTGAATCAACCGCTACTTCTTTAGATTCAGCATCTTTATCAAACCTGTCAGCTATAATTACATCTTTGGGCATTAACAGAATTACATTTTTTTCTGTTGCTTTTCTAATCAGTTCACGGGCAGTTTCAAGTTTATCATCTTCTACCAGGGATTCACCTACTTCATAACCCTGTGCTTTCAAAAATGTGTTTGAAATACCGCCACCGGTTAAAATATAGTCTACTTTATCCAGTAAGTTTTCAATCACTGAGATCTTACCCGATATTTTTGCTCCTCCCATAATTGCCACAAAGGGACTTTCTGGGTTTTCCATTACTTTTCCTAAGGCATTAAGCTCTCTCATTAATAAAAAGCCAGCTGCCGAGGGTAAGTATTCGGTTACACCAACCGTAGAAGCATGTGCTCTATGTGCTGCCCCAAAAGCATCTAAGACAAAAATGTCGGCATTTTCAGCTAACTTTTCAGCAAAAGCAGGATCATTTTCTTTTTCACCGGGATAAAATCTAGTGTTTTCTAATAAAAGGACATCTCCATTACTCATATTTCCAACTGCTTTTTTAACTTCATCACCAATACAGTCATCAACCTTAACAACTTTTTTATTTAATAAATTAGCTAATTCTTTGCCAACCGGATCCATCTTAAACTCATCTTTAACTTCTCCTTTGGGTCTACCCAAATGAGACATTAAGATTACTTTAGAATCTTCTTCCATTAGATATTTAATGGTAGGTAAGGCAGCTTCAATCCGATTAGTATCAGTTACTTCCCCATCTTCTAGGGGAACATTGAAGTCAACCCTAACCAGTACTCTTTTACCTTTAAAATCATAATCTTTTAGTGACTTTTTCAAAGTAAGAAACACCTCCGTATAATCAGGTATAAAAAGGGGTTAAAGCAAAATGCTTTTAACCCCTTTAATTTTATATTTGAATTATATGCCTAGTTCTTTCATCTTAACAGCAAAGTCATTTAATCTTTGAGCATAACCCCACTCATTGTCATACCAGGAAAGTAGTTTTACCATATTACCCTGGATAACTTTGGTGTGGTTTTTATCATAGATTGAAGAATGTGGATTACCAATTATGTCACGGGAAACAATGGGATCTTCATTGTATTCTAAGATTCCTTTCATGTCTCCTTCAGCATATTTTTTCATTACTGCATGAATTTCTTCTTCAGTAACATCTTGTTCTAAAGTGACTACAAGGTCAACTAAAGAACCGGTTGGAGTCTGTGTTCTTACAGCCATTCCGTCCAGTTTACCTTCTAGTTCAGGTAATACTTTAGTTGTAGCTACCGCAGCACCGGTTGTAGTTGGTACAATGTTTTCACCGGCTGCACGGCCCCGGGTAATTTTCTTCCACTTATATGGACCATCTAAAAGATTCTGTGAAGATGTATAGGAATGAATTGTGGTCATAAGACCTTTTTCAATTCCAAACTCATCATTTAATATTTTAGCTATTGGTGATAGACAGTTTGTTGTACAGGAAGCATTAGAAATGATATTGTGTTCATCTGGATCATACTGATCATCATTAACTCCCATTACAAATGATTTATCTACATTTGTGGCTGGAGCAGAGATAATTACTTTTTTAGCACCTGCTTCTATGTGCTTTTTAGCATCTTCACCATCAGTAAATAGGCCGGTTGATTCATAAACAACCTCTATACCTAATTCACCCCAGGGAAGTTCTGCAGGATCTTTTTTGTTATATATCTTTATTTCTTTGCCATCGATTATGATTGAATCATCTGTATGGTCAATTTCACCATCAAAAGTACCATGATTTGAGTCATATTTGAGCAGATATGCTAATATTTTTGGTTCAACCAAGTCATTAATTGCTACAAAATCAATATCAGGGTTTTTAATTCCACCTCTTAAAGCTTTTCTACCAATCGCTCCAAAACCATTAATTGCTACTTTTACACTCATCATAAATTCCTCCTTATTTATATTATAATTAGAATTGATTAACATTGATGTTAGCTAGTAAACATTTATTCAGTTTTGTTCTTTTCACCTCCCTTAAGAGATATGATTTCTCTTGCAGTTAGTTCATCAGTTATTAATATATCGTGATAATCAGGTGAAACTACTGAAATAATTGCACGGGCTTTATCAACTCCGCCTGCTACAGCAATTACTTTATTTATATTCTTTAAATCTGCCATGCTTAAACCAACACTGGCAGTTGAATATACGACTTCTCCCTCTTCATTAAAGTACAGTCCAAAAGCTTCCGCTAAAGCTCCTTTTTCTTTCAGTTTATTTACCTCACTGGGATCCATATCACGACGGGCTGACATCATCTCAGCTGTACCAATTCCGTGAATCAAAATATTAGCTTGTTGCAGTTGATCCAGTGTTTTTTTAACAGAGGGTTCACTGGTAATCATCGCCAGGCTTTCTCTTGTAATATCATCTGGTATATGCAGCAGCTTATATCGGCCGCCCAGTTTTTTAGCAATCTTAGAAGCAATCGTATTGGCCTGGATTTCAACATTTTCACCCAGTCCACCCCGGCCTGGAATCACGGTTACCTCTTTGGGTTCTTCTAAATAGACCATGGTTTCTGCTACCTGAGCTAAGGTAGAACCACCGGTCACAGCAATGATATCTTCATCTTTGATCATTTCTCTTAAAAAACGTGAGGTAAAACGACCAATTTCCTTATTTATTATTTCTGAATCCTTTTCAACCGGTACAATCATCACTTTATCTATGCCAAGTAGTTTTTCCACTCGCTTTTCTAAATTGGCAATATCTTTGATCTCTTTCATATAGGTATCAAGGTCATGTAAAAAATCTTCTCCATTCTCTGTAATAACTGCACCACTTTTGGTTATTTTTATATATCTTTTTTCATACAGAAAATCGAGATGCTTTCTTACATTACGAATACTTAAGTTTAATTTACGGGCTAAATTGCGGCGCCCAATTGGTTGATGGTTGAAAACTTCTTTTAGTATAT
>CAZXRH010000125.1:0-6500 GCA_964642575.1 uncultured Halanaerobiales bacterium
GGGTAAGTCCAATATGTCCAAAGACTACTATACCTGCATCACTGATTGCTTCAATCTGGCTGGATACTCGGCGTCCACCTTCTAGTTTTATTGCATCCATGTCTGCTTCTTTTAAAAAGCGAGCCGCATTCTCAACAGCTTTTTCATCAGATACCTGATAGGAACCAAAAGGCATATCACCTATACAAAATGTATTAGGAGCACCTCTTCTTACATCCTGACTATGTGCGATACAATCTTCCATTGTAACTGGCACTGTTCCTTTATAGCCCTTAACTACCATTCCTAATGAATCACCCACCAAGATCATATCCATGCCTGCTTTTTCAGCAAACTGAGCGGTAGGAAAATCATAAGCGGTTATCCAGGCAACCTTTTCCCCTTCTTTTTTCATTTCATTAAAATCTAAAATCGTTTTCTTTTTAGCCACTAATATACCTCCTTTATATTTGATAATATTTGCATTAATAACTTACTTAAAAAATGTATATTATTTAACTTATCACCACCCAAAAAGATTTAGATAAAATATTATTTGTCGATTGTCGACAATATACACTATTGTGTTTTATTCAACGCTATTTTATGAAATCCTTTTTTTATTTTTAAAAAATTATAATTTTCAGAAAACTATTTCGGGAGGGTGATTAACAAAAAATCCGCCTTTTTGCCGACAATTCATTTATGAGAAATTTTTCTCATTTAATAATTATGTTACTTTTTTTCTTTCCTTTACACTGAGAACTACTAAAACAGAACCACCTAATACTAAAACTGCCCCAAATAATTGATAATAATTTAATAGTTCATTGAAAAATATTATCGATAGTACAATTGTTACTACCGGTTCTATCATGCTAAGTACTGATATTGATGTGGGATTTGTCATTTTGATGCCCTGGAAAAAAGCTAAAAAACCCAGCATAGATACTACTGCTATACCTATTACAGGTAACCAGGTACTATAATCAAAAGCAAAGTTTACATTATTGCTTAAAAGTCCTATAGTTAAAAAGGAAAAAGCGGCAAAAAGACAAACCATGGCGATTGTTGTTAGGAGAGGCACATCCTTTAAAATGTGATCACCAAAAAGGGTATAGACCGAGTAGAAAACCGCTGCTCCTACTGCAAACAACAATCCGATGATTACTATATCCCCACTGGTTTTACCTAATACAAAAATCAAACCAATAAATGAAACTAAAATTGCTCCAACTATTTTTATAGTTAATTCCATATTTAAAAGAAAAGAAGAAATAGCTGCAGTAATGAAAGGATATGTATAAAAGATAAGTACTGCTAAGGAAGCTGGTATATATCTTATGGCAGAGAAATAGCAAAAACTAAAGATTGAATAGAAAACTCCACCCATGATAAATATATTAAACATCTGTTTTTTATTTAATTTAATCTTCTGCTGGGTTATGAAGATATATAAAAATAGTAGTATTGATGCTAAAGTGAAACGTAAAAATAGTAGTGTAAATACATTTATGCCACCATCGTAGGCAAATAATGCTAAGACAGGTACGGTACCAAATCCTACTGCAGATAGTATTCCATAGGTAGAGCCCAATATACTTTCATCCAAATAATTCACCTCCTTATTTTTTAATTATATTTTTATTGTTTAAATTAGTCTCTAATATATCCCATTTTAGATTTTTTTAAAAAATCCTTTTTTAATTTGAAAAATATATTTCTTTATCTTCAGCTGCTGATTTATAGATTGCATCTAAGATCTTTGTTACCGTATAGGCCTCTTCTGGTTTAACAACAGGCTCTCTGTCATCTATAATTGCTTCCAACCAACTTTTGGCCTCTTTATAACCCAAACTGTTTTTAACATCTTCTCCAGGTCCCATTTTCTTAATTGAACTTTCCTTTATTTCTTTGTATTTACCCTCTTCTATCATATTATAGATGAGCTCACTTTTATCTTCACTTAAACTCCAGCGTATTTCTGCTCCTGCTTTTGTCCCATAAAAAGTAGCTGAGGCTTCTTTAGGGTCTCTTGTATTTAAAACCCAAGCCGATTCTAAAAAGATTAAGGCTCCGTTTTTCATTTTAATAAAACCAAAAGCAGAATCTTCTACTTCATAATCTGATGGCTGCCAGGGTCCGAAAAGGTTGCCTTCCGTTTGATCAGTCATTTTATTAAATACAGAACCTGATACACTTTGAGGCTGATAGTTATCCATAAGCCAGAGGGTTAAATCAAGAGAGTGAGTTCCTATATCAATTAAGGGTCCCCCACCTTGTTTATCCTTATCTAAAAATACACCCCAAGCTGGTACGGCTTTTCTCCTCAAAGCATGGGCTTTAGCACAATAGATTTCACCTAATTTATTTGCCTTAAGATCTCTTTTTAATTGTTGCACATCTTCTCTAAATCTAAATTGATACCCGATAGTGAATTTTTGGTCTGACTGCTCCCAGGTTTCCATCATTTTACCGGCAGCTTCTTTGTTATGAGCCATCGGTTTTTCACACATCACATGTTTACCAGCTTGCAAGGCTGTTACTGTAATTGGGCTATGAGAATCATTTGGGGTTAAGACATGCACCAAATCAATAGAATCATCTTTTAGTAGCTGTCGGTAATCTTTATAGACTTTAGAATTTTTACTACCATAATCTTCAGCAGCTTTAACTGCTCTACTTTTTTTTATGTCACAAAAAGAAGTCATTTTACAAAGTTGTGATAATTCCTGCAAGGCCGGCATATGTTTATTATTGGCAATATCTCCACAACCAATAATACCAACAATTAACTTTTTTCGAGCCATTTTGCTCTCTCCTTTTTTAATTTTTTTCTAAGTTATGAACTTAATTCTTTGCCCAACTCAATTCTTTGGGATAAATGATAATGAAAATGATAAAAGAAAATAATAAGATAATTCCAGCATAAAGATAATTTCTAGTTGTAGGAAAGGAAATCACAGCTAGATATGTATTAAAGATACTGTGCATTAAAATACATAAAAATATACTTTTGGTTTTTAAATAAAAGATTGTAAACTGGAATGAAAAACCCAAACCCAAAATTAAAAAGAATAGAAAATCCACATCTTTTTGGGGAGAATAGGCAATAAACCAAAGCGGCAAGTGCCAAAAAGTCCAAACTAAACTCGTAGTTACAGTTGCGGTTATCTTATTATATTTTTTAAACAACTCTGCTAAAAGGACACCTCTCCAGCCCACTTCTTCTAGTCCACCTAATACAATATTGATTAATAAAAGATAAAAAATATTATTGATATTATTAGTAAAAAGTGGTAAGTTGTTCTTAAAATAAAAGGTACTTATCACCCATGGTAATAAAAATAGTAAAAAGGGGATTGTAAAAACCCAAAAATACCATCTAATATTGACTTTCCATTTCAAAACCTTCCGTTTCAATCGTTTGTATTTCCGCAGTTCATTTTTAGGATTATAAATAATAAATGCTACATAAAAAGGTCCTAATCCACCTAAGATAAAAAGAAATAGATATAATGATTCTCCATATTGAACATCAAATTGATTTGCGGCAATAGATAAAAATAGCCAAAAATTCCAGGAAAAAAGATATGTATAAGAAATAAACTTTTTAACTTTTGAGTCCAAATATTTCAACTCCTTACTGCAATAACTGTAATATTCTTTCTTTATATATATTATTGAAATTCATGTAGATTCCTTTATTCAAAATATGTTAGTTTGATTATAAGTATATTGAAATTATTCAATATTTACTTATGAAGATAGAAAACTAACTTAATTTCTGATATTATTAAAAAAGAAAGTAAAGAAAAAATCTTAAACTCAAATAAAAAGAATGGAGTGAAAAGCATGGATCATGATTATTTAAATTATCCCTACTCTTCTAATCAAGTAACTCGTTTTGCAAAAAATGGCATGGTAGCTACATCTCAGCCCCTAGCAGCTCAGGCAGGACTTGATATTTTAAAACAAGGTGGTAATGCTGTTGATGCAGCAGTGGCAACAGCTGCTTGTTTAACAGTAGTTGAACCCACCTCAAATGGTATTGGAGGAGATGCTTTTGCTATCGTCTGGATAAATGGTGAAATGCATGGGCTTAATGCCAGCGGCTACTCTCCAAAGGGAATCTCAATAGAAAAAGTTAAAGCAAAGGGTTATGATAAAATACCGAAAACAGGCTGGCTGCCTGTTACAGTTCCCGGGGCACCTTCTGCCTGGTCAGCCTTGGTCAATCGGTTCGGAAATTTAAGTATGACCGAAGTATTAAAACCAGCTGTAAAATATGCAGAAAAAGGTTACCCTGTTTCACCCAACTTAAGTAAATTCTGGCAAAGGGCTTTTGATAAGTATCAAGAATTATTAAAAGGAGAACAGTTTAAATACTGGTTTGAAACTTTTACAGTTGATGGCAGACCTCCTCAATGTGGTGATGTCTGGAATTCTCAAGATCATGCTCAAACTTTAAAATTAATAGCAGAGACTGACAGTGAAGCTTTTTACAGAGGTAAACTCGCCGAAAAAATTGCTAGTTTTGCTAAAGAATATGATGGATTTTTAAGAGAAACAGATCTAAATTCATACCAACCAGAATGGGTTCAGCCTATTAAAGTTAATTACCGAGGATATGATGTATGGGAAATACCTCCCAATGGTCAGGGACTAATTGCTTTAATGGCTTTAAATATCTTAAAGGAGTACCATTTTGAGGCAAAAGATACAATAGATACTTACCACAAACAAATTGAAGCTCTAAAATTGGCCTTTTCTGACGGAAAAAAATATATTACAGATATAGATGAGATGCAGGTCAAAGTGAAAAATTTATTAGCTGATGATTATGCTGTAAAAAGAAAAAATCTAATTACAGACCAGGCTTTACAGCCCGAACCTGGTACTTTAGATAAAGGTGGTACTGTTTACTTATCAGCTGCAGACAAAGATGGTAACATGGTTTCCTATATTCAAAGTAACTATATGGGCTTTGGTTCTGGTCTCGTAGTACCAGGAACTGGAATTTCCTTACAAAATAGAGGCTTTAGTTTTTCTTTAGATAAAAAGGACCACAACCATTTAAAACCTCATAAAAAACCATACCATACAATAATTCCAGGCTTTTTAACTAAAGATAAGCAAGCGATCGGTCCTTTTGGAGTAATGGGTGGTTATATGCAGCCCCAGGGTCACTTACAGGTTCTTATGAACCTAATAGATTTCAACCTTAATCCTCAAGCCGCTCTTGATGCTCCGAGATGGCAGTGGGTTGAAGGTAAACAAATTAAAGTCGAAAATGACTTTCCCCAACACATAGCTGCTGCTTTAAACCGTAAAGGTCATGAAATTAAGATGACTTTAGATTCAAGCAGTTTTGGCCGGGGACAAATAATATTTAGAGACAATGAAAACGGAGTATTAAAAGGTGGAACTGAAAAAAGAACCGATGGACATATCGCACTATATTAACTTTTTTACAAGATCACAAATGAAAATATTTTAAATAATGATTGATGATCACTAAGGGAGGATTTTTTATGCTTTATGGAGTAATATTTTCGATTCTTTCTGGAATATTAGTTTCATTACAGGGTATTTTTAATACCCGGGCTAGTGAACATATTGGGCTCTGGCATACCAATACCCTTGTCCATGGATCTGGCTTTATCTTAGCCTTAATAATCCTTATGGCGGTTAGTAAAATTAGTTTTGCTAATATTAAAGATGTAAATCCCTTTTATCTTTTGGGAGGAGTCTTAGGAGTTTTAATTGTGTTCAGTGTAATGAAGGGTATTTCAGCTTTAGGTGCCAGTTATGCCATAACAATTTTAATTGTCACTCAAATAATTACAAATGCTTTAATTAATTACTTTGGTATCTTTGGCGAACATGTAATTACATTTTCCTGGACACAAATTCTTGGTCTTTTAATGATGATTGGCGGAATTTTTCTATATCAACTTACATAATCTTTATATTTTTAATTCTATTAAATAACTAACCCCTCATTTTTAAATGAGGGGCATTTTGCTTTTTATATCAATTTTTAATTCACAACATTTTGAGGATTATTATCTAACCAACTAAATATATTATTAAATACAATTTCAGCCCTTTTAATAAAGGCTTCTTCGGTTGCAAAAGCAACATGGGGTGTTAAAATTGTATTTTTAGCATTTAACAAAGGATGTTTGGCTGGAATAGGTGGTTCCATTTCAAACACATCAATTCCTGCTCCCGCAATTTTTTCTTTGTTTAATGCCTCAGCTAAAGCTTCGCTATTTACTATTGGTCCTCTTGCACAGTTTATTAAATAAGCAGATTCTTTCATTTCCCCTATCTCATTTTTATTAATTAGATCTACAGTTGAATCCATAAGAGGAACATGAATAGATATTATATCACTTTCGCTCATCAATTCTTTTAATTCAACATAACGCATTCCTAACTTTTTAAGCTCACTATTTTCTTGAATATCATTTCCTAATAATTCACAACCAAATGCATTAGCTATTTTAGCAACT
>CAZXRH010000126.1:0-6278 GCA_964642575.1 uncultured Halanaerobiales bacterium
TGGTTTGAATTCTTCGTTTATATCCTCGGTATTATAATAAATACCAGCTAGTCTGGCCAGAGGCCTCATATTAATGCCGTAATCCTCTTCTAAAAGCTCAAGATGGCCGTATCTTAAGGTAACCCTTATGGCAGTCGCTAACAAGGCCTTTTGGCCTAATGCAGCTCCCATCCAAAGAATATCATGGTTACCCCATTGAATATCACAGTTGTGGTGATCTTTTAGTTCTTCTAAAATTTGATGAGGATTTGGTCCGCGGTCAAAAATATCACCAATGATATGTAATTTATCTACTGCAAAGGTTTGAATTAAATCTGCTAAAGAGATGATAAAACTCTCAGCCTGGCCGATATCTATAATGGTTGAGATGATTTGATTGTGATATTCCTTTTTATTTTCATCATCTGATTTGAGATGTAATAGTTCTTCAATAATATAGGCGAACTTTTTGGGTAGAGCTTTTCTAACCTTAGATCTAGTATATATTGAAGAAACTTCTTTACATAACTTTATTATCCTATTTAATGATTTTGTATACCATTCTTTCGGGAGATCCTCATCTTCTTCTTTTAAAGACTTTAACTTAGCTTCCGGATAATAGATTAAGGTAGCCAACTCATTTCTTTCCTTACGGCTGACTTCATCTTCAAAAAGCTGTTCAACCTGGTATTTAATTAAACCAGAAGCAGTTCTTAGCATATGTTGAAATGCTTCGTGTTCTCCGTGTAAATCTGTTAAAAAATGTTCGGTGCTTTTAGGTAGGTTTAATATTGCCTTTAAGTTAATGATTTCTGTACTAACTGCCGGCACATTTGGATATTGGTTTGATAATAGTTTTAGGTAATCTAAGTTTTCCATTCGATTCAACTCCTTAGTTTACAAAAATTATTAATAAATTCAAAGAATATTTTTATTGTTTAAGATTTTCTTTTGTCTCGCTTTCATATAGAAGGGCCTGTAAAGCAAGCTTAGCTGCTTCTAACTGTCTTTGTTCAGGTTCTTTTGTGACAATTTTTTGAAACATAGCGGGAAATATCAAAAGTTTTTCAGGTGTAATTTTCATTACTTCATATGAAAGTCCTAAAATAAATAGGTTTTGGATAAATATATTTACACCAATATTAAAGAAACTGGCTATAATGGTGAAAATTATATAATAAAAGATTATATTGCTACCACAACGGCGGTGGATTCTAGAATATGAAGCCATATCTCTTTTATAGTTGTCTTCATAGTAATTGACTGCCTTGTGCTCTGCTCCGTGAAACTTAAAGACTTCTGATACACTATTTCTAAAAATAAAGATTAAAGCAATCGGTATTGCAAAATAGATAATTAAAAATATTTCCTGATAAACTGCTCCGGTTGAAGCCGGTAAGCTTACATAAATAATGTCCGCAAATATAATTAAAAATATAAACCAATATTTTAAAGGATTTTTAAAAACTTCTTTTAAAAAGGAAAAAACAGCAATTAAAAGAGCAGCAATCCCTCTTATGACAGGAATCTTCTTAATATATTCCATATATTTACTTGTCATTACTCTTTGGGTCTCAATTTTTAAGTTATCATTTTGGTCATAATACACTTTTACAGAGTATTTATTGTTTCTAAGTCTCAGGCCGTTATTATAAGCTCTACCTCCAATTTTATCTTTGTTATCCATATCTATTTCACTCCTTAATAGTGGAAGGTATATTTTATTTAATAGAAAAAATTTTATATAATAAATTAAAAGAAATATCCTATATAAATTATTTCTATAAATATTTTTGATTACCTCTATTCAACTTTTCTATTATCACATAGTTTGAGTTGGTTATATTTTATAACAAAATTTTTAAATACATAGGAGGTTTACAAATTGAAAGATGCTTTAATTATCTATTTTTCTAATACGGGAAATACTAAGAAAACAGCTGAGGCTGTCTATGAAGGACTAAAAGAGGAAAATTTTAATATTAAAATGAAAGATGTACAAAAGTTAGATGACATTGATTTTTTTGATTATGACTTAGTCTGTATAGGAACACCTTCCTACAGCTGGATGCCGCCTGAGCCCATGCAAGATTTTTTAGAAAAGAAATTTGCACAATATGAAGAACAAGGTTATGTTAAGATAAAAGCCCCTAAAGTTGCAGGAAGAAATGCCCTAATTTTTTGTACATATTCAGGTCCACACACCGGTAAAAAAGAAGCAATTCCGGCTGTTAAATATATAGGTCAGTTTTTTGAACATTTAGGTTTTAAAATTCTGGCTGAATGGTATATATTAAGTGAAATGGTGGGTTCTGAAAAATATAGTACCCAGGGAAAAATGGGTGATATTAGAGGGTTACCAAGCCAAAAAGATTTACAAGAAATAAAAGAAAATACCAAAAAATTAGTTAAGGAAATTTAGGTAAAAAGAAAATATAATCCTATAAAAAGTATGGAATGTATAAAAACCTGGTCTTTTTTCCAAATAATTGACCAGGTTTTTAATATTAAATGAATAATTCAATTATTATAAGTGCCATTACTAATATTAAAGATACAATAGTTATGACCCAAAACCTATTTATCTTAACATAATCAACAATACTTGCTTTTTTGATCGGGTGTTTTTCAAATATACTGTTTTGAATTCGAGGATAAACATTTGCAAAAAAGCCTGCTCCTAAAATTATACCGGGCACACCACCTATTAGGGCATCTAAAGAGCCTTGACCTACTGCTCCAACAAGAGTGCCGGGACAATAACCTAAAAGTCCAAATCCAATACCAAAAATAATTCCACCCATAATTAAGGAACCGAGAGAACCGGTTTTTAAACTCAAATCAATTTTTCCCATATAGTTTAAAATACTTACTCCTATCATCCCAGTCAAAATAGCTGTAATCATCACCTTAAAAACTGTATAGTCTTTTAAGAGTAATTGACCTACTAGGATATCATAATCTGTTAATCCTCCTCTTTGCAGTAAAAATCCAAAGATGAGTCCAATGATTAAGCCGGTAATGTGATGTTTTCGGGTTAATGTATTAATTTTAAACACCTCTCAGTCTATTTTAATAACTTTAATTAATATATTAAGTTTGCAGTTATGACTCCGCTTAAAAAGAAAAAGATAACTGCAATCCAGCTACTTAAAGCCAACTGCATTGTGCCGCTTATCCCATGGCCGCTTGTACATCCACCTGCCCAGCGGGCACCTAATCCCACAAAAAATCCACCAACTAAAGATGTTATTATCCTCAAAAAAGGTGTAATACCAAAAGAGTTACCCCATATAGTTGGAATGATTTCTAACTGGAATTGGCCAGATAATAAAGCTGAGATAAAAGAACCGATTAATAAACCAATAACAAGCATTACTCCCCAATCTACTTTTGGTTCATACTTTTTATAATATTTTTTATTTACAATATCTGGTCCAATTATCTTTTTCTCAAGCATACCACTAAAACGGGCAAAGGCAGTTGAAACTCCAATTGGTCTTTTGGATATTATAAATGAAATCCAGCTTAAAACTCCAATTAAAAAACCTATTAAATAGGGTGACCATCTACTTAAGGTAAATATATTCACTTTTTATGCTCCTTTCTCTTTGTTACTTATAGTTTAAATTAAGAAAAGAAGGGTTTTTACACCCCTCTTACTAATTAAAAATGGATTAAATTATGGGACAGGTTGTGGAAGACCAGCCTTCCAGACCGCCCAATACAACATTTACATTAGAAAAGTCGTGCCGTTTTAAGATACTTGCAGCAGTGGTAGATCTGAGTCCACTTCCACAGAATATATAAATTGGTTTATCAGTGGGGATTTGATTAAGATTATTAGGCAGTTGAGTAATATGGATGTTTTTAGCTCCTTGAATTTCACCTGATTCTGCAAGTTCGTCCTCACTTCTAACATCTAAAAGCCAATAATCGGAAGTTTTATCAAGTAATTTACAGAGCTTTTGTACCTTGATCATTCCTAATGAACTACTTTCAAAACCGGACATATGCCATTGCAGGAGTCCACCTTTGAGATAACCTTTTATGTTATCAAAACCTATCCGGTGAAGTATTTTCAATTCGGATTGCGGATACTGATTAGGAGTTACTAAAAGAATGTCTTTATCATAGTTAACAAACCAACCGGCAAAACTGGCTAAACCGTCCTGCCAGATAGAAAGTGAACCGGGAATATGAGCAGCTCCATAATTAAGTTCATTTCTGGTATCTAAAATAATGGTCTCCTCTTCTTGCATTTTGTCTTTAAATTGCTGGGGTGTTAAAGCAGCTGGAGCCGGTTGATTAGAAATGGGTTCTGTACTTGTTAGATTGAGTTTTTCCATCTTACGAAAATAAGGTGGTCTTTCTAATACTTCTTTAATATTTTCAACAAATTCAGTTTCATTTTCAAATTGTAGGTTAGGATTAACTTTCTTTTCTAAACCAATGGTAGTTAAGTCTCTTTCAGCAATGGTATCTCCACAGACTGAGCCCGCTCCATGGGCTGGACATAAGATAACACCATCACCCAAAGGGAGAATTTTATTAAAAATTGAATCATAAAGTTTATGAGCTAATTCATCCATTTTATCTTTACCCATTAGATCTACTCTACCGGTATCACCAGCAAAAAGAGCATCACCGGTAAAAATCATTAATGGTTCTAAAGAAAAATCTCTTAATAAATAGCTGAAAGAACCAGGAGTATGTCCTGGGGTATGGATTGCTTCAATTTTTAATCTGCAAATTTCAAACATTTGGCTATCCTGAACAGGTCTACCATATTGGTAATCTAACTGTTCATCAGCATGCCAAATATTTGCACCTGTTTTTTCTGCTAATGCTTTTGAGCCAATTATATAATCTTCATTGCGGTGAGTTTCTAAAATATGTTTGATTTGATACCCATTTTGGGTAGCTATATTTAAATAATCTTCAATATCGCGTTTAGGGTCAATAACGACTGCTTCATTTTGATCTCCGATAATATATGAATAATGGGCTAAACCTGGTGATTTAATTTTTTCAAATAACAAAGATATCAGCTCCTTTATTTGTTTATAACATTTGTTATCAATTATTATATTATTGTTTAAATTAAATATCAATATTTGAAAATTAAAGAAAAATATTATAACAAAGAAAAAACCCGATTATTCTTAAAAAAATGTCCGACTTTAAGAATAATCGAGTTAATAGATAAGAAGTTATTTCTTATTTAATATTGCCTGCTTTATCCCAACCTCTTAGTTTATAATAACGGTCTAGCATTTGATCCATATCAGATTGAGTGATCCGATGTCCACTGGCTGGTCCATCTGGTAGAGGTTCTTTAACAAAACGTTTTGGAAGATAGTCATCTTCTCTACTAAATCCATGCTTATTATTAATTTTTCTGGTCTCGTCCCATATTTTGGCTCCTAAAGTTTGCCAGAAGTTATCCGGGAACTTTTCATCAACTGCTGTTTCTAACATCTTGAGATAGGACTTTTCACTGATTCCAGAAGTAGCAAAATCACATTTGATTAAGGTATCAAGGGCAGCCATCTTATTTTGGAGTGATATGACTAATTCTGCTTTGTTGTCTAAGGAAAGTCTAGGCAGTTTTTCACCCTGCCATTTTTCACTACCAGCCTCATAAGATACAGGAAAACCTCTTTGGTGACAACCTCCTCTGTCGGCAGTCATTAATGCTAATCCCATCCCTGGCGCACCCCTTGGAGGCCAGGCTGGGGTCTCTAAGCCTTTAATATGGACAGAATAGTCTTCACTCCCCGGAATTGAATCGGCCGCTCTTTTGACCCCTTCAGCTAATATATCGCCTAATTCATTACTTCTATAGGCAATATTTTTAATCATTTCTATTAGATAAGAGGCATTACCAAATTTAAGCTTTTCATTATCTAAAAAAGAAAGATCTAAATTTTGAGCAGCCTCAATAGCAAAGCCTAAACTTCCTCCGGTTGAAATAGTATCTAATCCTAATTCATCACACAGTTTGGAAATTTTTATAACATAGTTAAGATCGCCAATTCCTAAATTAGCACCTATTAATCCTAATGTTTCATATTCTATTGTATCTATTTTAAGACCTTTAAATTTACCTTTTGATACTTCTCCGACCTTTCCACAGGCAATCGGACAACCACTACAGGCAAAGTTTCTCTGCCATAAAATTTCATTCTGTTCTTTGCTTTCTAATTTCTCAGATTGTTCAAATTGTCCATATTTATAATTTTCAGTAGGCAGCATACCAATATTTTGAGCAAATGGTATGGAAGATGGTGTGCCTA
>CAZXRH010000127.1:0-6252 GCA_964642575.1 uncultured Halanaerobiales bacterium
TGTAATCCTTCATTTTAGGATTCCATCTTCTTGTTTGGTGACCAAAATGGACACCAGCTTCAAGTAATTGTTTCATATTTACTACAGACAATATTGCCACCTCCTCTCTGGTTTTAAACTTCCATCCGTTTCATCCCCTGCTAAAATATCGAAGAGGATTATACCTCGATACCACTACTATCCTTTCAGACAGCACCAGTGGCAGGGTCCACGGGATGTGTTTATTTATTACCATTAGCTAGTATAACACATAAAAATGGTATTATCAATTAATATTTTTAGAAAATATTAAATTTGTTAAACAAATTACTAAACTACATTTTAAGTTTTTCCAAATCTTCTAATAGGTAATCATTTAATATTTTAATATAAGTACCTTTCATCCCTAATGAACGAGACTCAATAACTCCGGCACTTTCAAACTTACGTAAAGCGTTTACTATTACAGATCTGGTTATACCAACCCGATCAGCTACTTTGCTTGCTACTAAGAGGCCTTCTTCTCCATCTAACTCATCAAAGATATGTTCGATAGCTTCCAGCTCTGAATATGATAAAGTATCAATAGCAATTTGAACTGCAGCACGTTTGCGGGCTTCTTTTTCAATCTCATTACTTCTTTTTCTTAATATTTCCATACCTACCACAGAAGCACCATATTCAGCTAATACTAAATCAGTATCACTAAATTCATCTCCATAACGAGATAAAACTAGTGTACCAAGACGGTCTCCTCCCCCTATAACAGGTACTACGGTAGTTTTCTTATCAGAATACATACATTCTTGTTCGGGATCAAAAACACATACCTGATCTTCCTGAGTTACATTTGCTTTTGTTCCATCAACTTGTAATAAGCTTTCATTATAGTCTTCAGGAAATCTATTATCTTCACTCACTATTTCATCCATTATTTCACATTCAAAATCTTCCATAAATGCGTGTCCTAATATTTTACCTTTTTTGCTGGCAATATAAACATTACATTCGATAGCCTCAGATAAAACCGGGGCCATCTTTTCAAAATCAACGGGTTGTCCGCCTGATCTCTGTAAAAGTCTATTAATTTTCCTACTTTTTTCTAATAAATCAGTCATTTAAAATACCTCCATTTATTTAATTTTATAAATTATAGGATATATTTACTTAAGTCCTTATCTTTTACTACTTCAGAAAGTTGATCATTTACATAATCGACATCTATTGTTACTTCACTGTTTTCTATATTATCCGGAGCATTAAATGATAGTTTCTCTAATAGTTTTTCCATTATGGTGTGAAGTCTACGTGCTCCAATATTTTCGGTCTGTTCATTAACCTCATAAGCAAATTCAGCAATTTCGCGAATCGCTTCATCTGTAAAGGTAATGTTTAAACCTTCAGTTTCTAATAGTGCTCGATACTGTTTTGTGAGAGCATTTCTAGGTTGTAATAAAATCTCTTCAAAGTCATCAACTGAAAGACTTTGTAACTCGACTCTTAAAGGAAATCTACCCTGTAGTTCAGGGATTAAGTCTGATGGCTTTGACATGTGAAAAGCCCCGGCAGCAATAAACAGAATATGATCTGTTTTAATAGAACCATGTTTTGTCATTATCGTAGAACCTTCTACAATAGGAAGGATATCTCTTTGAACTCCCTCTCTGGAAACATCGGGTCCAGAAGCCTGGTCTTGACCTGCCACCTTATCAATTTCATCTAAAAATATGATTCCTTCATTTTCTACAAGATCAATAGCCTCTGATTTTACCTCTTCATTATCAATTAATTTTTTAGCTTCTTCATCTTTTAAAATATCTATTGCTTCTTTTATCTTAACTTTCCTGGTCTTTTTCTGTTTGGGGAACATATCACCAAACATATCCTGGAAATTTATACCCATCTCTTCAACACCTTGACCGGTGAATAGTTCCATCATTTGAGGAGAATCTTTTTCAATTGAGATTTCTATCTTGCGATCATCTAATTCTCCTTCTTTTAATTTTTCCATTAATTTATCTCTTCTACGTTGAATTCTTTGATAGCTGTCTGATTTATCTTCTTCATCTTCTTCATCTGATAAAAATTGGAAGGGACCTTTTTTCTTTTTACCAGGCATTGGTAAAAGATTCTCAATTATTCTTTCACGGGCTGCCTTTAGTGCTTCTTTTTTTACTTCTTCCATCTTTTTTTCTTTAATCATTCTAATCGCACTTTCAATTAAATCTCTAACCATTGATTCTACATCTCTTCCTACATAACCTACTTCTGTAAATTTCGTAACCTCTACTTTGATAAACGGGGCTTCTGCGATATTAGCTAATCGCCTTGCTATTTCCGTTTTACCTACACCTGTTGGTCCGATCATTAATATATTTTTTGGTATAATCTCTTCCTGTAAATCTTCATCAACTAGCTTGCGTCGATATCTATTTCTTAAAGCAATTGCTACAGACTTTTTTGCATCAGACTGTCCTACAATATATTGATCAAGTTTTTCAACTATTTGACTTGGTGTTAACTCCATAAGTCTCCTCCTAAACTAAAATATTATAATCCTTCAGTAATAATATTATCATTTGTATAAATACAAATATCAGCTGCAATCTTTAAAGCTCGTTTGGCAATTTCTTCAGCTGATAGATCCTGATTACTATCAATTAAAGCACGGGCTGCTGCTTTAGCATATGCCCCTCCTGAACCAATTGCCAGGATTTCATCATCAGGTTCAATTACATCTCCAGTACCGGAGATTAGTAATAATTTTTCTTTATCAGCTACCAATAACAATGCTTCTAGTTTTCTAAGCATTTTATCAGTACGCCATTCTTTAGCTAACTCAACCGCAGCTCGTTCTAAATTGCCGTGGTATTCTTCTAATTTTCCTTCAAACTTTTCGAATAAGGTAAATGCATCAGCAGATGTTCCGGCAAATCCAGCTAAAATTTCATCATTATATAGCCTTCTTACTTTACGGGCAGTTGCTTTCATTACAGTATCGCCCATAGTAACCTGTCCATCTCCGGCTAATGCGACTTCATCATTATATTTAACAGCAACAATTGTTGTTGCTTTTATTTTCTCCATTAATAGTACCTCCTGTAATATTTGCAAAATTTTAAATCTTCTGATGGATTCAGTTTAACACAAGCTATTTCATTGTGTCAAATATTAGATTATTCTTGAATAGTGTGTTTACATTCTTTATTGGTACATTTATAATATTTACCTTTCTTTTTACTGTACTTTTCTACCATCATACTGCCACATTTAGGACATTTTTTATCGGTAGGTTTATCCCAAGAAACAAAATCACAGTCAGGATAATTACTACAGCCGTAAAAAGTTTTTCCTTTCTTTGATTTTCTCTTTACAACATCACCATCTTCACATTTCGGACAATCAACACCTATTTTGTCAAGATATGGTTTTGTATTTTTACATTCTGGAAATCCAGAGCAAGCTAAAAATTTACCGTATCTTCCATGTTTAATAACCATCGGTCTTCCGCATTTATCACATTTGATATCTGTTTCAATATCCATATTAACTTTTTCCATATTTTCAAAAGCTTCATCCAGTCTTTCTTTGAAGTCTGAATAAAAGTCCTTTAAGATCTGCTGCCATTGTTCCTTACCCTCTTCAATTTCATCAAGTCTTTTTTCCAATTGGGCAGTGAACTCTATGTCAGTTACATCAGGAAAATATTCATTTAATAAACCATTAACTGTTTTACCAAGATCAGTTGGTATAAAGTACTTACCTTTTTTATCAACATAATTTCTAGAAACAATCTTTGATAATGTTGGTGCATAAGTACTAGGTCTACCAATACCTTCTTCTTCCATGGTTTTAACCAAAGAAGCTTCCGTAAATCTTGGTGGTGGATTTGTAAAGTGCTGATCAGGTTCAATGTTTTCAGCTTTGATTGTGTCTTTTTCATTTACTTGTGGAATATAATCATCATTGTTATCTCCATTAAATAGTGTTAAAAAACCAGGGAATATCAACTCAGAACCATTAAATCTGAAATTATATTTCCCATTCAAGATATCTATAGCAAAGGTTTTGTAACGAGCAGGCTTCATCTGACTGCCAATAAATTGATTCCAAATTAGATTATATAGAGCATATTGGTCTTTTGATAAGTATTTTTTCATCTTATCAGGTGATCTAAAAGCTGAGGTCGGTCTGATTGCTTCGTGAGCATCCTGGGTATTACTACCGGATTTACCATAGTTTCTACCTTGATAATACTCATCACCAAAATTATCTTTAATATAACCTTTGGCTTCACCTCTTGCTTCATTGGCAAGACGAGTTGAATCGGTTCTAATATAACTGATTAAACCAACAGTACCTTCACTTCCAATATCTATACCTTCATATAATTGTTGTGCAATAAACATAGTCTTTTTCGCAGAAAAATTAAGGACGGAAGAGGCCCTCTGTTGTAAGGTACTAGTTGTAAAAGGAGGGTATGGATTTCTTCTTCTTTCCTTAATCTTAATATCATCAATGATATATTCATTTTCTTTTAGTTCTTCAAGTACTTTATCCACTTCAGATTGGCTACCTAAATTGAAATCCTCTCCATCTATTTTAAAGAGATCTGCTTCAAATTCTTCATTGCCATCACTAAAGAAAGCAGTTATGGACCAGTATTCTTCTGGTTCAAATTTTTCTATTTCTTCTTCTCTCTGACAGATTATTTTAACAGCTACAGATTGGACACGACCAGCACTTAATCCTTTTCTAACTTTTTTCCAGAGAAGTGGGCTTAATTTATAACCAACTAATCTATCAAGCAGACGTCTAGCCTGTTGAGCATCAACTAAGTCCTGATCTATTTCTCTTGGATTATCTATTGCTTTGGAAATTGCATTTTTAGTTATCTCATTAAATTCAATTCTATTTTTAGATTCATCTAGCTTCAAAGCCCTTGATAGGTGCCATGAAATAGCTTCCCCTTCTCTGTCAGGGTCAGTTGCTAGATATACTTGGTCACTTTTCTTTTTAGCTTTTCTTAATTTTTTTAATACTTTTCCTTTTCCACGAATGGTAATATACTTCGGTTCAAAATTTTCTTCTATATTAATACCCATCTTACTTTTGGGTAAATCAACAACATGTCCCATTGATGCTTCTACATCAAAGTTCTTGCCCAAAAACTTTTTTATTGTTTTTGCTTTAGCAGGGGACTCCACAATAACTAGATTCTTTTTAGACATGATCAAATTAACCTCCAAAATAATTAATTTATATATTTAAAGTCCTTAGATATTCTATTTGAAAATTCTTTAAAATGATTGGAAATATACTTAATTCTATTTTCATCTTCAACAACATCTTCAATTAAGTCCCAAAAATTAAAGTTTTTATCATCATTATAATAAACATTTTGTATAATTTTATTGACAACTTCTTCTGTTTCTTTAATTGTAATAATATTCATCATTAATAATCTTTTGATAAGTCCTCTGTGTTCTTTAGGTAGATACATCTTTTCTTGAAGGGTAAATACTCTATTTAAGAATCTTTCTTCAGATATTCCTTCAATATCACTGTTTTCAATAATTTCTGGTTTTTCAAATATTAATTGGAAAGCTTCATCAATATCTTCTAGTTCATAACCCTTTTCTCTTAATTCATTAATTAAATCCTCTTGGTCAACAACTTCATCACCACTATTTAATAGTTCTTCAATTAGATAACTTAATATATCAAATATCTTCTCTCTCATATATATCTGCAGGTAAAACCCGCTAATACCTCCTTGGTTGTAATTGCAATTATACATAACTATTATAATATTATAGATGTTTTAAATTTGTTTGTAAAGGATTTTTCGGTTATAAACCATAATATTTGTAATAATCTGATAAAAAATTTTAGAGATTTTCGACTTTTTTTAGGTATTTTTCCATGTCAAACTTTCTATCAAGACCAGATTTATTCATATATCTTACTTTACCAAATATTTTTCTTTCCTTCCAGGCCCGATCATGTTTTCCAAATATCCAAGCTGCTCCTGCATATCCATTTGGATCTCTACCATCCAGAAAGTATTTATTATTTAAATAAAGAATAATATCAAAAGCCTTTTGCGGATCATCGGTCCATTCCAGGATCTTTTTACCCCAATACATTCTCATATAACCGTTCATATAACCGCTTTTCACCATTTCTTTTTGGGCGGCATTCCAATATTCATCATGAGTATTATAGTTTTCAAGCTTCTTTTTATTATATAGATATTCCCTTTTGTCATTT
>CAZXRH010000128.1:0-6169 GCA_964642575.1 uncultured Halanaerobiales bacterium
ATATAAAATTAAAGGGGGTACATTAAATGAGTGTTAAGCCATTAGGAGACAGAGTCGCAGTAAAATTAGTAGAAAGAGAAGAAAAAACTGAAGGTGGTATTGTAATACCAGATACAGCAAAGAAAGAGAAACCACAGACAGGTGAAATCTATGCAGTAGGTCGTGACTGTTATACTGAAGATGAAAAACCTGAAGTAGAAAAAGGAGATATGGTTGTATTTGATAAATTTGCTGGTACCGAAGTTACTGTAGATGGTGTTGAATTCAAAATAGTTAATATTGATGACATAGTAGCAGTTATTGGTTAATTTTAAAACAAAGGTAATAACTAATTAAGGGAGGGTTTTTTAATTATGGCAAAAGATATTAAGTTTAGTGAAGATGCACGTCGTAAGTTAAAAAAAGGAGTAGAAAAATTAGCAAACTCTGTTAAAGTTACATTAGGACCTAAAGGAAGAAATGTACTATTAGAACAAAGTTTTGGTGCTCCAACTATTACAAATGATGGTGTTAGTATAGCCAAAGAGATAGAAGTTAAAAATCGCTATGAAAATATGGGCGTTCAAGCAGTAAAAGAAGTTGCTACTAAAACTAATGATGTAGCAGGTGACGGTACAACTACTGCTACCGTATTGGCAGAAGCAATTTTCAATGAAGGACTTAAAAATGTAACTGCTGGTGCAAATCCAATGCTTCTCAAAAGAGGTATTGCTAAAGCAGTAGAAAAACTTACTGATGAAATTGCTTCTACTGCAACTCCAGTTGAAGGCAGAGAAGAAGTTTCTCAAATTGCTTCAATTTCTGCTGGTAATGATGATGAAGTTGGAGATTTAATTGCAGAAGCAATGGAAAAAGTTGGTCAGGACGGAGTAATTTCCGTTGAAGAATCTAAGAGTATGGGAACTTCCTTAGAAGTAGTTGAAGGTATGCAGTTTGACAGAGGTTACTTATCCCCTTACATGGTAACTGATACTGAAAAGATGGAAGCTTCTCTAGAAGATCCATATATCCTAATTACTGATAAGAAAATTTCAAATATTCAAGATATCCTACCTCTATTAGAGAAAGTTGCTCAGTCCGGTAAAGCTCTTCTCATCGTTGCAGAAGAGGTTGAAGGTGAAGCATTAGCAACTCTCGTTGTAAATAAAATTAGAGGTACTTTTGATTGTGTATCCGTTAAAGCTCCTGGCTTTGGCGATAGAAGAAAACAAATGTTAGAAGATCTAGCAATTCTAACAGGAGGCCGTGTAATTACTGAAGATCTCGGTCTTAAATTAGAAAACGCTGAAATTTCTGATCTTGGTCAAGCTCACAAGATTACAATTACAAAAGACGATACAACAATTGTAGAAGGAGCAGGCAACAAAGAAGATATCCAGGAAAGAATCAGCCAAATCAGACGTCAAATTGAGAACAGTGACTCTGACTTTGATAAAGAAAAATTACAAGAAAGACTAGCTAAGTTAGCTGGTGGTGTTGCTGTAATCCGCGTTGGTGCTGCAACTGAAACTGAACTCAAAGAAAAACAGCACAGAATTGAAGATGCATTATCAGCTACCAGAGCTGCTGTAGAAGAAGGATTAGTTCCTGGTGGTGGAGTCACCTATCTAAACGCTATGAAAGTTCTAAATGATTTAGAACTAGAAGGTGATGAAGGTACCGGTGTAGATATAGTTAGAAGATCCTTAACAGCTCCTATGCGCTTAATTGCAAATAACGCTGGATATGAAGGATCAGTTGTTGTAGAAAAGATTAAAGAACTAGAACCTGGCATGGGCTTTGACGCCATGAAAGGTGAATATGTTAATATGATTAAAGCTGGTATCGTAGATCCAGCCAAAGTAACACGCTCTGCAATTCAAAATGCTGCAAGTGCAGCTGCAATGTTACTAACCACTGAAGCTCTCGTCGCAGATACTTCTGATGACGACGAAGATGACAATGGTGGCGGAGCTCCAGGTGGCATGCCCGGTGGAATGGGCGGCATGGGCGGAATGCCCGGTATGATGTAAAACAAGACCAATAAAGAACACTCAAAGTGGTGTACCGATTATTCGGTATACCACTTTTTTTAATTTACATTTAAGCCTTTTTACCTTATAATATTATTTGTGGTTAAAACAATTTAGAGAGGAGAATTACAGAGTGGGAAATAACATATTAATCCTTGATTTTGGCGGTCAATACAGCCAGTTAATAGCAAGAAGAGTACGAGAATTTAATATATACTCCTTTATAAAATCATACAAAATATCTAGTCAAGAAGTTAAAGAAATAGATCCGGTTGGGATCATTTTTTCTGGTGGCCCCAATAGTGTTACAAGTCCGAATGCCCCTCAGATTGACCCGGAGATTTTAGATTTGGGTATTCCTATCCTAGGAATCTGTTATGGAATGCAGTTAATGGCCAATATGGTGCCGGGTGGTAATGTAAAAAAAGCAGAACAAGGTGAATACGGGAAAGCTAAATTAAAGATTGAAGACAATATTGGAATTTTAGAGGAAATAGAAGATAAATCACAGGTATGGATGAGTCATGGTGACCAAGTAGTTAGCATGCCAGATGGATTTAAAAATATTGCCCATACCGATATCACAAATGTGGCTGTAATGGCTGATGTAGATAAAAAACTATATGGAGTCCAATTCCATCCGGAGGTTTTACATACTTTAAAAGGTAAAGAGATTTTACATAATTTTCTTTTTAGAGAATGTAAAGCAAAAGCAGATTGGACTATGGCAGATTATATTGAAAAACAAGTTCAAAAAATCAAAGAAGAAGTAGGTGACCAACAGGTAATTTGTGGTCTATCGGGCGGTGTTGACTCTTCCGTTGCCTCTGCGTTAGTCTATAAGGCAATTAAAGATCAACTAACCTGTATATTTGTAGATCACGGTTTGCTCCGAAAAGGAGAAGCGGCAGAAGTTAAAAGAACTTTTAGTGAAGAATTTAATATTCCTTTAGTCTATGTAGATGCTAAAGATAGATTTTTAGACAAACTTGAGGGAATATCAGACCCTGAACAAAAAAGAAAGATTATTGGAGAAGAGTTTATCAGAGTTTTTGAAGAAGAAGCTTCTAAAGTTGAAAATGCCGGTTATTTGGTACAAGGGACCATTTATTCAGATGTAATTGAAAGTGGCAATGAACATGCTGCTACAATTAAAAGCCATCACAATGTAGGTGGACTTCCTGAAGAGATGAACTTTGATTTAATTGAACCTTTAAGAATGCTTTTTAAAGATGAAGTTCGTAAAATTGGTGAAGTATTAGGATTACCAGATGAGATTGTCTGGAGACAGCCTTTTCCTGGTCCTGGACTTGCGATTAGAATAATCGGAGAAATAGATAATGAAAAATTATCTATTTTAAAAGATGCAGATGCAATCTTTAGAGAAGAAATAAAAGAAGCTGGCTTAGGAAGAGAAATCTGGCAGTCTTTTGCTGTATTACCTGACCTAAGAAGTGTCGGAGTAATGGGGGATGATCGTACCTATGGATACCCCATTATTTTAAGGGCTGTCAAAAGTGATGATGCCATGACAGCGGATTGGGCTCATCTACCATATGATCTTTTACAAATAATTTCAAACAGAATTGTTAATGAAGTTGAAAGTGTTAATAGGGTGGTTTATGATGTGACTTCAAAACCACCGGCTACAATCGAATGGGAATAGAACGGGAGTGCTTTATTAAATGAATAAAAACAATTATGATGTGATTGTTGTTGGTACAGGGCCGACAGGAATATTTACGGCCTTAGAACTTTTAAAACAAAATGGCGATTTAGACATTTTAATGTTGGAAAAAGGCAAAGATATCTCGGAAAGAGAATGTCCCATGAAACAAAATTCTGGTATGGGTTGTATCAACTGTGATAGCTGTTCAGTTGTTTCAGGCTGGGGTGGAGCAGGTGCATATAGTGATGGAAAGTTATCACTTTCTCCTAAAATTGGTGGACATTTAGAAGAATACATAGGATTAGAAAAGTTAAAAGAACTTATCAGTTATGCTGATGATATATACCTTGACTTTGGAGCTCCAGATCGCATATTTGGGGTTGACGGTTCTAAAGTAGAAGATATTAAAAAGAAAGCAATTAAATCACAGTTGAAATTTATCCCTGCTAAGTTAAGACACTTAGGGACCGGCTATACCAAAACCGTATTATCAAACATGAAAAACTTTATAGAAAGCAAAGGAGTCGAGATCAAGTTTAGAACTAATGTAAAGGAATTTATTATAGAGGATAGTACAATTACAGGTGTCAAAACTGCGGATGGAACTCAGTATGAAGCTGATTATGTAATTACAGCTCCTGGTCGGGAAAATGCTTCCTGGCTAAGTTCACTAGCCCCTGAATTGGGTATTGAGACCAGTATTAACCCGGTTGATATTGGGGTAAGGGTTGAAACCTCAGCTGTGATCGCTGAACAACTGACCGAAGAACTTTATGAATCAAAATTGATTTATCAGACTCCAACCTTTGACGATAAAGTTAGGACCTTCTGTATGTCTCCTTATGGAGAGGTAGTTAATGAAAATAATCAGGGATTAATAACTGTAAATGGACATAGTCATTCTGATATAAAAACAGAAAACACCAACTTTGCCCTGCTGGTTAGTAAGACTTTTACTGAACCATTTCATGAACCAATCACTTATGGTAAAAATATTGCTAAACTCGCTAATCTTTTGGGGGGAGGAGTTTTAGTACAGAGATTAGGTGATCTATTAGATGGACACCGTTCTACTCCAACCAGAATTGACCGTGGAATAATTGAACCGACCTTAAAAGAAGCTACTCCAGGTGATCTAAGTTTAGTATTCCCTTATCGTCATCTTAAAGGTATTATCGAGATGTTGGAAGCATTAGATAACTTAGCTCCTGGCCTATACTCAAGAGATACCTTGCTTTATGGGGTTGAAGTTAAATTTTATTCGAACCGGATTGCTGTTAATGATAATTTAGAAACTAAAATTAATAACCTTTATACCGCTGGTGATGGAGCGGGTATTACCAGAGGACTTATGCAGGCTTCAGTTTCTGGTATTGTCATTGCTAGAGATATCTTGAACAAGGAATGATTAAATGTATCCCTGTCAACAAATTGCTGACAAGCATGAATTTAAAAAAGGTATAAAGAAGGTATATAATAATTTGTATTCTGCCTTTGGTCCTCAAAATTGGTGGCCTGGGGAAAGTAGAATCGAAATCATTATTGGAGCCATCTTAACCCAAGCAGTAAGCTGGAAAAATGTTGAAAAGGCAATTAGTAATTTAAAAGAAGCAAACTTACTTGATGTAGATAGTTTAAAACAAATTGACAAGGATAAATTAGCAAAATTGATAAAACCTTCTGGATATTATAATATGAAAGCAAAGAAAGTAAAATCCTTTATACATTTTATAGAAGAAAACTATAATGCAAATTTAAATACATTTGGTAAAGGGAAGCCTACGGAAAAACGAAAAGAACTTTTAACAATTTATGGGATAGGTCCCGAAACAGCTGATTCAATATTATTATATGCATATAATAAGCCAGTCTTTGTAATTGATACTTATACTAAAAGAATTTTATCTAGAATTAACTATATTAAGCAAAATATATCTTATAAAAAGTTACAAAACAAGATAGAAAACAATCTAAAACCAGATTCTCAATTATATAATGAATTCCACGCTTTATTTGTCAAACTAGCCAAAGAACACTGTTTAAAAAGCTCCCCTTTATGTGAAAATTGTCCACTGAATAATATTGATGAGGAGGAGAGTAAATGTTAACAGTTAATACGGAAGAGATTAAAGGCAAAGAGATCGGAGAGGTACTTGGACTGGTAAGAGGTAATACAATTCGGGCCCGCCATTTAGGTAATGATATTGTTGCTGGGCTACGCAATCTAGTTGGAGGAGAAGTAAAAGAATATACCCAAATGATTAGTGAAGCTCGTGAAGAGGCCTTGATTAGAATGGAAGAGGAAGCCCAAAAATTAAATGCTGATGCAGTAGTAAATTTAAGATTTACAACTTCTCAGGTCATGGGTGGAGCAGCTGAAATACTTGCCTATGGAACTGCTGTAAAAATCAAATAAAATGTTCAATAAAACCGGGATAACCCCCGGTTTAAGTTTTATATATATAAAAAAAACAAAAATGTAACGGGA
>CAZXRH010000129.1:0-6132 GCA_964642575.1 uncultured Halanaerobiales bacterium
CGAAGTTAAGGAGGAAGGTGATTTAGATGAGTAATGGGAACGGACAGTTATCTCAGGAAGAGATTGATTCATTAATAAATTCCGGAGATGATGAAGCAAATAATGATAAACACTTAACCGAAGATGAAGCAGATATAATCGGGGAAATTGGTAATATTGCAATGGGTTCAGCTGCAACAGCGCTCTTTACCCTCCTTAATAAAAAAGTGGATATTACTGCTCCCAAGGTTGACATTAGTACCTTTAAAGAAGTTGTATCTGAGTACTCAGAACCATTTGTCTTAGTTAAGGTAGAGTACATAGAAGGTCTAGAAGGTTTAAATCTACTGATCTTAGATTCCAAAGATGCTGCCATTATCGCTGATTTAATGATGGGTGGTAGTGGAGAAAACATTGAAGCAGATCAGGAATTAGATGAAATTCATCTGAGTGCTGTAGGAGAAGCAATGAATCAGATGATGGGTTCTTCTTCTACTTCCATATCTAATATAATTGATAAAGTGGTCAATATTTCTCCTCCGGAGCCGATCTTTGATGTAGATGCTGAGGATTTTGAAAATGAATATTTTGATAATGATGATTCATTGGTAGTAACATCTTTTGATTTAAAGATTGGGAATCTAATTGACAGCACCTTTAAACAGTTAGCTCCATTAGAATTTACCAAGAAATTAATTAAGAGCTTACAGTCTAATAATGAAGGTTTAACTGCCAAGTCTGATAACTCGATGCAGTCTAATATTTCTGAAGTTGCTGCTGAAAATTCGAAAGAACAACAAGAAGAAAAACCAAAAAAGGCAAAAGCGACCGCTTCTGCTGGACATAGTTCTAGCAAACAGCTTAAAAGTTCTAATAAAGTTGATGTGCAAGAAGCACAGTTTCCTGAGTTCGGTGAAAAAGAAGGGGTTTCATTACCTCAGAACATGGAACTACTCAAAGATGTTCCTTTAACTGTTACTGTTCGACTCGGGAAAACACAAATGACGATCAGTGAAGTACTGGACTTAGGTGAAGGTTCAATTATAGAACTTGATAAATTAGCCGGTGAGCTTGTTGACCTTTATGTTAACGGTAAACTGATTGCTAAAGGTGAAGTGGTTGTCATTGATGAAAGCTTTGGCTTTAGAGTAAAAGATATTATCAGCCCGGCCGAAAGAATTAGTGACCTCTAGAAGGAGTTCAATATGAATTATACGTTTGAAATATTAAAAATAGGATTTTATCTAATATTAATAGTAGGTGTCATATATTTCTTAAGCACATTTTTTAAAAAGAATGTCTTAAATGTACAGTCTGGTAAACATTTAAAACTAATCGATAAACTGTATCTAGGTTCTAAACAGGGACTCTTTTTGGTCGAAGTAAATGATGAAATACTATTAATTAGTCAGACTGAAAACAAAATTGAAAAGCTAGATAAATGGAAAGCAGTTGATTTTGACTTTGATGTTGAGGAAATAACGGAAGGTCAGGCCAGTAAACAACAGCAGTTTAAAGACTTTTTCATGAACTATTTGGGGAGGAACGATAGTGATTCAGAGGAATAAACAGTATCTAGTTTTGATACTGATATTATTAATAATGTTCAGTTTAAATATAGATGTTGCTGCACAGGAGGGTTTTAACATTCCCGATGTGAGCCTCGATATTTCTTCTCCCAATCAGGAAGGCGGGGGTAATGATCTCGTTTTATCCTTAAGAATTTTAGGGCTTTTAACAATATTATCACTGGCTCCGGCCATTGTGATTATGTTTACTTCCTTTACAAGGGTAATAATTGTATTTTCGATTATTAAACGGGCTTTATCAATCAGGAACATGCCGCCCAGTCAGGTTTTAATCGGATTGGCTATCTTTTTAACAATCTTTATCATGGCCCCGGTCTGGCAGACGGTTAATACAGATGCTTTACAGCCTTATTTAAATGAAGAGATCAATATTGACCAGGCCTATAACCGGACCGAAGAACCATTAAGGGATTTTATGTTTGAACAGACCAGTGAAGATTCTTTAGCCCTATTTGTCGAGATGGCTGAAATGGAGCGGCCTGAAAACCAAGAAGATATACCGCTTTTTGTCTTGATTCCGGCCTTTTTAACAAATGAAATTAAGGTTGCCTTTCAAATCGGCTTTATGATCTATATTCCGTTTCTCATGATCGACATGATTGTGGCAAGTATCCTGATGTCGATGGGTATGATGATGCTGCCCCCGGTAATAATTTCCTTACCTTTTAAGATTTTGTTGTTTGTTTTAGTTGACGGCTGGCACTTAATTATAAATTCATTAGTACAAACCTTTTAAGGAGAGATCAACTGTGGATCAAGGTGTAGTTGTAGATGTAGGAAGACAATCTTTATATTTGGTACTTACGGTAATTGCCCCGATTCTGGGAGCAGGCCTTTTGACAGGATTACTTGTAGCAATTCTGCAGGCAACTACTCAGATTCAGGAACAGACTTTAGCCTTTGTACCTAAAATATTTGCAGTTTTGGGTGCCATTGCCTTTTTAGGACCCTGGATACTGACCAAAGTCGTTGACTTTGTAACCGAACTTTTTCAGAGTATTCCTCTCTATATAGGATAGGATGAATAGATATGCCAGCTAGTATTTTAGCACCTAATTTAATATATTTGTTCTTTTTGATCATGGCACGTTACTTTGGACTATTTTTAATAACACCGATTTTTAGCAGTATAGTAATTTTGCGACAGGTTAAAATAATTATGGCCTTTTTAATGGCCATTATCACATTTTTGTTAACCTATCAGGCAGCAAATATTGCAGCCCCCACACATGATTTAGAGGTTATCCTCTTTATCATAAAAGAACTATCAATTGGTATCTTTATGGGTTTTATCATCTACATTTTCTTTGCTGCAATTCAGTTGGCAGGTCAGTTTATAGATTTGAGAATGGGCTTTCGAATTGCTAATGTAGTGGACCCCATGACAGGTGCTTCTTCACCGATTATCGGTCAGTTTAAAAACATATTTACAATCTTAGTTTTCTTATCAATCAACGGCCACTTAATGGTAATCAGGAGTTTGAATAAGTCTTTTGAGATTATTCCAATAGGCAGAGTAGCATATAATACAAATTTATGGCAGTTTTTGTTCAGAAGAAGTGCAGATCTTTTTATCATCGGATTTAAGATAGCGTTACCGATTATGGGAACCCTCTTTATTGTTGATGTAATGTTAGGATTTTTAGCAAGAGCAGTTCCACAGATGAATATCTTTATTATCGGACTACCACTTAAAATATTAATCGGATTTATCTTATTAATATTATCATTTGAGATTTTAGTATATTACTTTGCTGATATTTTAAACAATGGACTTGATCAGGTAATTCAGGTCATTAATATCTTAGGACCAGGTTAATTAGAAAGGAAATAAGATGGCAGATAATTCAACAGGTCAAAAAACGGAAGAACCAACACCGAAACGGAAGCGGGAAGCCCGCGAAAAAGGTCAGGTAGCCAAAAGTCAGGAATTAAATCAGGCCTTTACACTTTTAGCAAGTTTTTCAATGCTCTATATTCTCTTTTCTGGAATGATGGATTCACTGACCATGGAAGTAACCAGTTATCTTGACTTTGATACAGTTGTAAATTTAGATATTGCAAGTGCTTATAACATCTTAATGGAAGCGATCTTTTATGTAGCATCTTTAGTAGTTCCGGTCATGTTAGCTTCAGCTATCATGGGTATTGTTATTAATTTTAGTCAGGTTGGACCCCTTTTTACAGGGGAAAGTCTCAAACCAAAGTTAGATTCCTTAAATATTATCAAAGGATTTGGCAAACTTTTTTCAATAAAAAGTTTAGTTGAGATGGTAAAATCTGTGCTAAAAATAATAATAATTGCCGTAATAGCATATATATATTTGCGAAATTCAATCACGGACTTAATTACAATGACCGAACAGGGTTTACATCCTGCTTTAATGATGATTGGTAACTTAATATTTAAAGCAGCGGTTGCCATTACTATCTTCTTAGTAGGGGTGGGGGTCTTTGATTTCATTTACCAGAAATGGGAACATAAACGAAACCTCAAAATGACCAAATATGAGGTAAAACAGGAAAGAAAAGAGATGGAAGGCGACCCTCAACTCAAACAAAAAAGGAAAGAAAAACAGCGGCAGATGAGTGTTAACCGCATGATGACAGAAGTGGAAAATGCCGATGTTGTAGTTACAAACCCGACTCATATTGCAGTAGCATTAGAGTTTGATATCAAAGAAATGGATGCTCCCAAAGTATTAGCCAAAGGGGAAGGATATGTTGCCCTTAAGATAAAAGAAAAGGCGAAAGAACTTGATATTGAAATTGTTGAAAACAAACCACTAGCTCGCTCCTTGAATAAGATGTGTGAAATTGGCGACTTTATTCCAGAAGAATTGTTTGAAGCAGTTGCAGAAATTCTGGCTTATGTATACAAGAAAGAAAACAGGTATTAAAAAGTTTGATTAGAATTCGGAGGTTTAATCTTAATGCCCTCAGCGTCTGACAGCAGTACATTAAACAAAATATTTTACAATGTAGATATATTATTTGCCTTTGCTGTTGTCGGTATTGTCATAATGTTTATTATACCGATGCCGACCATAATCATGGATTTACTTTTAACAGCAAATATTACATTTTCCTTACTAATCATTCTAGTAAGTATCTACATAAATGAACCTTTACAGGTTTCGGTCTTTCCATCCTTGCTCTTATTTGCAACGCTATTTAGGCTGGGTCTAAATGTATCAACCACCCGCCTGATTTTAGGGCAGGGATATGCCGGACAGGTTATTGAAAGTTTTGGTAACTTTGTGGTCGGTGGTAACTATGTAGTAGGTTTTATCATCTTCTTAATCCTGGTCGTAATCCAGTATGTGGTAATCACCAAGGGTGCCGAAAGAGTAGCCGCGGTAGCTGCCCGCTTTACTCTGGATGCAATGCCTGGTAAACAGATGAGTATTGATGCCGATCTCAATGCCGGTATTATTGATGAAAGAGAAGCCCAGGAACAAAGAGAAAAGATAAGACAAGAAGCCGACTTTTACGGTGCTATGGATGGTGCCAGTAAGTTTGTAAAAGGTGATGCCATTGCCGGTATTATCATCACCGTGATTAATATCATAGGTGGACTAGTAATCGGAATGGCACAACAGGGTTTAAGTTTTGGTGAAGCTGCTCAGACCTATACCCTTTTAACTGTAGGAGATGGCCTGGTTTCACAGATTCCGGCCCTGCTCATTTCAACTGCGACCGGTATGATAGTAACTAGAGCTGCCTCAGAACGCAATATGGGAGAAGAGATGTCTGATCAGATGATGAGTCAGCCGAAAGCTCTCTTTATTGCCAGTATAGTGCTCTTTATCTTAGGTCTAATGCCCGGCCTACCGACAGTACCATTTTTTGTAATGGCTATACTGATGGGTGGTTTAGGATTTGTACTCCGCACGTCAATAAAAGAAGAAGAGGCCGCAGAAATTGAAGAAGGTGGTGAAGAGCCTTCACCACAGGAGGTTCAACGTGCCCGGGAAAATGAGATTAAAAATATTATTAAAGTTGACCAACTTGAAGTTGAGGTCGGCTATAATCTCATATCATTTGTTCTACCTGAACAGGGTGGTGACTTCTTAGACCGGGTCTCGATGATTAGAAAACAGATGGCAATGGAACTTGGTATCATTATTCCCCCGGTCCGGATCTTAGATAACTTACAGCTTGAACCGAATATCTATCGGGTTAAGTTAAAGGGAGTTGAAATCAGCCGGTTTGAAATTGTACCTGACCATTATTTAGCAATGGATTCCGGGATGACAACCGAAGATATCCAGGGGATTGAAACTAAGGAACCAGCCTTTGATACTCCCGCAATTTGGATTGATGAAGACCAAAAAGAAAAAGCAGAGATGGCCAATTACACGATAGTGGATCCACCTTCGGTAATGGCTACTCATTTAACAGAACTTATAAAAGAACATGCACATGAACTGATTGGAAGACAGGAAGTCAAAGAACTGATCGACAATGTAGAAGAAAATAATTCGGCGGTTGTTAATGAACTACTGCCCGACTTATTAAGCTTAGGCGAAATTCAAAAGGTTTTACAGAATCTTCTCTGGGA
>CAZXRH010000130.1:0-6077 GCA_964642575.1 uncultured Halanaerobiales bacterium
CACCAATTAAAATTATTATCGGAAGAACATAACCTAAAATGCTAACCCACCAGGGGGCACTAGGTTGTGGTTCTGTTTGTATAGTAACATTAGCTGCTCGTAGTTCCTGCATTATTACCGGAATCGATTCAGGGGGAATGGGCACTGAAAAGTTTTGCCCTTCCAATGTACCGGTAACTTTTTCATTTCCTATAATAGTTACAGAATTTATATTACCACTTTCAATTTCTTGCAACATCTGTGAATAACTAAAATTTTCTAGAGTCTGAGGAGACTGCTGCATGAAAAATTGTGCAACAAGTATTGAAATTGCTATTAGTAGTAGATAAAATCCTATATTTTTTATAAACTTATTCAAATTACAGTTCCTCCCTTCCTACAAATATACCCATACAGTAAAATATTATAACATAACTGCCTGACTTTGTAAATGAATTAAATTAAGTATACATCTCTTCCTTCAAAACTCCTATATAAGGTAAGTTTCTATATTTCTCTTTATAATCCAAACCATAACCAACTACAAATTTATCAGGAACTTCAAAACCGTTAAAATCAGCTTGAACTTCTTTTTCTACTCTTCTTTCAGGTTTATCTAGAAGGGTAGCAACTTTGATATCAGCTGGTTCTCTTGTTTTTAAAAGATCAATAACATGTTTTAAGGTTAAACCAGTATCCATAATATCTTCAATGATTAAAACATGTCTACCTTCAATATTTTCTTCAAGGTCTTTAATGATTCTAACCATGCCAGAAGAAGAAGTACCTTCATAACTGGAAACATCCATAAAATCAAAAACTACCGGTAGATTAATATGTCTAGCTAAATCAGACATAAATAAAATGGCTCCTCTTAATACACAAAGCATTACTATGTCATCATCTTCATCATAATTTTCTGTGATTTCTTTTCCCATTTCTTTTATTCTGTTTTGAATTTGTTCTTCTGTTAATATAATTTCTGCCATATCTTCATCAAAAACATGTTGCTCTTTCATTTTAATTATTTTCCTCCTTCTGGTATTTAACTAAAATTGTTTTTTTACTATTTTCTTCTAATTTAAATCTATCATCCATCCGATAACCACAAATCCAAATTAATCTATTGTTATTATCAAAAAGTAAAGGAATCTCATCTCGTTTATAATCAGGTATTTTGCTATCGATAAAGAAATCCTTAACTTTTTTATGCCCTTCCATGCCTAAAGGAATAAATTTATCGCCTTGTTTGCGATTTCTTACCTTTAAGGGAAATTTAACCTTATCATAATCAATTAAACAGTGATTTCTATCTTTATAATTGCGCCAGTCTAATTTGTCCTCTTTAAACTCTAATACTAATTTTTGATTAAATGGAAGTGTATATTCACCTTCCTCAATGATCTTTTGAGTATAAGTTCCTTTTGATTCAAAAATACCTTTTAACACAAACAACTTATTATATGAAATTTTTAAATTAATTTTATCAGGTAAATCTAAAATATCACCTGTTTTATTCTCTTTTATAAATCTTATTATATCACTATAATGCTTATAATAAAAATTATCTACATTACCTTTTAATTCTTTTAAGATAATATTAAATATTCTTTTAATAATAGCGGGATGAATCTCTTTTAATTCTTTTAAATTTAATATGTACTTTTCTTCTGATTTTTCTACTAAAATATCCTCTAATAACTTGTGGCTATGGGTCTGGATAAATCCAAAATCTTCTTTAATTGTTTCCGACATCTGAGCAATAACCTTTTTAGCATTCCCATTAATTTGATTTTCAATCAAAGGTAAAATATTATTTCTGATTCTATTACGGCTGTATAAATTACTTTCATTGCTAGGATCAAAAACAGGGTTTAAATCATTATAATGACAATAATCTAAAATTTCCGATCTATAAAAAATTAAGATGGGATGTATAAGGTCCATCCCATTATATTTTAATTTATCTTCAATACCCTTAAGTCCCCGCATTCCGGTGCCCCTGAAAATATTAAACAGAATGGTTTCAACCAAATCATCTTTGTTGTGGGCAAGGCTAATTTTATCAAAACCACCCTTTTGATAGATTTCTTGTAAAAATTTAAATCTGATTTCACGAGCCCCTTCTTCCGGCGATAAGTTGTTTTCTTTTACATAATGAGGAACATCATATTTTTTAATAATAGCTTCAATTTTGCGTTCATCACAAAATCTTTTAACAAACTCTGCTTCCTCATCAGATTCTTCTCTGAAAGAATGGTTTAAATGAAAAACAAGCAGTGATAAATTAAACTCATCTTGTATTTTATAAAATAAATCTAACATAGTAAGGGAATCAGGTCCGCCAGATACCCCTAATAATAACTTATCATTATTATTAACTAAATTTTTATCACTTAAGTTTTCTTTAAACCGCTTAAAAAAATCAATCATAAGAAATTTAATTCCTTCCATATTAACTTCTACTTAAATATTCAATATTAAATGAATATATCCTTCTATCTTTAAAAATGATTTAGATGTTCTTCACTTTAGGATCAATTTCATCTCTTAACCAGTCGGAAATCAAATTAAGACTAAAAACAATTGCCATTAATGTCAGTCCCGGAAATACTATTAACCACCATTTACCGGCATACAGGTAATTTCTACCCTGGGAAATCATCATTCCTAAAGAAGGTTGTGTTACTGGTACACCTACACCTAGAAAGCTTAATGTTGCCTCTAACATAACAGCAATACCAAAATCAACAGCTCCCACGACTAAAAGTGGAGAAATAGAGTTCGGTAATACATGTTTAAAAATGGTTCTCATATTAGTACCACCGATTGCTCGGCTTGCTAATACATACTCCTCTTCTTTTACTGATAACACTTCACCACGAATCGTCCTTGCATACTGCACCCAGTCTGATATTACAATTGCTAAGATAACTAATAAAATACTGCTTTGTTTAAAGATGCCTAATAACAACATTGCTATTAAGGTCTTAGAAAAAGATAAAACTGTATCGGCTGTCCGCATTACAAGCGAGTCAAAAATACCACCGAAATAACCGGCAAAAAGACCGATACCGCCTCCCAATAATCCAGAAATAGTCACCACACTAAATCCGACAATAAAGGAAGTCCGACTACCATATAAAATAGTACTGAATACATCCCTACCCTGAACATCAGTTCCTAGTAAATAGGGATATTGACCACCTTCCATCCAGACCGGAGGCAAAAGTGACTCAGATAGACTTAACTTCTCCATTTCATAGGGATTTTGTGGAGCTATTAACGGCGCGAAAACAGCCCCTAAAAATAATAGAGTTATAACTATTAAAGCTGCTACAGCCAGCGGTTGACTTATAAAATGCTTAAAAACTTTTGATTTTCTAAATTCATTTATTTTATTAAACATATTATCATCACCTTATTTATACCTTATTTTGGGATTTAAGAAAGCGTAAGAAATATCAACTATCACATTCAGCATTACTACAATTAAGGCCACTATAATTACATAAGTTGCAACTACCGGAAAGTCACTTTCATAAAGTGAATTTAAGAGTAAATTACCGGCACCTGGCCACTGAAATATGCTTTCTGTTACAATGGCAAAACCTATTAACTGTCCAAATTGAAGACCAATCATTGTTACTACAGGTATTAAAGCATTGCGTAGGGCATGTTTAAATAAAACTTTTTTCCCTTTTAAACCTTTTGCCCAGGCAGTTCTAATATATTCTGCCCCTAATACCTCTAACATCGATCCTCTTGTAATTCTAAACAACAGTGCCATTTGAAACATTCCCAAAGTAAAGGCAGGCAAGATAACATGTTTCCAACCATCTAGGGTTAATAAGCCGCTTCTCCAGAAATTTAAAACAGTTACTGTCTCTCCCCGCCCTGAAGAAGGCATGATACCTAAAACAATAGAAAATAAATAGATTAATAATATCCCAACTAAAAATGTGGGTAAAGATACCCCAAATAAAGAACCAGTCATTAAAAATTTACTAATAATATTTTTAGGATTAGCTGAAACAAAGACTCCAAAAGATACTCCAAAAATTACTGCAAAAGATTCAGCTACAAAAGCAAGTTCTATACTTGCAGGCAGGCGCTCTGCTATTAAATCAATCACAGGCACCCTGGTTACATAAGACATCCCAAAATTACCCTGTAAAGCATTCTTTAAAAAATTAAAGTATTGAACGTAAAAAGGATCATCCAAACCAAGTGCTTTTCTCACTTCAGCTCGCTGGGCCTGAGTTGCATAACGGCCAGCCAAAGTCATGACTGGATCTCCCAAATATTGAAATATAATAAATGCAATAAATGAAACTAAAAATAATACTAAGATTCCCTGTAAGATTCTTCTACCTATGTAAGCACTCATTATCTATACTCCCTTCTAATTAACCTACATATTTTGTGTTATTCCTTTTTATATAATAAAGCATGGAGCTTTATAACATAAGCTCCATGCATTATTACTTATTTATTATTTAAATTTCTTTACTTTAAAGACATCTCCTTAAATACTATCCAGGTATCAGACCTAGGAGTAAACTCAATTCCTCTCCCCTTATACATTGCATAAGTATCTTCTTGGTAGTGAAGAGGAATTACTGCTACTCTTTCCATTGCTAGTCTATTTAAATCTCTTAAGATACTGGCTCTTAATTCAGGATCTACAACTTTTTTACTGACAGCATAAAGTTGATCTGCTATTGGATCGGAATAACTAGCACCATTAAATGTACCATAACCGGTTTCTTCCTCAACAGAATGCAGTAATTTTGAATAAGATCTTCCAAAGTCATATGATCCATCAAACCAGCCTATGAGATAAAATTCGAGCTCATTATTCATTACTTCTTCAAAATAAACTGATTTAGGCTTGGCATCAACTTCAACTTCAATACCTACTTTTGAAAGGTAACTAGCTATAGTTGAAGCTATCTGTTCATCCTGTACATATCTATCATTAGGAGCTGATAATGTTATGGAAAATCCATCACCATATCCAGCTTCTTCTAATAACTCTTTTGCTCTTTCAGGATTATATTCCAGTCTATCAATCTGGTCACTATAACCAGTAGTTGGTGGATCTGGAATCTGAGCAGCTGGTGTCGCATGCCCAAACATTACCTTTTCAATTAACTCTTCCTCATTAATAGCCATATACATAGCTTTACGAACTTTCAGACTAGAAGTAGGTTGATCTTCTTTGTTACCTAAGCCTAAGTAAATAGCTCTTCTGGAAGGTCTTGCAATTACTTCCAGGTCGGAATTATTTTCAACAGCTTCATACATTGTTACAGGAATACCCTGTAGAATATCTACTTCTCCACTACTGATTGTAGCCAACCTAGTAGAAGCTTCAGTTATTGGTCTAATCTCAGCTGACTGTACTTCTGGTTCACCTTCCCAATAATTTTCATTAGCATTCATTCTTAAGTATGAACCTTTAACCCATTCTTCAAATACATATGGTCCGGTTCCAACTGGCTTAGTACCAATATCACCCTGACTTCTTTCCATGGTAGATTCTTTGTCTACAATAAATACCTGGTGTAAGTTCTGAACAAAATAGGGAATTGGTTCTGTGGTAGTTATATCAATTACCCAATCATTTCCATCTACTCTTTCCACAGATTCAATTGAAGAACCGAATGAAATAAATTCAGAAACTTCAGGGTTCTCTAATCTCTCTTCAAATGTGTACTCAACATCTTCCCAGGTGAAATCATTACCATTATGAAACTTAACCCCTTTACGTAGTTCAAAACGCCAGGTTAAGCGGTCAACCCTTTCCCAGCTGGTAGCTAAGGCAGGTTTTAATTCCCCTTTAGTATTTCTTTGTAATAACCCTTCGAAAAAGTTACTCATCACTGAAAGGTTTGAATCCGCATCTGAACCATGTGGATCCATTGTTCTTGGTGGAGCATCTACTGCCACCGTTACTTTCTGATCCTGTGCTAAAGTACTCATACTCCCTGCTAATAAAAGACTAAATACAACAACCAAAATAAGAATTCTTCTTAATTTTCTACTCATTACTCTCCTCCTTAATTTAGAATTATTATTTCCTCTTATTATAT
>CAZXRH010000131.1:0-6030 GCA_964642575.1 uncultured Halanaerobiales bacterium
TAGAATTTGATGAAACTGTTGAATATGCTGTTGAATGGGCTAAGAAAAATGGTAATACAATGGTAGTTGTAGTAGCTGACCATGAAACATTAGGCTTCTCTGTAACTGAACCTATTAACAAAGAAGCTCTCATGGACATTGAAGTTTCACCTGAATATATGGCCGCTCAGATGGAAGAAAAAGCAAATGAACCTGGAATGACAATTGAAAGTATCAAAAATGTATTTGCTGAGTATGCAGATATAGAAATGACTACACAAGAAGCTAAAGAATTCAATAAATCAATTGTTAATAACGAAGGAAATATGTATTACACCTATATGATAGGTTGGGAAATTGGTTCAGTAATTGCAAATGAGTATAATGCAGGTGTATTAACCTCTGAAATTAGAGCTAAATCTTCAACAGGAGGACATACACTTAACTCAGTACCTATCTTTGCATATGGACCAGAATCTGGCGCATTTAATGATGTTTTAGATAATACAGAATTTTATCAAGTCATGCATGATGCTTTTAAACCAGGAAATTAAAATATAAACTATAAAAATAACAAAGAGGGGGAATTCCCCCTCTTTTTTTATATATTTTGTAAAGTTTACTTGACATTTTGTATATTTTGTTTTACTATATATATTGTAAAGTAAACTTTACATAATATAAATGTTCAGGAGTGATTTTAATGAAAAAAAAGACATATGAAACGATGGGTAAACTATTTCCTATCTTTGTAGGGATCTCAGTAATTATGGGTATTATTTTAGATAATTCCATACTACCTTTAATCGTTGTCGGAACTGGAGTACCATTAATAATCTGGTCAAAAAGTAGAGTAAAAGAGGTAATTGAAGATGAGCGAGATCATGAAATTGGTGGTAAGGCGATGAGAAATGCGGTTGTAGTATTTGCTATCATTGCAACTATAATTGGATTAATCCTCTATGCTCAAGGAGGAGAGGTTAAAATGGCAGTCTCCCATACTTTATTAGGTAGTGTTTCATTTATCTTAGTAAGTTATATTGCCTTTTTTGCCTATCTTGAAAGAAAAATGTAGGTGTTAACTATGGAAAATGAACTAAAGGTCTATAGAGCAAAATATGATTTAACTCAACAAGATCTGGCCGAAAAAGTGGGAGTCACAAGACAAACTATAATTTCAATAGAAAAGGAAAGATATGAACCTTCTTTATCATTAGCTTTTAAATTAGCTAATCATTTTGGAGTGAAAATCGAGGATCTTTTTAGTTATGAAGAATAGGAAGTAAAAAAGGAATGAGCCAAAAAGCTCATTCCTTTTATTAATTCTATTAGATGTTTTTTTATCATTTTACTTTTCTTCATCTTCAAGCTCTATAACAATCTTAGGTAGTTTATAAACATCTTTAATATTATCTTCTGGTTTTAATCCCTCAATTTTATACATATAACCGGGTAGTTGAGTTTCAGAGATATCTGCAATATCTAACTCAATCATCTTGTTTTCTTCAGTAACGATTAATAATGTGTCATCTTTATCTGCTAAGAACATGTCATACATTTCATAATTACCAGATTTAGAAGTGTTTCTACCTTTACCATTTCTATTTTGATTGTTAAAGTTATTAACACTTATCTTATTTGCTTTACCATCAACTGAAATCGATACTAAAAAGTCATGTTCATCAACTTTGTCCATAAATATTGCCTTATTATCATCCAGTTTAATACCAGAACTTCCCATTGTGTAACGGCCGGTGCTGCTAACTGAATCTTCGGCAAACCTAATAGTTTTACCGTTATCAGTTCCAATAATGAGGTCATTACCACCTCTGCTTTCAATAACATCAATTACTTTATCATCATCATCTAATTTAATTGCATTAATTGAAGTATAGTTGGAATCATATTCTTGACCTAAGGTTCTTTTTACTTTACCTTTTTCGGTTAGAATATCAATATATTCTTCTTTTAATTGATCATTTAAGCAAAGCACTTTTATTACATTTTCATTCATTGGTATTTTAATATACTTACTTATCGGTTCCCCGGTCGATAAGCCGTGATGTTCTTCTACATCATGAATAGATAGGGTATAAACTTGACCTTTTTCTGTAAAGAAGAGCAGGGTATCATAGGAACTACCTTTCATTAAATCAAGTATATAGTCATTTTTAGAAGCCCTCATATTGGAAATATCAGAATTTCTTTTAATATTTTGACGAAGTGAATAGGAGATAACAGCTTCTTTTTCTTTAATGAGATCCTGTTTGGTTATTTTAGCTTTCTCTTCATCAGAAGTAATATCGGTTCTACGTTCATCACCGAACTTTTCTTTTACTTCTTGAATTTCATCGATTATTACTTGATTCATTTCCTTTTTACTATTTAAAACCTTTTTAAGTTCTTTAATTCCTTTATTTAACTCAGTTACTTCTGATTCGAGTTTTTCTATTTCCATTCCTACAAGTCTTCTAAGCTGCATATTTAAAATTGCTTTGGCTTGTTCATCAGTAATTTTTAGTTCACTTACTAACTCTTCATGTGCTTCACTGGCTGATTCAGAATTTCTAATTATAGAAATTACTAAATCCAGTTTGTCAATCGCTTTCTTTAAACCCTCTAAAAGATGAAGACGGGACTGTAGTTCTCCCAATTCATATTGAGACCTTTTAGTAATTACTTCTCTTCTAAACTTAATAAAATAATTTAGGATATCTAAAAGGTTCATTACTTCTGGTTTGTTATTGATTAAGGCCAATAGGTTAATTCGGTAGCTATTTTGAAGAGAGGTGTATTTATATAGCCTGTTAAGGATAATTTCAACGTCTGCGCCCTGTTTTAGTTCAATAACAATACGTAGGCCTTCTTTATCAGTTTCATCTCTTAAATCCCTGATTTCATCCAATTTACCCTTACTGATATATTTAGCTATTTCTTCAATAAGTCGAGATTTATTTACCTGATAAGGTATTTCGGTAATAACTAACTGTTTATGGCGACCCACTCGTTCAACTTTGGTTTTTCCTCGTATATTTAGTTTCCCTTTACCTTTTTTATAGGCTTCTTTAATACCTTCATTACCAACAATTGTACCTCCGGTTGGAAAGTCAGGTCCTGAAATATAATTATCGATGATCTCATCTATAGTGAGGTCAGGATCTTCAATAAGTGCCATAATTGCATCGGCAACTTCATTTAAATTATGAGGAGGAATATCTGTAGACATCCCAACCGCAATTCCACTGGAACCATTAATTAATATATTTGGTAAGCGAGAGGGTACCACATCAGGTTCTTTTAAAGTACCGTCAAAGTTATCACTGAAATTTACAGTTTCCTTTTTTATATCCTTTAAAAGATATTCAGACATCTCTGTTAATTTAGCTTCTGTATAACGCATTGCTGCAGGTGAGTCTCCATCGATTGAACCAAAGTTACCATGTCCATCGATTAAAGTATATCTTTGGTTAAAATTCTGGGCCATCCTTACCATAGCATTATAAACGGTTTGGTCACCATGAGGATGGTATTTACCTAATACTTCACCTACAATTCTAGCTGATTTCTTATGGTCCTTATCATGAGTCAAACCTAGTTCTTCAGCAGCATAGAGGATTCTTCTATGTACCGGTTTTAGACCATCTCTTACATCAGGTAAGGCTCTTGAAACTATAACACTAAGTGAATAATTAAGATACGCTTCTTTCATTTTTTCTTCAATTGCAATTGATGAAATTTTCTCAGACATAATATACCCCTTTCAAAATTTAGATATTTAAAAATTATATTAAAAATATATAAATAAATATAATAACATTTAAGCAAAAATTAGTACTTTAAAATCTTTATCCTATTTGATATTATACCATCTAGCCACATTATTGCAAGAATGGGTGGTAAATCCATAAACTCTTTGTTATAATAATAATGGTTAATATGAAGAAAGGGTGGATGAATTCGTGGACTTATTTGACAATGATAGATATAATGCAGATAAAATAGAAGTATTAGAGGGTCTGGAAGCAGTGCGGAAAAGACCCGGTATGTATATTGGCTCTACCGGTATTAAAGGACTACACCATCTTGTCTGGGAAGTAGTGGATAATAGTATCGATGAATTTTTAGCCGGTTTTGGCAATAAAATTAAAGTTACTGTACATGAAGATAACAGTGTAAGTGTAGAAGACTGGGGAAGAGGTATTCCCGCTGATCTACATAAAGATACAGGACGTCCGGCTGTAGAAATTGTACTCACTACCTTACATGCTGGTGGTAAGTTTAATAATAACAGTTATAAAGTTGCTGGTGGACTACACGGAGTAGGAGTTTCCGTAGTAAATGCTCTTTCGGAAGAATTAAAGATTGAAACCCATTGGGAAGGTCATAAATATGTCCAGCACTATAAAAGGGGACTACCTCAAGATAATTTAGCTAAAGATGGCAAAACCGATAAATCAGGTACAAAGATTACCTTTAAACCAGATCGAGAAATTTTTGATACAACTAAATTTAAGTTTGAAACATTATCCCATAGATTTAAACAGTCTGCCTATTTAAATAAAGATTTAACTCTTGTTTTAGAAGATGAACGTAATGATAAAAAGGAACAATATCAATACGATGGTGGAATAAAAGCATTTATAGAGTATCTAAATAAAAATAGAGACTTACTTCATGATGAAATCATCTATAATGAAGATTCAATTGATGAATATGAATTAGAATTTGCTATTCAATACAATCAGGGATATTCAGAACGGATTTTTTCCTATGCTAATAATATTAATACAGTTGATGGAGGTTACCATCTAACTGGTTTTAAATCTGCCTTAACTAAAGCGGTTAATAATTTTGCAAAAAAGAATAATCTCCTTCCTAAAAGCGTTAACGGCCTAAATGGTCATGATGTACGGGAAGGTATAACCGCAGTCATTAACGTGAAATTACCAAACCCTCAGTTTGAAGGCCAGACCAAATCCAAACTGGGTAATAGTGAATTGAGAAGCATTGTAGAAAAAAGCGCTTATGACTATCTCAGCCTTTATCTTGATACTAACCCTGAATTGGGTAAAGCTATTGTAAATAAAGCACTAAAATCTGTGAGGGCACGTCAGGCTTCCAAAAAAGCCCGTGAATTAACTAAAAGAAAGTCAGTACTTTCTTCAAGTTCTCTTCCTGGTAAACTAGCCGACTGTGCCAGTAAAAAGGCAGAAGACAGCGAAATATTTATCGTTGAGGGGGATTCAGCCGGGGGCTCCGCTAAACAGGCTAGAAACCGTCATAATCAGGCTATTTTACCACTTAAGGGTAAAATACTTAATGTGGAAAGGGCTCGCTTAGATAAGATTTTAAACAACACTGAGATAGCTTCTATCATTACTGCCTTAGGAACAGGTGTAGGGGAAGACTTTGATTTAAGTAATCTCAGATATGAAAAGATCATTATCATGACAGATGCAGATATCGATGGTGCTCACATCTCTACACTAATCTTAACCTTATTTTATAGATATATGCAGGATCTTATTGAAGAAGGACATGTCTATTTAGCCCGTCCACCTTTATATAAAGTTACATATCGAAAAAAAAGCCAGTATATTTTTAACGAACAAGGCCTTGAAGAATATAGAGAAGAAGTTGGCTCCGGTAATTTCAGTATTCAAAGATATAAGGGTTTAGGAGAAATGAATCCTGATCAACTTTGGGATACTACCATGTCACCTGAAACCCGTAAACTTCAGAAGGTAGAGATTAATGATGAAATTGAAGCTGATGATGTCTTTACAAAATTAATGGGTTCCAACTCAAAATTGAGAAAGAAATTTATATTCAAAAACGCTGACCTGGCAACCGAAATAGATATCTAGAAATTTAATCCCGCAATTTTTTAAATTGTGGGATCTTTTATTGTCTTATTCTCATTCTTAATAGTTATTTTTATTTTTTCCTTTAAAAATTATATAATAAAGATAAGAAGAAAGAAAAGAGGGAGTCCAGTCAACTTCTCCCACCTAATCAAAAATAAGATTAAAAAGGAGCTTGTTAAATTAA
>CAZXRH010000132.1:0-5974 GCA_964642575.1 uncultured Halanaerobiales bacterium
CAAGCAATAATACTATTTGCTACAGCATTTAAAAAAACATCTCCCTGTAATAAAATTGGTTGATAAGTTGTAGCAAAATAATATAATATAGCCATCCCATAAAGGTAGATAGATAAACTTTCTAAGTAACTATAATAAAAAATTACAGCTAAACCATATATAACAGCCACATAGATTGCTGGTAAGTTCATTAAAAAGTAGGGATGGATAGCTATTCTTGTAATGGCTATTGTTATACCAAAAAAACCTATTCCCAACTGATAAATTTTATGTCTTAATTTCATTTGACTTGGTTTATTCAAATAAAATTTCAGACTAACAAGAGCATATAAAAACATAACAAAAGCAGTAGTATAAGCTAGATACTGCATTCTGGTTCCGGGGATTGTAATAAAAATCGCACTGTATAACTCTGCTATAATTAAAAAAGCTGCGACTAAAAGAATTCTTATATTATTATGTTGAAACTTATCCTTTTTGAATTCATCTATATATTTATTTGGTATTTTATAAAAAATATTTGAAAAAATATTATACATCAACTCACCTCAAAAACTTCTTTATAAAGCTACTCAATCATTATATAGTATACTCTGCACTTTTTCAAAAAATCAAAACATTCCAACAATAAATAAATCCCTTTTAGTGCAAACAATACACTAAAAGGGATTTCGCTTTACAGCAAGTTATTTAATTATTGAAATTCCAATAATTAGTAACTTCTCTGTAGGTAATTAATTCCACATTGGAAATTTTGTAACGCATCTTGTGAAAATCTATTATAGCCTCCTAGACTAGATATAGGATAAACATTAGAAGCAACCTGGGTGTTATCATATACTTCTGCCTGTTCTCCAATACTTACCACATAATTATTGTCTAAAATTGTCTCTACTTGTTCTTCGTTTAATACATCTCTTAATTTTCTGAGATATTCATTTCTTAAAGTAACTAGTTTGTTATTTGTATTAACAATTTCTTCATTTATTACTTGATTATCCTGGTTAACTGCATTGGTTAAAATCATCTGTCTTAACTCTGCTTGCTGGTAATCTAAATTACTAATTAGCTCTTCTCTTTCATTATAGTATTCATTTAATAATATTTTTATTTGGGCGGTCTGAGTTTTATTTACATCAACAATATCTTGAGCACCTTTATATATCTGCTGATAAGTTAATTTATTTTCAGTGTCTCTATTAAGCTCTCCTGGTCTAATTTCACTATTAACACCCTGTGCATCTATGATAAAGCTGCCAAAACCAAAGAGGACTAAAGATATGATCAAAGTCAAAGTAAGTGTTCTTTTCATAAATATCGCCCCTTCAATTGCCTTTATTTCTTTTACATGGTGAGATTAACACAATAACCTATACTTATCAAGTTAATGTTTTACAATTATGATTACTGGTTTTTTTATTCCACAAAATTTTAAACTAACTAAATAGACTTATTATTTCTATAAACCTAGCTTAAGTATTTTTCCCTTAAGGAATTAGGAAGTTTACCATCAATATCAGTAAACTTATATTCTCTTGCAATTTCTGCTGCTATCAATATTTGACCCGTTTTATTTATAACATACTCATCATTAGCCAGAGCAGCTACAGCTCGTCCTATAAATAAAGGGGATTCAGAATTTGATAAATCAATAAAATCCTTATTTCTCATAACTCCTTCTGTCCTTACTAATCCAGGTTATAATGAAAGTGAGGTTATACCATATTCTTTGAGTTCCAAAGCCATATCCTTGCTCATTTTATCTATTGCAGCTTTACAAACTCCATAGGGAACATTAGAAATATAGGTTTGGGCAGCAAAAAATGATATATTTACAATAAGTGCATTTTTTTGTCTAATCATCAAGGGTACTGCCTGTTGACTAGCAATAAAATGAGATCTCAATCCTACTTTGAACATGTCATCCCAAAAATTAGTAGGCAATTCCCAAAAATTATTTTCGAATATATATTCGTCTGGACTGTTAGCCTGATATATGTTTTCGTAACCAGCCCAAACATTATTTACGAGTATGTCCAATTTGCCATATTCTTTTTCAATGTTTTTAAAAAGTGATTTTACTTCTAAATCATTTTTGTGATCACACTGAAAAGGTATTCCCTTTCCACCTAACTGATTAACCTCTTCTGCTGTGGAATTAATTGTTCCTTCTAGCACTACTTCCGAATCTTTTTCATCTATTGTCCGCCCAGTTATATATACAGTTGCTCCTTCTTCCCCTAGTCCTTTTGCAATACCTCTTCCCACACCACGACTAGCACCAGTAACTAAAGCTACTTTTCCCTTTAATGAATTCATAAACTCACTCCTTTAAATTTAGCATCTCAAATGTGAATTAGTATCTTTATAAGTATATAAAATGCTGAATAATATTTCTACCTTCATCTAATTTTTCTTGTTTAAATTTGACTATTATTCTATTATTGATATACTTTGCTTGATGATAAGTTAATCATGATTCTTATTGATTATATAAAGGAGGATATAAATGATAGATAATAACTTTCAAATACAGCATTTACTTTCAAAAAAAGATCTGGATTTAATTCACAACAACACTGTTAAACTTTTAGAAAATCAAGGTATTGAAATCGACAACGAAAAAGCTCTTTCTGTATTTAAACAAAATGGTATTAAGGTAAAAGATAAAAAAGTATACATAAGTGAACAAAAATTAGAAGAATTAATTGCTCAAATACCCTCTAGTTTTGAGCTGAAAGCGAGAAACCAAAAAAATAATTTGGAAATTGGCAATAGTAAGTCAATATTAGGCCCACCACTAGGACCTCCTTTTATTTACAAAAAAGAAGACAAAGAATACGGAACATATGATGATTATAATCAACTAATGAAGTATTACCACTTAAATCAATATATTGATCTTGTTGGTGGTGACATCATTGCCACTACTGATTTAGATGAAAACATAAGACATAAGAAAATGTTTTATAGTGCAGTGAAATATTCTGATAAGGCACTAATTGGAACCGGATCAGGAAATTCAGAAACTAAAGAAATACTTGAGATGGCCAAAACTCTTTTTGGAGAAAATGAGTTCAATAATAATAATTATGTGTTGAAATTAGTGGGAGCTTCAAGTCCTCTAGAGTATAATAATACTGCACTAAATACTTTGATCAATTGGGCAAAAGCAGGTCAACCAGTCTCAGTCTATGCCCAGACCATGTCTGGTATGACAGGTCCTAATTCTTTAGCAGGGGTATTAACTTTACAAAATGCAGAAATATTATTAGGAGCAGTTTTAGTTCAACTAATTAATTCTAAAACCCCTGTCATTTACAGTTCAACTTCATCTGTAACTGACATGAAATCGGGAGATATAACCGTTGGGAATTCCCAATATACTAAAATAATTGCTGCTGTAGCAGAGATAGCTGATTATTATAATATGCCTTCATTAGTTGCGGGTGGTATAACAGACTCCGAACAAACAGATAATCAAGCGGGATATGAAACTATGTTAAATATGCATACGGCTGTAGGTAGTGGAGTTGATATTATAATATATGCAGCAGGAAGTATCGCTGACTATATGGGAGTTTCTTATAAAAAGATAATTCAAGATACAAATATCTTAAAGAATATAGAAAACTATCAAAATGGTATCGAGGTTAATGAAGATAGTATTGCACAAGATGTAGTTAAAGAAGTGGGTATTGGAGGCAACTTTATGACTCACCCCCATACCATGGAAAGTCTAGAAAAAAGATTAGGGAAAAAGATTTCAACTGAAAATAATGTTTTATCTAACTATCAACAACCGAAAATAAATAACAATCTTGATAAAAAGTTGAAAACCATGAGTAATAAGTAATAAATAAATTTACTTTAACCAGGCTATTATTTAGCCTGGCTTTTTTATTTTTAAATATTATATTCAATTATATGGTCCTATATTCAGAATATTTTTTATAATAAAGAGGTATTTATTTCTCTGTATGGAATTAATAATATACATTAACGTATAAATAATATTTTAAACGAAGGAGGTGGTATAATTTTTTTAGTCCCAGTAAAAATTTGAACCCTCTACTATGTTGTATCTTCTTTTAACTTTTTTAAATTAATAAATAAATTTTTTAATAAAATTATTTTACTGGGATTGTCGGCTTAAAGGTGACATAATTTTAAGGGGGTTAAAATGAAAATTAAGTATTCTTCAACTTTTCTTTTAAGTCTGGTTCTGTTTTTTGTTATTATGGCTTTGTCCCCACAAATGATTTTGGCGGAAGATGGCTTAGAATTTGAAATTACACTTACAGAAGAAGCAGTAACTGAATTAGAGAACTTAGGCTTTGAAACTCCGTTAGATGGTAGAATTTTTATTATTGTTTCCAATGACGGCAGTCGCGAACCTCGTAATAACGTTGATATTGCTGGTGAACCTTTTTGGGCTAAAGATGTGGAAGATCTCGAAGTCGGTGACAGCTTTATAATAAATGACAGTGATGTAAAAGTAGCAAGTTGGCCCCTTGATGATTTCAGTGATCTCTCTGCTAACGGCTATTACATTCAGGCTTTTATGAATATCTACACAACTTTTAACCGTAGTGATGGCCACACTTTAAAAATGCACTTAAATTCTGGTGCCGGTCAAAGTGTATTTAGAGCACCCGGTAATTTATATAGTAAAGTAGATAATGTATATATAGATTCCAATAAAACCGGGACTATAAAATTAGAACTCTCTCATATAATCCAACCACCTAATCCCTTAGAAGAAGGCGAAGTCCTACAACAGGGAAATTATGATGATACCGAATATGTAAAATATCCAAAAATTAAAAGTGAAATAGCCTCTGAATTCTGGGGACATGACATGTATATTGGCGCCAATGTATTATTACCAAAGGGTTTTGAAGATAATCCTGATATGCAATATCCGGTAATATATCATTTAGGTCACTGGCCGGGTGGAAGTACTCCTTTAGGATTTGAAGAAGGTAATGATATTTATGAGTACTGGATGTCTGATGATGCTCCCCAGATGATAGTTGTAAATATTAGAGATGCCAACCCATATTATGACACTTCTTATTCAGTAAATTCAGCTAATGTTGGACCTTATGGGGATGCTATTCGTGAAGAGCTCATTCCATATATTGAAGAAAACTATCGCGCTATTTCCGAGCCCTGGGCAAGAATTGTAGCAGGTGGTTCAACAGGTGGCTGGGAAGCAATGGCTACTAAGATATTACATCCTGATTTCTTTGGTGGAACCTGGTCATGGTGTCCTGATGCTATCGATTTTCATCATTATCAAATAGTCAATGTTTATGAAGATGAAAATGCCTACTCTATGGCTGCTAGTTGGGGCAGTACCAATAAAGCAGAAGGTGAATGGGGGGTATCTATAGAAAGACCTGATGTTGTTAGAGATGATGGTAATATCTCATTTACCATGAGACAAGAAAACCATTACGAAAATGCAGTTGGCCCGAATAATAGATCTGGTGGCCAATGGTCAATATGGGAAGCTGTATATAGTCCAGTAGGATCTAATGGATATCCACAAAATATTTGGAATCCTGTAACTGGAGAAATAAATGAGGATGTAGCAGAAGCTTGGAAAGAATATGATCTAGTCCATATCTTAAAAGAAAATTGGGAAGAATTAGGACCTAAAGTTAATGGCGAACTATATATAGCTACTGGAACTATGGATACCTTCTATCTCGATAAAGCAGTTATCTTATTAGAAGAATTCTTAGAAGAAACAAGTAATCCAGAACCTAATATTAAAATAGAATATGGCTTATATGAACCTCATTGCTGGATTGGAGCAAGCCCAGATAGTCCAAAACAAGAATTGAAACCTAATGTATTTGTCTCAACAGGGGAAGAAATGACTTATGATGAATTTATACCTATTGTAGCTGAATATCTATCAGAAAATGCACCCGAAGATGCAAATATGTCATGGTTTGAATAA
>CAZXRH010000133.1:0-5974 GCA_964642575.1 uncultured Halanaerobiales bacterium
ATTCAATCGCAATTGAAGCCGATGTTGAGTTAGGTGGAACTGACCAGAGATTTAATCTTTTAGTAGGTAGAAACCTACAAAAAGAATATGGTCAAGAGCCACAGGTTTTAGTCATGATGCCGATCTTAGAAGGCTTAGATGGAACCGAAAAGATGAGTAAAAGCCTTGATAACTATATCGGGGTTGAAGATAAACCATCTGAAATGTATGGTAAGGTAATGTCAATTCCAGATGATTTGATTGTAAGATACTATGAATTAGTGACCAATGTAGATGTAGATAAGGTCAAAGAGATTAAAGAAGATATAGAAGTTAAAAATGTAAATCCAATGCAGCATAAAAAGAATCTAGCTTATAAAATAGTAGAGGAATTTCACGGTGAAGCCAAAGCAAAAGAGGCAGCCAACGAGTTTGAAAATGTCTTTTCAAAAGGCGGCCTACCGGAGGATATTCCGGAAGTAGAGATCAGTGAAGATGAACTTGAAGACGGTGAACTGTGGATCGTTAAAATTGTAGCAGCCACCGGTATGGTAGATTCAAACAGTGAAGCCCGCCGAATGATCAAACAGGGTGCAGTTAGTATTGATGATAAAAAGTATGAAAAGATTAATCTTGATTTAGAAGTTAAAGATGGCATGATTGTACAAATCGGTAAAAGACGTTATGCCAAGTTAAGAATTAAGTAAAAGGGGGAAAGAAGATGACAGGAGATGAATTAAGACAGAAGTATTTAGATTTTTTTAAAACTAAAGATCACTTAATCCTACCCAGTGCTCCCCTCGTACCTCAGGATGATCCAAGCTTACTTTGGATAAATGCAGGAATGGCTCCTTTTAAACCGTATTTTGATGGTCGTAAGGAACCACCTGAAACAAGAATTGCGACTTCTCAAAAATGTATTAGAACTAATGATATAGATAATGTAGGTAGAACCAACCGACATCAGACCTTTTTTGAGATGTTAGGTAACTTTTCTTTCGGTGACTACTTTAAAGAAGAGGCAATAGTGTGGGGCTGGGAGTTTGTAACAGAAGAATTAGGCTTAGACCCAGATAAACTCTGGATAACAATATATAAAGATGATGAAGAAGCTCACGATATCTGGCATGATATTGTAGGTTTAGAGGAAGAAAGAATTATTAGAATGGGTAAAAAAGAAAACTTCTGGCAGATTGGAACCGGACCTTGTGGTCCCTGTTCTGAGATTCATTATGATCGAGGACCAGAGTATGGAACCAGTGAAGAAGATGTAATCGGAGGAGAAGGAGACCGGTATTTAGAGATCTGGAACCTCGTATTTACCCAGTATAACTATACAGAAGATGGGGAATACTTAGAACTACCCAATAAAAATATTGATACAGGCATGGGTTTAGAACGCGTTGCTTCTATCTTACAGGAAGTAGAATCAAACTTTGAAACTGATTTACTCTATCCCATGATTCAATATTTAGAAGCAGATAGTGGTATTCCATACCGGAAAAATGAAGAAACTAAAATGGCTTACCGTCTGATTGCAGATCATATCAGGGGAGTAACCATGTCGATCTTTGATGGTGTATTACCCTCTAATGAAGGTAGAGGTTATGTAATCAGAAGACTGCTGAGAAGAGCAGTCCGTTATGGTGGGAAGTTAGGTTATGAAGAACCATTCCTCTTTAAAATGGTACCAATTGTAATTGATACTATGTCAGGCGGCTATCCTAACTTAGAAGAAAAAGAAGAACAAATTATTAAGTTTGTAAAGGCAGAAGAAGAAAGATTCTTTAATACTCTAGAACAGGGCTTAAGTATTCTTTCTGAAATGATAGATGAATTAGAAGCAGAGGATAAACAAGAACTATCAGGCCAAAAAGCCTTTCGTCTTTATGATACCTTTGGTTTTCCACTTGATTTAACCAAAGATGTCTTACAGGAAAATGATTTAACAGTTGATGAAAAAGGTTTTGAAAAAGAAATGGCCAAACAGAAAAAACGTGCTCGTGAAGCAAGAGAGGAAGTAGGCTTTGGCAGTACTAAAGAAGATGAACTGTTAAAAGAACTGGCTGATGAGATTGATAAGACCGAGTTTGTTGGTTATAAACACATGTCTAATCAGGCTCAGGTCTTAAAGATCATCCAGGATGGTCAGCTAGTTGAAAAATTAGATGAGGAAGAAGAAGGACAGCTAATTTTAGACACTACCTCCTTTTATGCAGAAAGTGGTGGCCAGATCGGTGATAAAGGATATATTAAAACCAATGGTTCAAAAGCTGTTGTTAAAGATACAATAAGCAAACTGGACTTCTATTTACATTACTCAAAAGTAGAAAAAGGTACAGTTAAAGTGGGAGATGAAGTATCCTTAGAAGTATTTGAAGATAACAGAAGGGCTACCATGCGTAACCACTCTGCTACACATCTACTCCATGAGTCTCTAAGAGAGGTATTAGGTGACCATGTCAATCAGTCTGGTTCTTTAGTAGAACCGGAAAGATTTAGGTTTGACTTTACACACTTTTCCGGCTTAACAGCTGAAGAATTAGAAGAAATTGAATATAGGGTTAATGAACAGATCATTAATAACCTTAATGTTAAAATAGAAGAGATGGATATTGAAAAGGCAAAAGAAAAAGGTGCAGCTGCTCTCTTTACCGAAAAGTATGGCCAAAAGGTAAGAGTAATAGAGATGGGAGATTTCAGTATTGAACTATGTGGAGGAACCCATGTGAACAGAACCGGTGATATTGGATTATTTAAGATCGTAAATGAAGGTTCTATTGCTTCTGGAATTAGAAGAATTGAAGCTGTAACCGGTTTTAAAGCCTTAGAATATATTAATGATAAAGAAGAACTCTTACAAAAATCAGCTAACATTTTAAATGCAGAATCAAAAGAAGTACCTAATAAGATCAATAAATTAAAAGATAATATCAAGGAATTAGAAAAAGAGATCAGGTCATTAAAAGATCGGATTGCACATTCTAAAACAACCGATATTATGGATGAGGTCAAAGAAGTTAACGGAGTTAAGCTCTTAACTCATAAACTACAGGATGTAGATAATGATGCCCTCAGAAAAATGGCTGATAAATTGCAAAATAAAATGGAATCAGGTATAATTGTATTAGCGTCTGCTTTAGATAACAAGGTATTATTTGTAGCCAAAATTACACAAGATCTTGTTGATCAGGGCTATAATGCCGGAGATATTATCGGGCAAGTGGCTCGAGTTGCCGGAGGCGGTGGGGGCGGACGTCCCGACATGGCCCAGGCCGGTGGCTCTAAAGTAGAAAAGATCGATGAAGCTCTAGCTAAAGCAGAAGAGATAATTAAAGACAAGTAATAAATTTCAATTATATAAATTCTATAAATATTAACATAGGAAGTGGTATATATGCCTGAAGATAATAAAAATGATCAAACGATGCGCTTTAAACCGACAAAAGAAGAAATGAGTGAAGCTGGCTATGTGATAAAAAGGGTTTCTAAAGCCCTTGAAGAGAAAGGATATAATCCAGTGAACCAGATTGTCGGTTATATACTCTCAGGTGATCCCGCCTATATCACAAGCTATAAGGATGCCCGGATGATGATTAGAACGATTGACCGGGATGAAATCATTGAAGAGTTAGTAAAAAACTATTTGAATAAATAATTATAAAAATGGTGCTTCTAAATTAATTTGGAAGCACCCTTTTATTCACTTTTGGAGGAATTTTAATTGAGAAAATTAGGCATTGATTACGGCAGCAAGTATATCGGACTTGCCATAAGTGATCGTTCCAATACCGTAGCACATAGTAAAGAAGTAATTACCAGAACGGATTTGAAAAAAGATTTAGAAACGATTAAAGACTATATAAATAAATATGAGATTGATGAGATTGTAGTCGGTATGCCCACTTCCTTAAATGGGACTCAAGGTCCCCGGGCTGAAAAAACTCAGCAGTTTATCAATTTTTTAAATAACAGTCTTGATCTCAAAATAACTGAGTGGGATGAACGATTTACAACTCTGATTGCTGATCAAAGTATGCTTGATGCTGACTTAAGCCGTAAAAAAAGAAAAAAGATGGTTGATAAAATAGCAGCAGCATTAATACTGCAAAATTATTTGGATTATCTAAATAAAAAGGATGGTGAAGATAATGAATGAAGAAGGTAGTTATTATGTAGATGAAGAAGCAGGTGAATTAGTTTTAAAAAACGAAGGAGTAGAAGAAAGATTTTTAATAGAAGATGAAGTACGTTTTGACGGTAGTAAGTATTTAGTCTTAGTACCTGCTGAAGAAGGAGATGAAGATAAAGAAGCTTTAGTTTTAAAGATGGTCCATGATGGAGATCAAAGTTACTTAAGTATTATTGAAGATGAAGAAGAATTTCAAAATGTTAGAGAGAGGTATCTAAGCAAGTGAAAAAGGCCGGAATAATTTTTTTAATCTTTATTATCTTAATAACAGTTTCATTAAAAGTAAAGGATTTAACCAGCCCGGTTAATCTTGCTAATGATGAAAATATATTAATAGAGATTAAAAAAGGGGCGTCAGCTCGCGAAATAGTTGACACCCTTTATATCCATGATTTAATCAAGTCTCGGCTTATTTTTCAAGCCTACATACATCTTACCGAAGCCGACCAGAAACTACAGGCCGGCTATTATTATCTGAGTCCTTCCATGGATATGTTTGAACTTGCAGACCAGTTAAAAAAAGGTGGTAATGCGGTTTATAAGGTTACCATACCGGAAGGCTTTAAAGTAGAAGAAGTTTTACAAAGACTGGCTGAAAAAAGTAAAAATGATTTAGATAGTTATGTGCAAACCATTGAAAATAATAGTTTTGACTATGATTTTTTACCTGATGAACGTAAAAATGTCTTATTTAATTTAGAAGGATATCTTTATCCCAATACCTATACTATACCACTTGGGTTTAATGCCCAGGAAACCTTAGATGTATTATTAAGTTCTTTTCAGGATAATGTAAAAGAATTGATAGAAACCAGTCAATTAAATGATAGATATGATATACATCAATTAGTAACAATTGCTTCTTTAATTGAGAGGGAAGCAAAATTTGATGATGAAAAACCAGTAATCGCTTCAGTTATTTATAACAGGTTAAATCAGGATATGAAATTACAGATTGATGCAACAGTTCAATATGTCTTAGAAGAAAACAAAGAGCGACTACTTTATGAAGACTTAGAAGTAGACTCTGTTTACAACACATATCAGTATAAGGGTTTACCCCCAGGACCGATCTGCAGCCCTGGTAAAGCCTCTATTGAGGCTGCTTTAAACCCAGCTGATACTGACTTTCTTTTCTATTTTGCCTTAAATAATGGTCGTCATATCTTTACAGAAAGTTATGAAGAACATATTCAAAAACAGCGGGAAATGAAAAACGAGGGATTAATCGATGGATGAAAATAAAATATTTACACTTTGGGAAGAAAGTGAAAAGTTAAAAGAGATCGAAAAAAAGGCTCAAAAAGAACATATACCTATTATCTCAAGAGAAATTGCAAATATATTAAAATCAATCATTTCAATTAAAGATCCTAAATTAATCTTAGAATTAGGTACTGCTGTTGGTTATTCAACTCTCTGGATGGCTGAATATATGGATGAAAAGGCAGAAATTGTTACGATTGAAAGAGATGAAGAGAGATTTATACGTGCTCAAAAAAATTTAAAAGACTTTGGATTAGATCAAAAGGTAAATTTTAAGTTTGGTGATGCACGGGAAATTGTACCCTATTTAAGAAGAAAATTTGACCTAATCTTTATAGATGCTGCCAAAGGGCAGTATCTTAACTTATTTAAGATGGCTGAAGAAAAAATTAGTGATGACGGTATTATTATTTGTGATAATGTTTTATACAAAGGATTAATCAGAAACAAGCAAAAAGTAGACCACAAAATGAGAACTATGGTTGTAAATATGAGAAAGTTTTTAATCTATTTGAAAAACAATAAGCGGTTTAAAAC
>CAZXRH010000134.1:0-5934 GCA_964642575.1 uncultured Halanaerobiales bacterium
AAGAAATAGTGAAAACCCTTATCATTTATGCTAGTAAGCACGGTAGTGCTGAAAAGGCAGCCAATATCTTATATCAGAAGCTAGAGCAAGAAAAGGAAATTGTTAATATTAGGGAAAACAGTAAACCTTTTATTGATAATTTTGATACAATAATTCTCGGTGGATCTATTTATGGTGGCAAAATACAAAAAGAAATTAAACAGTTTGTAAAAGACAACTTAGAAAAACTGCTAAAAAAGAAAATTGGGATTTATCTTTGCTGTGGATTAAAAGATGACTTTGAAAAGCAGCTGAATGAATCTTTACCATCTGAATTGATTAATCATGCTGAACTCAAAAGTTATTTTGGCCATGAATATAACAAGGATAAAATGAACTTTTTTGAAAAAGCAATGGTTAAAATTGTAGCTCATGGTAAAGGTAGTGAATCTGAGCTCTTAGAAGATAAAATAGTTGAGTTTGCCCAAAAAATTCAGGGTGAAGGAAATGGTTAATAAGAAGATACAAGCCGAACGAATGAGAAAATATTTTGTGGAAGCAGCCTATAATATTTTAATTGAACAAGGAATGGACAAACTTACCGTTCGTAACATTGCAAAAAAAGCAGGTTATTCCTATGCTACTATCTATAATTATTTCAATAATTTCGATGAACTGTTATGGGCAGTGGGAATTAAGGTCGTACATAATTTATCTGATGTGTTAGAAAAACATTATGAAACTAAAAAAGAAAAGCTAAAGGGAGTACAACTTTTAAATTCTGTCTATAATAAATACATTGATTTCTTTTTAGAAAATGAAAAGCTTTATCATTTTATATTTTTTAAAAATATCAAAACAAGTGATTTAAAAGATATAAAAACGGAGTCACCACCTAATCTATTTAATCTACAACAGAACATAATGCAAACTTTTGTAAGTGAAGGTCTAATTAAAGAAAAAAACAAAGAGATAACAGGAGAACTGCTAACTAATTCTATTAACGGCTTACTCTCTCTTTATTTTTCAGGCAAAGAGGGACTAAGTAAAAAAGAACTTCATTTAAAAGCCGAAGAGTATGTAGAGTATTTAATTTCTAATTGAGAGGAAGAAAACCATGTTTAAGAAAATTATTATCGGAGTGCTGATCATCATTGTAGCAGTTAGTATCTATTTTGCTTATGTTTTTACAGGCATGGATGAGAAGTTAAACGCGGTGACTATTTCAGATGTTTCTTTAGAAGATGTTGATGATGGAGTTTATATAGGAGAAGAAAGAATCGGACTGGTAGGTTCCATTGTAGAGGTAGAGGTGCAAGAGCATCAAATAACGAATATACGATTAGTTGATCATAGAAACTGGCGTGGTAAACCTGCTGAAGTAATTATTAATGAGGTAATAGACAAACAGTCTTTGAATGTAGAACTTATATCAGGAGCAACAGCCAGCAGCAAAGTGATCTTAAAATCAATTGAAAACAGTTTAATAAAATAACATATAATAGATAATTAAAATACCATCGCATGCAAGTACTGATGGTATTTTTTTAATCTTTAATTTATGATATTATTAAAAAAAGATGAGTGAAAATATATTTACATAGAGGGATTAGAATGAAAAACACACCTTACCATATTAAGGTCAAAATGATAGTTTTAATATTGTTTTTTGTTGGTATATCTGTTATTGCTTATTTTTTAAGCGGTGATATATACAGTTTAATCAAGGATCCCGCTTTATTAAAAGAGTGGATGACTGTTTTCGGCAATTTTGAAGTTTTAATATTTATCTTAATTCAAGCTTTTCAAGTTATTATCTTTATCGTACCGGGCGAATTAGTAGAAATAGCAGCCGGGTTTTTATTTGGAACTACTTTGGGTTCTATCTATTCTATTTTAGGAATTGCGTTAGGATCTGCAGCCAGTTTTATTATTGCCAGATTTTTAGGATACGACTTTGTAAGGTGGGTTGTACCAGAACAGATGTTTAATCGATGGGATGTTTTTATTAACGAAGAAAAAAGTGGGGGTACAGTCCTCTTTTTACTTTATTTTATTCCCGGTACTCCTAAGGATGCACTTGCTTATTTTGCCGGTATTACACCTGTTAGTTATCTCAAATTCATTTTTATCAGTATGTTTGCCCGTTTACCTGCCATTGTTTTCTCTGCTTATATCGGAGCTAACATAGAACAGAAAAATTATACGACAGCCCTCACAGTTTCCGTCATTGCAGGGATTGCCTTTCTTATAGGTTTTATTTACAGAGATAGGATAATAAGGTGGCTTTACCAACTATAACCATTATTTTATAAATTATCCGAATATCTGTTCACAATTTATCCACAGACTGTGCATAACTAAAACAAAGGTTCGAAAAATATTTTTGTTTTCTTCATAATGTCTTCATAATTCTCTCCTATAATGTATTTAAAGTAAACAACAAAGAGGAGAGATAAAAATGAAAAAATTAATAGTAACTACAATGATCTTATCATTAATTGTCTTAGGCACAGGTAATTTTTTGGTAGAAGCTCAGATGGGTCCGGGAGGAGCAGGTCAGGGATATAGAATGCATAATACCCCAAATCCTTATTATCAACAAGACAATTTCAATGTACTTAATTTAGAAGAAGAACAATTAGACCAAATTGAAGATTTAAGAGATGACTTTTTTGACCAAAGAGAAGAAGTTATAGAAGAGTTACGTGAGAAAAGGTTGAGTTTGCGGGAAGCGATCTTAGAAGGTTTGACAGAACAGGAGATATCGGACATGGAAACCGAAGTCGCTGAACTGCAAAATAAGTTAACTGAAATGAGAACTGAACATCTAAAAAATATGAGAAATGTTTTAAATGAAGAACAGATTAATATGTTATTAGAAAATGAATATAGAATTGGATTAGGAAGTGGTTTTGGATCAAGACATGGTAATTTTGATTTTCAGTCCAGACCATTTAGAAGCTTTAGAGGAATGGGAGGATATTATAGAACCCCTGCCAAAGGATTCTGCCACTAAATTAAAAATCAATAATAAAAAATAAACCCCGAGTACTCGGGGTTTTTACTTTTCATCCCTAATATTACCAAAAATAGAGTAAATTTGTAGCATTTTATTAGTAATTGTTATTAGTTATACACAAATTGTGGATAAGTAGTTAATAAATCAATAATTATGAGCATTTTTATACATTATAAACACGAAAACTCCATATTCTCATATGGAGTCTGTTGACCGATTTAAGCTCTCGATTGTCCGTTTTTAATATAAGATAAGGCTTTACTGGCAGAATATCCTTTCAGAATTGACAGAAGTAAGGCATAATAACCATCTTTTTCAGGCGGATTTAATTCCATAACATCGCCTCCTGGTATAGTTATATTTCTTTATAAACATAATTATTCCTGCAACTTTATAAAAATAATCAAGGTTAGAAATCCTGTTCTTTATACTGCAGTTGATACAGATTATAATACAACCCTTCTTCAGCCAGAAGCTCCTGATGGGTACCCCTTTCTTTAATTCTGCCTTTATGGAGAACCAGTATTTTATCAGCATGTTGAATTGTAGAGAGTCGATGAGCAATTACGATAGTTGTTCTGTCAGCTGTTAACTTTTCTAAGGCATCTTGAATTAGCATTTCTGTTTCAGTATCAATATTGGCGGTTGCTTCATCTAAGACTAAAATATCAGGATCAAAAGCTAAGGCTCTGGCAAAAGCAAGTAGCTGTTTTTGACCAGCCGAGAGAGTTGAACCTCTTTCTTTAACTTCATGTTCATATTTATTAGAAAGTTGTGAGATAAACTTATCAGCATTTACATATTCAGCAGTTTCTTCTATTTTGTCCTGATTAATATCAGCATTTAATGAGATATTGCTACCGATATCACCGGTAAATAAAAATACATCTTGCAGTACTACGCCAATCTTTTCTCTTAGTTCATTCTTTTTGATATTTTGAATATTAACACCATCAATTAAGATTTCACCCTGTTGTATATCATAAAAACGACTTATTAAATTAATAATAGAAGTTTTACCAGCACCGGTTGCCCCAACCAGAGCAACAGTTTGTCCAGGTTCAATATCAATATTGATATCTTTTAAAACCCATTCTTTGTCTTCATAGGCAAACCAGACATCTTTAAATTCCACACTACCATTGATATTGTCAGGTAAAGAAACTGGATTTTTAGGTTCTTTAATATCTGCATCTGTATCAAGTATTTTAAAGATCCTTTCTGAGGAAGCCATGGCGGACTGCAATAGATTATATTTCTCACTTAAGTCATTAATGGGGCGGAAGAACTTTTGAATATAGTTAATAAAAGCATATAGAACACCAAATTGTAAGACTTCATTATAGACTCTTGCTCCTCCAAACCAAATTAATAAGGCTAAGGCTAATGAGTACATTAAATCCATGGAAGGCCTAAAGATAGCAAATATTTTGATCTGGCGCATACTGACATCAAAATACTCATCATTTATTGACATAAATTCTTTTAACTTTCTTTTTTCTTGGTTAAAAATTTGTACAATTTTCATTCCGGAAATATTTTCAGATAGAGCCGAATTAATTTTAGCCAACTTGATTCTTACCATTCGGTAAGCATCTCTTGCATAGCTCCTAAATATAAAAGCAGCTGTGATGACAATCGGTACAATCGTAAAGGAAATCAAACTTAAGGTAAAGTTAAGTCTAAACATAATAATTACTATTCCAATAATTAAAAAGATATCATTAAATAGATTAACTAATACATTAGTATACATCTCATTTAAAGTTTCGGTATCATTAGTAACCCTTGTTACTAAGCGACCGACCGGATTTTTATCAAAATAGCTAAGTGACATTTTCTGTAGATGAGAAAAAATTTCCTGTCTCATATTGTAGATGATCTTTTGTGTTGTCTTATTTAATAAATAGATCTGAAGATAATTAATGCCAAAGCCAAATACAATTATTGTAAGGAAGATAAGTCCGATTCTGGTTAAAGCGTTATAGTCCTGTTCCCTAAAATTTTGAATAACTTCTTCATCAACTGTTTGAGCATTAAGTATCTTATCTCCATTTCTAATCTCTATAAACTGTCCAGCCTCGTTAACTGCAATTTCTTCTCTTTCATTGATTGTACCTTCAATTAGATAAAACTGATCATCTATTTCAAATAGTTGATACCTTTGTTTTTCAGGAAACTCTTCTTCTATATTACCAATTCGAATATACCTTCTATTATTATAGACCGTCCCCATTTCTTCATATTGATTAGTAGAAAAGGTTACCATTGGTTTATCAAGGGCATTGATATGATCATCTATAGCAACCTTGATTAAATAGGGACGTACTAAGTCAACCCCGGTTACAATGAGCAGTAAGAATACACAGACCAATAATATTTTCCAGTAGGGATAGGCATATTCTAATAAGCGCTTCATTAAACGGGAGTCATAAGCTTTCCCCATTATTTGTTCTTCTTCGCGAAAGTCATTTTGCATGGTAAATCATCCTTAAACTTAGTTTATATTAGCAATCTTTTCTTCAAGTTGTTGTTTTTGATAGATATCAAAGTATAGTTTTTCATTTTCAATTAATTCTTGATGGGTACCACGTTCTAAGATCTCACCTTCATCTAAAACAAAAATGATATCAGCATTTTTGATAGTAGATATACGGTGTGATATCAAGATAACGGTTCTATCTTGCATTACAGGTTTTAAGTTATTTAAAATTTGTTCTTCGGTATGAGTATCAACTGATGAAAAGCTGTCATCAAGAATTAATAGTTTGGGATCTTTAATAATCGCTCGGGCCATTGAAATCCTTTGTTTTTGTCCACCGGAGAGGGTGACACCTCTTTCCCCTAGGATAGTATCGAAATCTTCGGGGAATTCCATGATGTTGTCATAGACTTCGGTAATTTTAGCAGCTTTTTCAATTTCTGCTCGCTCT
>CAZXRH010000135.1:0-5918 GCA_964642575.1 uncultured Halanaerobiales bacterium
GTCGTTCACTTATGAGTAATAATCCGGTTTTAAGTGAAATATCGGTGAGATTTCCCGCTACATTAGAGCTATCATTTATTGCTTTGTTTTTTGCAGTTATTGTAGGAATTCCAGCGGGCATTTTTGCGGCTACACATCAAAACTCAATTTTTGATAACATGAGCATGTTAGTAGCATTAATTGGAGTTTCGATGCCTATATTCTGGCTTGGATTAATGTTAATTTGGTTATTTGGAGTTATTTTAGGTTGGTTCCCGCCTTCCTCAAGATTGAGTGTAGGGGTAGATTTAAACTTCATTACTAATATATATACGTTAGATAGTATTTTGACCTTAAACTGGTTGGCATTTAAAGATTCTATTAGTCACCTTGTTTTACCAGCTATAGCTTTGGGAACAATTCCAATGGCAATGATAGCTAGAATGACAAGGTCTAGTATGTTAGAAGTGTTAAAGAAGGATTATATCAGAACTGCCTATTCAAAAGGTTTACAGGATAGAATAGTTGTATATAAGCATGCTTTAAAAAATGCATTTATACCTATTATAACAGTTGTAGGTTTACAATTTGGAGTTTTATTAGGTGGAGCTGTCTTAACAGAAACAATTTTTTCCTGGCCTGGGCTAGGTAAGTACTTAGTAGATGCTATTTATGCGCGTGATTTTCCGGTGGTACAGGGTGGTATCTTATTTTTTGCAACTACATTTGTTTTTGTTAATCTATTGGTTGATATTTCCTATGCAGCAATAGACCCACGAATAGAATACAGTTAAGAGGGGGAGTGATATGAATGGCTAAAGAAGTTGATAAAAAATATACTGGAAACCCTTGGTATGAAGCTGGAAGAAGACTGGTTAAAAGTAGAATAGGGCTTCTAGGGATTATTTTTATAGGAATATTGATATTTGTTGCAATTTTTGCTCCATATATAGCTCCTCATGACCCTCTAGAGCAAAATATAATGATACGTTATCAACCTCCATCTTCTGAATATATATTAGGAACGGATGAGATGGGTAGAGACATCTTAAGTAGAATTATATATGGATCAAGAATTTCGTTACAGGTTGGACTATTTTCAATCGGCTTAGCCTTAGTAATCGGTGTATTTTTAGGAGTAATAGCGGGATACTACGGTGGAGTTTGGGATATGATAATAATGAGGATTATGGATATTATGCTGGCTTTTCCCAGCATTTTATTGGCGATTGCGATTGTGGCTATTTTGGGGCCACAACTTAGAAATGCAATGCTTGCTATCGGTATAATTAATATACCTAGATTTGCCCGGATAATTAGATCTTCGGCCCTTTCAATTAAAGAAAGTGAATATATTGCAGCGGCCAAGATGATGGGGGCTAGTGATGTAAGGATAATCTTTAATCATCTTTTACCAAATGCAATGGCACCTTTAATTATCCAGACCACTTTAAGTATAGCGACTGCGATCTTAGAAGCTGCTGCACTTAGTTTCCTTGGATTAGGGGCTCAACCACCTACTCCAGAATGGGGAGCAATGTTAAGTGATGCGAGAAGTTCTCTACAGAGAGCCCCCTGGGTTGCAACCTTCCCTGGTATTGCAATAATATTAGGTGTATTAGGTTTTAACCTCTTAGGTGATGGACTAAGAGATGCTTTAGATCCAAAAATGAAAAATGTTTAATATATAAAATATAAATAAGTAAGAACACAACCTGCCTTGTAAAAGGGGCAGGTTTTTTCTGTTTAGAGAAACATTTTTTATACTTTATTTAAATTCAAGATACAGCAAACTTGAATAGATATTAATTCTTTTTGTTATTTATAAAGGTATAATATATTTGATATTTAATAAATACTATAAGACATATGAAATTAATCAGAAATAATAATATTAAACATAATATCTTCACATCATTTTTTTCTTTTTTTTTAACTAATATTAAAATATATAAATCAAAAATATTATCATTAAAGTAAATAATTATATTTTTTAACTTCTATCTCATTTGAGCCACTAAAAGTGTTAGGGGGAAAAGTTATGAGTGTTGGTGAGGACTGGCAGATTGATAAGAAATATTTAGATAAATGGCAAAATATAGTCGATACTTTGGCAGAATTAATGAATATAGAAGATGCTTTGATTACTAGGGTTTCTAAACCCGAGGTCGAAGTATTAAAGGTATATAATAAGGAAAAGTCAGACCCCTTATTTGAAGAAGGAGATCAGTTAACTATTTCCGGTCATTATTGTGAAGAGGTCATTAATAAAAATCAACGGTTAATCGTTTCAGATGCAGAAGAAAAAGATAAGAATTACGCTGAAGAAAAACAAGGTTTAATCTCTTATATTGGTTTTCCCATTAGATTACCTAATGGTGAAATATTTGGCACAATCTGTGTTCATGATAAGAGCAAAAGAGTTTTTAAACAGAACTTTGTAGATTTAATGGGTCAATATAGAGAATTAGTAGAATCACATCTTAAGACAATTTATAAAAATGGCAAACTAGAAAATAAGATTGAAGATAAAAGATCAGCAGAAAAAAAGTATAAACAGATATCTAATAGATTAAATACTATTTATGAAAATATTCAACAAGGACTCTGTTTACATGAGATTGTTTATAAAAATAATACTGCAGTAGATTATAGAATTTTAAATGCGAACCGTGCTTATACTGAAATCCTTGATATAAGTCAAGAAAAAGCAGTGGGGTCTCTAGGTTCTGATTTATACAATTCAGAGGAACCACCCTTTTTAGATAAATATGTAAAAACTGCAGAAACCGGTCAGCCCCAGCAGTTTGAAGAATATTATGCTCCTATGGATATCTATTTTAATATAACAGTTACTTCTCCTGAAAAAGGGAAGTTCATAACGTTATTTAGTGATATTACAGAACAAAAAGAGCGGGAACAAAAAATTAAGGATCAGCAGGAAAAAGTACTGGATTTAAATGAAAGACTAAGTGCATATAATGAAGAAGTTGTTACAATCAATGAAGAACTAGAAGAATCTTTAATTGAACTAGATAAACTTAATAAGAGATTTACAGAAATGATTGACTTAGTTTCTGATATAGAAAATAAAAAGATGGCTGATGAAAAAGAGTTCTTTTCTGACTTATTGGCTCGGGCGGTCGAAATTGTACCTGAAGCTGATTATGGTAAGATATGTATTAAAGATGAGGCAGGACGCTGTAATTTTATAGATGCAATTGGACATGATTTAGAAAAATTAAAACAAGTAAAATTAAAAACCAGCTGGCTTTCTCATTATAAGGGAAAAGGGGTTTTTCAGTCCAAAGGGTACTTTATCGATATTAGTAAAATGCCTAAATCAAAACAGAAGGTTTTAAATCAAGCTTTAAAACCTGTAAAAGAATCACTTTATATCAATATCACCGTAGATGATCAACTGGTAGGCAGAATTGGTCTTGATATCAAAGAAGATAGTAATAGTAATTTTACTGATACCACCAAAAAAATTATAAAATCCTTTGCTACTTTGTCTTCTACCTTCTTTTCATTTAAAAGATTAAATAGGTTAAAGACCAACTTTACCAAAGAGCTTATCACTTCAATTATCAAGATGGTTGAAATGTATGACTATTATACCAAAGGCCATTCTGAAAATGTGGCACGTTTAGGTTCAGTAATAGCAGAAAAGATGAACCTATCTAATAAAGTAGTGCAGGAAACCTACTGGACTGGTTTAGTACATGATATAGGCAAACTTTTAGTTCCTATACACATCCTTAATAAAGAGGGTAAATTAAATGATAAGGAATATAGTTTAGTGCAAAAACATCCTGTCTGGGGAAGCAAGGCTTTAAAAAATTCTGAGTCTTTACAGTCTATTGCAAGACAGGTGCGTTATCATCATGAACGTTGGGATGGTAATGGGTACCCGGAAGGATTAAAGGAAAATGAAATACCATTGATCTCACAGATTATAGCATTAGCTGATGCCTGGGATGCAATGTTATCTCAAAGATCATATAGAGACCCTTTGAGTAAAGTGCAAGCGATTCAAGAAATAAAAGAAAACAAAGGTAAACAGTTTTCACCTCAAGTTGTAGATACCTTTCTCAAACTATACAATAATAATGATTTAGAAAAACTAAAAGAAGACACTATTAACTATTCCATTGAACAAAAGAACAAAAAGAAGAGACTATCCGATTATGATATTTCCTTTGAAACTTTATTTAGAGAAGCCAATGAAGGTATTGTTATTTTAGACAACAACTTTAATATCCAAAAGACCAATCAATATTTTGAAGAGATGTTTGGGTATAGTGAAAAAGAACTGCAAGGAAAAAATATAAAGACTATTGTACATGCTCATAAATACCAGGAAACAGAAAACTATATTGAAAAATTAATTGAAAAAGGCGAGATAAGTTCAAGAACTTACCGCAAAAAGAAAAGTGGAGAACAGATTGAAGTTTCGATTGAAGCTTTTCCCCTCTCATTAGAGAGTGAAAACCTGGGTTATTATGTAATATACAGAGATATAACTGAACTTAAAAATATTGAGAAAGAGTACAAAGAGGTTAAGGACAGATATAAAAGTTTATTTAATAATAAATATACTGTAATGTTAATTATTAATCCAGAGAATGGTAAAATTGTTGATGCCAATCCAGCAGCAGAAAAGTTTTATGGTTGGGAGAGAGAAGTGTTAACTTCAATGAAAATAATGGAAATTAATAAGATGGATTCGACTGCTGTTAAACGAGAGATGCGTAAAGCTAATCGAGAAAACAAGCTATATTTTGATTTCAAGCACAAAACAGCTTATGGTGAAATCAAAGATGTGGAAGTTTATAGCCAACCAATTAAATTTGGAAGTAAGCAGTATCTTTATTCAATAATCCATGATGTAACAGATAGAAACCAGATCGATAAAAAACTAAAAAAACAGAGAGATAAATTTAAAGAACTATTAACTGAAATGGGAAATAATATACCGCAAAGATAAACACAAATATTAAAAGTGATCTAAAATTTCATAATATGAGGAGGTTTCATCATGAAAACTCTTATCTTTTTTGGTTCAGCTCGTAAAAAAGGTAATACCAAAGATTTATTAAATATATTTTTAGATCATCTAGAGGGTCAGGTTGAAGTAATTGATGCTTATCGCACAGAAGTGGGAGGTTGTATTGACTGCCGTTACTGCTGGGATAATAGAGGCTGTTCAGTTCAAGATGACATGCAGTCTATTTATGAAAAAATAGATAATGCAGATAATATAGTATTTGCTTCCCCCTTATATTTTAATAATGTGCCAGGGCCTTTAAAAAATATTATTGATAGATGTCAGGTCTATTGGTCATCAAGGCGTCGGAAAGACCGAGATGAGATTAGTGATAAAAAAGCCGCCTTATTGGTTGTTGGGGGTGCACCTTCTTATAACAATCAATTTTTAGCAATTGAGATAGTACTAGAAGGTGTATTAAAAGATATGAAGGCTGAAGTAATAGGACATGTTTATGTTCCTAATTCTGATAAAGTGCCTATATTAGAAAATGAAGAGGCAATACAAAAGACGAAAATGGTGGCCGAAAATTTAAATAAAGCAAATAAAAATAAATAACTTTTATTAAGGCTCCTGTTCTCAGGAGTCTTTTTTCATAAGACATACAAATTCTTATATATTAATACAAATTGAATTAGAAAAACAAAAAATATTTATCTTAAGAGAAAAATACAAATAATATTTAAAACTCACCTCATAAAATTCAAGGAAAATCATTAGTTCTGTTGAATAAATATAATAGGAAATAGGTTCTTTTATTATAATGGAGGTTAACATTAATGGAAAAAAAATTAAACCTGGGTATTATAATTCCAAAGTTAGATCATGACCACCTTCTTTCCGAAAAACAAATGATCAAGCAATTAGCAGATAATTACAATATAAAGAT
>CAZXRH010000136.1:0-5892 GCA_964642575.1 uncultured Halanaerobiales bacterium
TACTCCCGCTCACAGTGTTTTTTTCTTGCGACAAGTATTAGTATAACTTAAATTATGGCTTTGGTCAAAATATTTCACTTATAATTATTACCAATTATAGCATCTAAGATGATATTAAGTCTTCAATACTCCTAATATCTACTTTTTAATACCTTTTTCATTTTTTTTAAAGCATCAGCTCTATGACTAATTTTATTCTTTAAATTCATTGACATTTCGGCAAAAGTTTGATCATATTCAGGTACATAAAAGAGGGGATCATAACCAAATCCACGATCTCCCCTACGTTCTTCTAAAATATATCCTTTACAATAACCTGATACAGTATATTCTTTTTCTTCTTGAGGATCCACCACTGCAACAACAGTTCTAAACTGGGCTTTACGTCGTGAGTAGGAAATCCCTTTTAATTCTTCAAGTAATTTATCGTTGTTCTCTTGATAAGTTGCTTCTTCATGGGCAAACCGCGCTGAATGAACCCCGGGTTTACCTTTTAGATATTCAACCTCTAAGCCTGTATCATCAGCTAGAGTTAATAGATCAGTCTTTTTTGCTCTATCTCTAGCTTTTTTGAGGGCATTTGCTTCTAATGTATTGCCATCTTCAATTACCTCTCCCAGATCATCAAATTCAGCGGGAGTGACAAATTGAAAGTTCAACTCTTTAAAGTGATCTTTGATTTCAGCAATCTTACCCGAATTAGAACTTGCAATTAGTAGTTTTCTTGTCATTTATAATAACCCCACACTTTTCTTTTGTTCTTTTATTAAATCTGATATACCTTTTTCAGCTAAATCAAGGAACTTATTCATCTCTTCTCTTGAAAATGGTTCTTTTTCAGCAGTTCCCTGCACTTCTATAATTTCACCATTTTCATCCATAACTATGTTCATATCTACCTGAGCATTAACATCTTCCTTATAGCATAAATCGAGTAAGTATTCACCTTCAACAATTCCGACACTGGTAGCTGCAGCAAATCCTTTTAAAGGTGATTTATCGATCATTTCATTTTCTATCATATATTGGACTGCATCATATAATGCTACATAGGCACCAGTGATTGAAGCTGTTCTGGTTCCTCCATCAGCCTGAATTACATCACAGTCTATCCATAAAGTTCTTTCACCAATCATGTCTAGGTCTATAATTGCTCTTAAGGAACGACCAATCAAACGTTGTATTTCCCTTGTACGACCGCTTCTTTTACCCTTAGCAGCCTCTCTAATAGTTCTTGATTGGGTAGACCTTGGCAAGAGTGAATATTCGGCTGTTAACCAACCTCTATCCTGTCCTCTTAAAAAATAGGGTACACTATCTTCTACGGAAACTGTACAAATAACTTTTGTATCACCTGTTGAAACTAAAACTGATCCTTCGGCATATTTAGTAAAATCTCTTTCGATTTCTGTTTCTCTTATTTCATTATTAATTCGTCCGTCTACTCTGTCATTGCTCATATTATTTCCCCCTAAGTACATATATCTTTATAAGTAATTTTATAGGATTTTTTATGTAAAGTCAAAATAGTAAAAGGCCCTTACAAGGGCCCATTACTGTTAACATATCTTATTTTTTATATCAATCTCTTAACTGCTTTATGAATAGATTCATAACCTGTACAGCGGCATAAATGACCACCTAAAGCTTCCTTGATATCTTCATCTGTTGGGTTCTCTGTCCGGTTTAAAAGGGCTTTAACAGCCATTACAAAGCCGGGGGTACAAAAACCACACTGTACGGCATCTTCCTTTAAAAAAGCTTGTTTGATTCTTTTAAAGTCATTTGTCTGTTTTAATCCTTCAATAGTAATTACTTCTTTATTTTCTGATTCGTGAGCTAAGATAATACAGCTTCTAACAGCTTGACCGTCTAAAAGAACTGTACATGCTCCACATTCTCCATTTCCACAGCCTTCTTTGGTTCCTGTGAGATTTAACTTGTCTCTCAAAAGTTCTAAGAGGCTCATCTGATAGGGAACTTCTATATTATATTTTTTACCATTGATAGTTATATTAATATTTTTAGTCATTGAGACCATCTCCGATTTCTCCAATATCTCTTAAGCATTTTTTAAGAAGGCTGACCAGCATTTTTCTTTTATAAGCAGGACTGGCTCTAAGGCTACTTGCTCTAGGAGATACATTTTCATCAATGATATTTTGAATTCTAGTAAAATCTTGTTCTGTAAAGTTTCCATTTTCTAAGATTTTATCTATTCTTTTATTTCTATAAGGAATTCTAGCTACTGCCCCATGGTATGATCTAAACTGACCATCTGCTTTTTTTACCAGAGCAGTATTTACTACAGCCAGGTCCATACCCTCTACCCGACTGATCCTATGATAACTGCTTTTGGGATTTTGATCCAAATCAACTATTATTGCACTTAATAGTTCATTTTCTAACTTTACAGTTCCTACGTCTTGCCAGAACTCTTCAATCGGTATTATTTTAGTTCCGTTTTTACCAATAACCTCAACATCTGCATTGAGTGCAAAGAGGGGGGTTCCAAACTCTGCCCCAGGAGAGGCATGAACAATATTGCCTCCAATTGTAGCTCTATTTCTGATCTCATAACAGCCAAATTCTGCTGCGGCTTGGTATAGTAAATATAGGTTATCTTTTATTAACGAACTTTCTTTGATTTCTGTAATAGAAGTTAACGCACCAATTTTAATTTTATTATTATTTTTTTCTATACCTTTTAATTCTGATAGTTCTTTAATATCGATGAGCATTTCAGGTGATTGTTTCGCTTCTCTTAATTTTACTAAAAGATCAGTACCACCCGCCACAATTTGAGCATTTGAATTAGCAATTAAAAGATCAAAGACCTTTTCAATGTTTTGCGGTCGTTTATATTCAAATGGACTAAACATCTTGACCACCTTCTTTGCTCATCTTTAAATATATTTTTTCTCTTGTTAAGGGTAAATCAAATATTTCAATATCTAATGCATCACTAATGGCATTACCAAAAGCGGGTGTAATGCCTACTGTACCATGTTCGGCTATACCGCGGGCACCAAAAGGTCCAATCGGTTCTGGCGTTTCAAAGAAATAGACATTGAATTCTGTATCATAGAGATCTAAGGGTGTAGGAATTTTATAATCGGTAAAACTATTGTTTCTCATTTCACCTTTATTACCATAAACCAGTTCTTCATTCAAAGCTCCACCCATTTCCTGAACCATACCACCGACTATTTGACCACGGGCCATCTTGGGATTAATCACTTTACCGGCATCAATAGCCATCATCATATCTAAAAGTCTTAACTGACCGGTTTCTTTATCAATCTCAACTACAATCCCTTGGGCTCCAAAGGTCCATTCTGCCGCTGCATTTCCCTGTCCGGTTTCCGGGTCTGTATAGGTTAGACCCTTGGGCATATAAGTTCCATAAGTCTGGACGGGTTCTCCAGTTACAAGGCCATTTTCAGCTAGGTGTCCAAAACAAACTTCACTTGTTTTTATGGAAATACTTTCATCTTTAGTGTGAACTATCTTTTCTCCTAAATATTTAAGTTTATCTTTATTTACATTTAACACTAAAGCTGCATTTTCTTTTAGTTTATCTATTGCTTTTTCAGCTGCATCTATGATAGCTCGGCCAGCTTTCCAGGTTGTTGTACTACCTATGGTCTGCCATCCGTAGGGTGAGATATCTGTACTACTATCTTCTTTAATATTGATCTTATTTAAAGGTAATTTTAAAGCAGTTGCAGCAATCTGTTTCATAGCTGTATTAGTACCTTGTCCCATTTCTATACCACTGCTAGCAATATCTACTGTACCTTCTTCGTTAAATCTTAAGGTTGCAGAAGCAGCTGAATTAGTGGGCATAACCGGGGATTTCATAATTGCTGCTATTCCTTTGCCATATACCTTATTAGGTTTTTTATCTATTTCAATTTCATCTAATCTATCTTTTATTTTTTTATAGCAGCCGACTAAATCACCGTTTTCTTCTTCTATTTCTTGACCTAGTGCATTGATTGAACCAGGTTTTAACATATTTTTTAATCTTACTTCATGTTCATCTAGACCAAGCTTTTTAGCAATTAGATGAATCTGTCTTTCTTTAGCCCAGTGAACTTCTGGATGACCGTAACCTCTAAAAGCACCAACAGGTGGTGTATTTGTATATACTCCATAGGAATCTACTTTTATATTATCAATTTCATAGGGACCAGAACTATTATGTCCAGCTGCTGTAACTATATGAACAGAAGTTGAACCATAGGCACCAGAACTAAAATAAATCTTGACTTTTTCACCTAATATTTCCCCTTCATTACTTACAGCTGTCTTTAGTTCAACCTCTGCTCCTCTAGCAATCAGAGAAGCGTTAAAGGCTTCCTCTCTGTTTAATTTTAACTTTACATATCTATTTGGTACAAACTTAGCCACAAAAGCAGTTAAGGGCTCCACAGAAACATCAGATTTACCACCAAAGCCCCCGCCTAGATAACCAGCTTTTACCGTAACTTTTGTGTCACTGATCTTAAACATATCAGCAATTGCACTTCTTACAAAAAACGGAGACTGAGTACTTGCATACATTTCCATTTTCTCGTCAGAAGTCCATTTAGCAATAGCTCCATGTGGTTCCATTTGAGTATGGGACCTCTGTGGATAAACAAAGCTGTTTTCAATGATATGGTCTGCTTTTTCAAAGGCTTCTTCTAAATTTCCTTTTCTTAACTTATAATGTCTAAATATATTACTGTCTGGATGATAATTTGTATCTAAATGCCGGTCATACTGGCCCTGGTTTTCATGAATTAAAGGACTATCTTTTTTTACAGCATCTTTTGCATTTAAAACTGCTTCAAGGGGATTGTATTCAACTTCTATTAAATTTAATGCTTTTTTGCCCTGCCATTTATCTTCCGCCAGGACTACTGCAACCGGTTCTCCTGCAAATCTTACCTTATCTACTGCTAAAGGTCGATGATCTCCAATATCAATATTAATTATTTCATCATCTAAATCCTGTCCTGTTATTATCTTTTCAATCCCCTCAACCTTTAATGCTTCTTTTATGTTAATATTTACTATCTCAGCATGTGCGTGGGGGGAACGCAAGACCAGGGCATGCAGCATGCCGGGAAAAGATATGTCATCTAAAAATTGGGCTTCTCCCGCTATCTTTTTTTCAAAATCAACTCTTTTTTCTGTTTGTGGTATATCTACCATAACTTTTTCACCCTCTATATATTTTAGACTGAGACGATGATTCAGCTATTATCCTACCTTCCTTAATTACAAATCTTCGATCGGGCTGTAAGCGAATTGCATCAATAGCTGATTCAGTATCAAAAACTACAAGGTCAGCTCTATTGCCTTCTTTGATTCCATAATTATCCAGTCTTAAAATCTGAGCTGCATTATGAGTTGGCATATTAAAGACTTCTTCTATCTCTTCCGGTAAACTCATATGGGCTGCATGGGCAGCAATGAGTCCAACTTCCATCAGGTCACATTGACCAAAAGGATAAAATGTATCTTTAACACAGTCTTGCCCATAACCAACATTAATACCGCGTTCAATTAATTCTTTCACCCTTGTAATACCGCGTCTTTTGGGTTGATCATCCAAACGTCCCTGTAACATTAAATTGGTAACTGGATTAGTTACAACATTAATATTAGCCTCTTTAACCTTATCCATAACATAATTAGCATAATGATCATCATAAGCTGCTAAAGCACAAGTATGTCCGGCTGTAACTTTTCCTTCCCAACCATATTCTAGAGTTTTATCTGCTAACATTTCAAGTGTACGATAAAAGGGGTCATCGGTCTCATCAATATGCATATCAATATCTGCATCATATTCTTTGGCAATTTCAAAAGCTATTTCAATATGTCTCATACTATCTT
>CAZXRH010000137.1:0-5681 GCA_964642575.1 uncultured Halanaerobiales bacterium
ACTATAAAATCCATTACTAATATTATTGGACTTTGTAAATAACAAAATGCCTTCATTTAAAGCATTATAGGCTATTTTATCGGAAACTTCATTTAAGATTATTAGATCAATATCTTGACTGGTCATAGTTTGTAATTCGGTTATTAATTCGCTTCTATAACTAACATAATTACTTACTGGTTTCTGTTTTTCGTTTATATACACCGCTATATCTATATCACTTAATTTATTATTAGGATTATATGCATATGAATTATACAAATATGCAAAAATTATTTCATTTCTCTTATACAAATATTTCTTTATAGCGCCCAAACTCAGCACATCTTATGATTCAATAATAACCTTAATTGAGATTAATTACTTAATTATTTTGACATAATCATAACAAAGTAATATTGATTTGTATATTAAATTTTAAAGAAAATTAAACGATATCGAACATATATACTATGCTTCTCTTTCAATTGGAATTTTAATAATTTGTCCGGGCTGAATATTTGAATTTTTAAGGTTGTTAATTTTCTTTATTTTGTAAACATATTTTCTAATATCAATATTCTGACCGAACTCACTTTCGGCTATTTCCCAGAGTGTTTGTCCACTTTTAATCTCAATATCTTTATAATAGATCTCTTTTTTTGTTAGAGCTTTATAAGAAAATACACTTATAATAATTAAAAGAGCTATTATAATTACTGTCATGACAATGATTCCCTTGGACTTTGTGTTCTTTTCTTCATCTCTAGTTAACTTAACATTACCTTTATACATTTTATCAGCCTCCAATACATATGTTCTTATATAAAGATTATACCAAAACATATGTTTGAAGTCAAATAAAAATGTAATATAATAGAACGATTGTTTGCTTTATGGGGGTTTATGTGTTATAATTTAAGCAGTAATAGTAAATTGTCATAAATTTTTACATTTATATATTTTAAAATAATAAATTTCTGGAGGGGAAAAAATGGTTGATCTTGACAGTTTGAGCCCGAGACAGAGAGAAATTTATACTTATATAGTAAATGAAATCGATAAAAAGGGGTATCCACCTTCTGTTCGGGAAATTGGTAAGGCAGTAGGTTTGAAATCTCCTGCTTCGGTACATAATCATCTAAAAACATTAGAAGAATTAGAATATATTAGACGTGATCCTTCTAAACCAAGAGCTATTGAAATATTAGATAAAGAAGAAAAAAGTGACAATATGAGGGATAGTTTTGAAAAAGAAATGATTCATGTTCCTATTGTAGGAAGGGTTACAGCTGGTATTCCTATTTTAGCTGAAGAAAATATTGAAGATTATTTTCCGGTTCCTACTAGTTTCATAAAAGTTCGGGGTAAGAAGTTGTTTATGTTAGAGATAGATGGAGAAAGCATGATAAATGCAGGAATTAATGATGGGGATTATGTTATAGCCCAGCAGCAAAATACGGCAAACAATGGAGAAATAGTAATAGCCCTGATTGATAACAGGGCTACTGTAAAAAGATTTTATAAAAGAAGCGATTATGTAGAATTACAACCTGAAAATCCTAACTATGATTCAATATTAGTGAAAAACGTTAAATTGTTGGGTAAGGTAGTAGGTCTTTTCCGTAACTTTGAAAAAAGTAAAATTTAATTTAAATTATACAGGTCATTGATGCGATCAATGGCCTTTTTTATCATTTTAAAGTCATTCCAAACCGGTTTTTTCATCCGTTCGTTCCGGAGTAAATAGGCCGGATGAAAGGTTGGGAGGAAATAAAGTTCTCCTTTATTAAACCAATTTCCTCTGTCTTTAGTTATTTTTTTATCTGGCCCAACTAAATATTTTAAAGCAACAGAACCTAAAGGTACAATTACTTTAGGTTTTATATATTTTATTTCAGTTTTTAAAATCGGTGAACAAGCTTCCATTTCATTGTCAGTAGGGTTCCTATTTTCAGGTGGTCTACATTTAACTATATTGGTTATATAGATATCTTCTCTTTTAATATTTACAGATTTTAAGATCTTATTAAGCAACTGGCCAGCTCGGCCAACGAAAGGTCTTCCCTTTTTATCTTCAGTTCCGCCTGGACCTTCCCCTATAAACATAATCTTGTTATCAATAGAACCTTCACCCATGACAACCTGTGTACAGCCTTCCCTTAAATGACATCTTTCACACTTAAGTGCTTTTTCTTTAAAACTTTCATAATCATCAAGAGGATATTTAAATAAATTATCATTAACTTTACCATTTTGATTAAATATCATAAAAAGCCGCCCCTATTTAATTATTATTTAAGATCTCTCTACCCAAGCTTCCAGATTTAGCAAATTCACTGACTGCTTTAAAGACATTACCTCTTTCATAATAAATTACACCTAAGAGTAGATGAGAAAATTCGTTATCCTTTGTATTTAGAGCTTTTTTTGTTTCTTTGAAAGCCAGATCATAATTTTCCAATTCAACATAACTAGCTGCTAAAAAGTTACGGATATTATAATTATCTGGTGTTAATTCTAAAATACGTTTAAAGTACCTGATAGAAATATCATATTCTTTAGTGACTACTCCGTAAAAAGCAGTATAGTTTAATATCAATATATCATTAGGTACTTTATTTAATTCTTTGAAATAGGGTGAAATCTTACTTTTAAATTTATTGATATCAAATTCTTCGCCAAATTTATCAATAGTATTATATGCTTGTTTAATTTCACCCATATTTACTAAAGCAATTATATAATCATAGTTAGCTCTAATGTCTTTAGGCTTATCTTCAAGCACATCTAAGCTCTTGTTTTTTAGATTTTCCCAGCATGGTTCTTCTACTGCTGCAACAGTAAAGGATGCTGTTAATAATATAATGATTGTAAGGGTTAAGATGAGTCTATTTTGTGTAATAATTGTAATCAACCTCTTTAATAAAATATTGATATATTAATTATAGATAAAATCATTTTCTTGTATTCTTGCTATGGCTTCCTCTATTCTTTCTTTGTTTACAGTTAATGCAATTCTCAAGAAGTTTTCACCATAATCTCCCCAACCGATACCAGGAGTAAAGAATACACCTGTCTTTTTAAACAATTTCTTTGAAAACTCTGAGGAAGAGATATCTTCAGGTACTTCTATCCAGAGGTAAAAGGTAGCTTTATTCGGTTTGACAGACCAACCTAGTTCATTTAATCCTTCTACTAAGAGGTCTCGTCTTTCTTTATAAAGTTCAGTAACCTCTTTGATACTGTCTTCAGCGTTATATAATGCTTCTATACCTGCGTATTGAATTGCTTCAAATATACCGGAGTCAATATTTGTTTTTAAACGGCCTAATGATTCAATTACGTCTTCTTTACCACAGGCCCAACCGATTCTCCAACCGGTCATATTGTATGGTTTAGACAAGGAGTTAAATTCAATTGCAACATCTTTAGCCCCTTCTACTTCTAAAATACTATGAGGAATTTCATCATCTAGGTATATATCAGTATAAGCAGCATCATGGGCAATTATAATATTATATTTTTTAGCAAAAGTAATTACTTCTTCAAAAAACTCTAAACTAGCCATTGCTCCAGTTGGATTATTAGGATAGTTAAGGAACATAATTTTAGCTCTTTCAGCATCTTCTTCATTTATAGCTTCTAAATCAGGTAAAAAGTCATTTTCTTCTTTTAAGGGCATCATAATTGGATTGCCATCTGCCAGTAAAATGCTTGTTTTGTATACAGGATAACCTGGATCTGGTACTAAAGCATAGTCACCAGGGTTAATATAACAAAGTGGTAGATGAGCAATACCTTCTTTGGAACCAATTAAAGAAACTACTTCAGTTGCAGGATCTAATTCTACATCAAATCTCTTTTTATATTTTCTACTCACAGCAGTTCTAAATTCTACTAGACCTTCATAAGAAGGATAACTGTGTGTAGTAGGATCTTGAATAGCTTCTTTCATTTTATCTACAATATTATCGGGAGTTGGTTGGTCAGGATCTCCAATCCCAAAGTTAATAACATCCATACCATCGGCTTTAGCGTTATTTATCATCTTATCAATTTCAGCAAAAAGATATGGTGGTAAATTTTTAATACGATTTGAATTTTCCATAATTACATTCCTCCTGTCATTATTTCACCTTTGAATACAAAGGTTGAAGGACCGGTCATCATCATTTCATCTTCTTTATTTTGTGATATTTGAAGTGGTCCTCCTGGTAAGTTGATTTGTACATTTCTTTCTACTCTATTCTGGGCAATACTCACAGCTGCAGTAGCACATGCACCCGTTCCACAAGCTAGTGTTGCACCTGCACCTCTTTCCCAGACTTTTACGTTTATTTGATCTTTTTCAATAACTTCTGCAAATTCTACATTAGTCCCCTTTTTAAACAAAGGATGTTCTTCTATCTTTGGACCTATTTGTTTTACATTAACTTGATCTAAATTGTTTACATATATAATAGCATGTGGATTACCAGTTGAAGCTCCATTTATAATATATTCCTTATCATCAATTTTTAAAGGATAACAAAATAGCTTATTGATATTTGCATCAATCATTTTTTTGTTTACATGAAGTTTTTCTAAAGTATATTCTGGTTTTCCCATATTTACTCTAACAATGCTTTGATATGGCTCATATTCTATAATCTCGGGCTTTATTAAACCAGCAAGTGTTTCAATTTTCAGTGTTTTTTTATTTGTTAAATCGTTGATATGTAAGTAATGAGCAAAACAGCGAATTCCATTACCACACATCTCAGCTTCACTGCCGTCTGAATTAAAAATTCTCATTTTGAAATCTGCTTCATCTTTTTGAGAATTTTGGATAAGGATCATACCATCAGCACCAATACCAAAATGACGGTCACATAATTTTTTAGCTAGCTTTGGGTAATTTTCTATTTGTTCTTTTAAATCATTTATCATAATAAAGTCATTACCCAGACCATGCATCTTAAAAAATTTAACTTTCATTATTACGTTCCTTGTTATGGTTAAAAATAATATCTTTAATATTTTTCTTAGGCTCAATAGTAGATACTGCATGTTTGTATATAACTTTTAGATCGCTATCAGTTTCTAAAAGGATTGTAAAATCATCAAAACCGACTACTTTTCCTTTTAGTTGTACACCATTCATTAGATATAATTTTACCTTGATACTGTTCTTTCGAACATGGTTTAAAATTGTGTCCTGAATATTGATTTTATTTTTCATTATCTTTTCCCCCTTGATTTAAAGATTATTTCTAAGATGATTCAACACATTTTTAAATAGTTTTTCCTTATTGATTTTTGATATATTATACCATTTGATTGAATCATCTCTTTTAAAAAAGCTTAATTGCCTTTTAGCATACCTGCGAGTGTTTCTTTTAATTAATCTAACAGCTTCTTCCAGGTCATATTCACCATTGAAGTAATTGAATAATTCTTTATATCCAATTGCTTGCCGAGCAGTAGATTTATCGTCGAGTTCATAATTAATAAAAATATATTTAGCCTCTTCGATTAAACCTTCTTCAATCATTAAATCAACTCTTTTGTTAATTCTATCATATAATTCTTTCCTATCTCTAGTCAAGCCAATTTTAATTGCTTGCTGTCTAGGTGGTGCTTCTTTTTGTTTTTTCTTATAATAGGTTTTTGTATGAACGGTTAATTTTTATATTTTAATTTCTTTATTAACTTTTTTT
>CAZXRH010000138.1:0-1897 GCA_964642575.1 uncultured Halanaerobiales bacterium
ATTAAACCGCCAGGATTTTGCCCAATAGAACTAATCAATACATTTTCTGCTCTCGTTTTTACTGAAAAGGTAAGTATTAGTAAAAATACTAATGTCAACAAACCAAAATATCTAGTTAACTTTTTCACAAAATACACCTCACTTTTATAACCCAGGATTATTATAACAAATATATCATGAATTAGAAACAAAAAATCCTTAATTTATTTAAGATAATTGATTTCACTTATTTTAAACAGATAAAAATTAAAACCCCTGTTGACTAAACAGAGGTTATCAAATCATTTTTAAGATAGAATATATTAGATTTTAAGAACTACACCTTTTTCGAGTTTCTTCTTTATCTTCATACATTTTATGGTCAGCTTTATTTAAACACTCAAATAAACATTTGTTTTTATTATGAACTGTATTATAACCTAAAGATATCTCTAAAGGAATTGGTAATTCTTCTATTGCAGTAACTTCCTTACATTTACTATTTATTCTTTCACATACTTTTTCAGCAGCTTTGGAATTCGTTGAGGGTAATAGGATAGCAAATTCATCTCCACCAATTCTGGCAACCACATCTTCTTTTCGGACTACATGTTTTAATATCTTGGCCATATATTTTAAGTACTTATCACCTTCACTGTGACCATAGTTATCATTAACAGCTTTTAGCCCATCAAGATCACCAACTATAATTGAAATGGGTATTCTTCTGGATTGGTTCATTTTTTCTAATTCAGCATCAAAAAATCTTCTGTTATAAAGATCAGTTAATTCATCATTATATGAAAGGTATTTAATCCTTTCTTCTATTTTCTTTCTTTCGGTTATATCATTGTATACAGCATAAATACCTGTACTACCATCTACTAGATTAACAGCAAAACCGTGCAGAGAAACATTGATTTTTTTACCATCTTTTCTTTTACGGACAACTTCCTTCTTAATTTCTTTGCCCTCTTTTACCATTTGATTGTATTTGCTTCCTTGAGCTGTTGATTTTTCAGGAGTAATTACATCATCTATCTCCTTATTTTTAATTTCTTCTTCCTCATAGCCAAATATTTTCTGGAATTTTTCATTTACTTTAATCACTCTAGATTCATTATCTAATAAGGCAATACCTTCAATAGAGTTTTCAAATAATTGTTCATAGTGTTCTTTTTGTTCTTTTAACTTTAAGTGTAATTTCTTTTGGTCATCAATATCCTGTAAGATACCCACTACTCTTAACGGATCTCCTTTGTCATTACTTTCAATTAAATTACCCATCAATTTAAACCATCTAATTCCTTCTTCTTTGGTCTTGATTCTATGTTCAATATTGAAATATGGTGTATTACCGTCAAAATGATTATTTAACTCCCTTAATATCTTTTCTTTATCTTCACTATGAACTCTATCAAGCCAAAAACCTATATATCTATCTACCTCATATTGGTCATAGCCAGTAAGATCGTGGATATTATCATTTACAATCACATTACCTGTTCTAAAGTTAATATCAAAAATGCCGGTATCAGTAGCATCAATAATTAATTCCAGTCTTTCCTTAGTCCCTTTCAAAATTCTTGATTTTTTTACCTGGTCAGTTATATTATCAATTAGAACAAGGAAGTGGCTTTTATCATTTTCACTTGATTTTTCTAAGAGTATTAATTTGGCATCAAAATGTCTTTCTTCACCTTCAATCATTAAGGAGTAGCCAAAGTTGTGTACTTCACCTTTTTTGACTGCTTTCTGCAAATTATCTTTAAACTTGTCTGCTACTGCTTTAGGTAAAATATCATAAACGTGTTTACCTTTCAATTCTTCGGAAGGCTTTACTAAGTCTTCGTGTTTTGAAGTCCAGATATCTTTATAGTATCCATCTTCATCTAATATCAATAATATTTCAGGAATA
>CAZXRH010000138.1:1997-5528 GCA_964642575.1 uncultured Halanaerobiales bacterium
CCAGATATCTTTATAGTATCCATCTTCATCTAATATCAATAATATTTCAGGAATATTTGATATGATTTTTTTGAGATAATCAGAAGTCTCTTTCAATTGATCATGCAACTTATTTTTTTCTGTCATATCTATCATGCTGATTATATGTTTATCTTCTAGAAAATTTGCTCTTAAATGTATTTGTTTCTTTTCACCATTTTTACATTGAATTTCAACATCTTTTACAATTTGTTTTTTATTACTTATCTTGTTCCATTGTTTTTTTATCTTTTCACGAGCACTATTATCAGGATAAGCTTTTTCAAACCACTGATCAATATTTTGAATGTCTTCCTTAGTATAACCAGTTATATTAGTTATTCCTTTATTTATATGCTTTATTTTTCCATATGTATTATATACAGCAACTCCAACTAATAGATTGTCCATTAAACCTTCTAGTAGTTTATTTTTGCTTTCAATTTTCTTTTCCTTATTTTTCAATTCAGTTAAATCTTCATATATATTTACTATTTCACCGGTTTTTAGCTTATATATATAATTGCGCTGATACATTGCAAAGTCTTCATCTTCATTTATTTTTAAATAATATTCTTCAGGCTCACCTGTTTTATAGACTCTCTTATATACTTCTCCTACTTCTTGAAAATCTCTGTCTTTTGATATTTCCTCAAATTTTTTACCCATCACTTCACTTTTACTTCTTTTTTCCATTGACATCGCTTTTAAATTTACATCTATTAATCTGAAATTTTTTCCATTATTAATAGGTTTAAAGATTGCTACTGCATTATCTATATTATTAAATAGCTTCTTATATCTGTTTTCTCTTAACTCCATTTCCTTTCTGTTTTGGAGGTCATATAAATAATATATAAAGATACTACTTATTCCACCAAAAAAGAATGGTAATATATATGTTGACAGAGGAGTCTGATGACCTAATATTAATTCCTGTATTTCCCAAAGGAAAGATAGCAGGATACCTCCTAAGACGAACATTAATGCTATTTTTTTATATTCACTTTTGATGTATTTACGCATGGGAGTTCACCGCTAATTTTATTTATTTGAAATGTAACTAAAAGGAAGGGTTAATATATATAAATCCGTTCATTTTATAATCATGATTTGTATGTAGGTAAAAAAATATGAAGTTACATTCTTATATACTAAGTTAAGGAAAACTATGAATAATCCTTCTATTTTTTAGGATATTTTGACAAATAATCTATACTTCCCAATAATCCTTTATGAAGGTATCTTTTTTTCTTTATTGAAATATAGATATTGAGTAAAACAAATATAACAAACTATTCTGGAGGCTAAAAATGGTTAATGCACTTACTGGTAGAAATATAAATTTATATAAAAAATTAAAGGAAGAAATTGATTCTGCTCAGGAAATTAAAATAATTGTGTCTTTTCTGCGAGAATCGGGAGTAAAGTTAATCATTGATGATTTAAAAAAACAGGCCTTAAAGGGAGCAGATATTAAAATAGTTACAAGTAAGTATTTAGGCATTACTGAACCATCAGCTTTATATCTTTTAAAAAAAGAATTGGGTAATCTTATAGATTTAAGATTTTATAATAAAGAAGATATTGCCTTTCATCCTAAAGCCTATTTTATTAAAAAGAAAAATAACAAGATTCTATTTATTGGTTCCTCTAACATTTCTGCCAGTGCCTTAACTTCTGGTATTGAATGGAATTATGAACTTTTTAATAAAAATGACCAAAAAGCTTATCGAGAGTTCGAAAATGAATTTGATAGAATTTATCAAAACGAAACCACTATTATTGACAATGAAGAATTAAGAAAGTACACTAAATCATGGAAGAATCCTCAAACATTAAATGTGGTTCCGGATAAAACTGTAAAGCAAAAAGATCAACCTGAACCTAGAGGGGCACAAATTGAGGCTTTATATGAATTGGAATTAGCCCGCCAAGAAGGTATAAATAAGGGTATGGTTGTTGGAGCAACTGGTATAGGTAAAACTTATATTGCCGGCTTTGATTCCCTTGAATTTGATAAGATACTATTTTTAGCACACCGGGAAGAAATTCTTAAACAAGCAAATAAAACATTTAATAAAATCAACCCTAAGATTGAAACAGGTTTTTTCAAAGGTGAGATCAAAGAACATACTCAAGATATAATTTTTGCCAGTGTTCAGACTTTAAGAAAGCAGAAATATCTAAATAAGTATTTCCAACCTGATTCTTTTGATTATATAATAGTAGATGAATTCCATCATGCAGCAGCTGATAGTTATATAAATGTGATTAACTATTTTGAGCCCGAATTCCTATTAGGGCTTACAGCTACTCCTTATAGAATGGATAATAAAGACATTTATGAAATCTGTAATGATAATGTTATTTATGAAATTAATATGAAAGATGCTATTAACAGAGACTTATTAGTCCCCTTCAAATATTATGGTATATATGATGATCAAGTAGATTATAATGAAATAAATTATGCCAATGGGAAATATAATACCAAGGATTTAGAGAAAAAACTGAGTACTCATAAAAGAGCAGATTTGATATTAAAACACTATAAAAACTTAGCTGGTAACAAATGTTTAGGTTTTTGTGCATCTATAAACCATGCTAAATACATGGCTGAAAAATTTAATGAAAACAATATTAAAGCAGTTTGTGTACATAGTGCTTCAAAAAAGGAAAAATATTCAATGGAACGCGACCAAGCTATTAAGAAGTTGGAAAATGGTAAGATAGATGTAATTTTTGCTGTTGATATTTTTAATGAAGGTGTTGATGTTCCCAGTTTAAATACTGTCTTGTTTTTAAGACCTACTGAATCCTATGTAGTCTTTTTACAACAATTAGGCAGGGGCTTAAGAAAAAATGATGATAAAGATTATCTAAAGGTTTTAGATTTTATTGGCAATTATAAAAGAGCTCATTATGTCCCTTATTTATTGTCTGGTGAGAATCCAATGGAACAAAAAGATAAAGATTACTCTAACTTAGAAGAGTTTGATTTTCCCGAAAACTGTTATATTAATTTTGATCTTCAAGCTATTGATCTCTTCAAAGAAATGGCACAAAGTGATCCACTCATCAAGAGAATGGAAGATGAATACTTTAGATTAAAGAGTTATCTGGGTAAAAGGCCTTTAAGAAAAGATATTTATGATGGAGTAGATATAGATATTAGAGAATATCTGAAAGGTAAATATACAGATAAAAAAGGTTATTTAAGGTTTTTAGATAGTATTGATGAACTTAATAGTGTAGAACAAGATTGGTTGAATACAATTGTTGAAGAATTCTTTCTTTATCTGGAAACCACAAATATGCAGAAGGCTTATAAAATACCAGTATTGCTTTCCTTAATTGATAATAATAAATTAAAAATGGCTGTTGATATTAAAAAAGTTGGAGAAACTTATATGGACTTTTATAAAAATAGCAAATTACACCAAAAAGATTTTAATAATAAAAAACATGAAAACTGGGAAAGATGGGGTAAAGATAAATATGTAAAAGAAG
>CAZXRH010000139.1:0-5527 GCA_964642575.1 uncultured Halanaerobiales bacterium
TATGGAAGTATTAAAAGTAGCAGCAAATTCAAGTCCAAATTCTGTAGCAGGTGCTCTAGCTGGAGTTATACGCGAAGAGGGTAAAGCCGAATTACAAGCAATAGGTGCAGGAGCTTTAAATCAGGGGATTAAAGCTGTAGCCATTGCTAGAGGTTTTGTAGCACCTAGTGGAATCGATCTCTATTGTGTCCCTGCATTTATTGATATTGAGATAGATGGTGAGGAAAGAACAGCTATAAAATTGATTGTTAGACACAGATAAAAAAATTTTGAAATTTGTAAAATCATATTAGATATTATTTTATACTTAATGTAAAAAGTAAGCCTGTTGCAATTGCAAGGTTGTGACAGGCTTTTTTTATTTTCTCATAAAAAAATATTCAACGACTAGTTTTATTTTAAGCAGGAAATCAAGTATTTTTACCTAATTTAAACATATAAAAACATTATTTTTATAAAACGCACTAATATATTTACATTCACTGTTTTAAACCGTAGATGAGAAGGTGAGGTGTAAAATGAAAAAGAAAATTATAATATTTTCAATTGTTTTATTGATTATAGTGACAGGCTTGTCATTAACTACATATGCCTTGACAAATAATTTATTAGAACCAGGAGATAGTTTAATTGTAACAGTTTGGGGTCACCCAGATTTAGAGAGTGAAGTAATAATAAATATAAATGGGTATATTAATTTACCACTATTAGAGGAAATTCAGGCTGAGGACAAATCAATAATTGAATTGAAAAGTATTATTATTAAGAATTACAAACAGTTTATTAAAAATCCACAAGTAAATATATTACTTAAAGAAAAGGCCAGTATACAGGTAGTAATTATGGGTGAAGTATTTAATCCAGGAAGTTATAAGTTAAATCCCTCTGCCGGTATACTGGATTTAATATCTAGAGCGGGTGGAATAACAAAGAGAGGAAACTTAAAACAAGCTAATCTAATTAGAGATGGTCAGGAAGTATCACTTGATCTTGATGGAATATTGAGAGGAAACAATAATACTGATGATTCTATTAAATTAGAGAACGGAGATATTGTTTTTGTACCTGAAAATATTATTAAGGTCAGTATTTTAGGTGAGGTTAATAGACCTGGACGTTATGAGATAGTAAATGGACTAAGATTAAGTGATCTATTAGCAAAAGCTGGTAGTATTACAAATGATGCATCAAAAGTTATAAACTATAATTCAGAAGGTAAAACAACTTCTATTGACTTAGTAAAATTATTTACTAATGATTTAGAAAATAATCCTGTCTTAAAAAACGGTGATTCTATTTTTGTACCAGAAACCAATTATTCTGTTTCAATACTCGGTGAAGTTAATAGTCCTGGTTCATATAATTGGAATCCGGACATGAGGTTAACAGAACTAATAGCTTTAGCTGAAAATGTTACTGAAAGAGCAGATTTAAATAAAATTAGGATTACTGATAAAAATGGTAATGTTAAATTCATTAACTTAGAAAAGTATTATGAAGAAAACTATAATGAAGAGAATCTTCTTTTAAATAAAGGGGATATGGTTATGGTTGCTGAAACAAGTCAGTTCAGTAAGGTAACCATCTTAGGCGAGATTAATCGACCGGGTACTTATAACTGGGACCAAAACCTTAGATTATCAGAATTAATAGCTACCGCTGGTAATTTATCAAATAGAGGCGATACTGAAAAGATTAAGATTATTCATAATGATGGTAGCCATGAGACTTTTAATTTTAATGAATTTATAGACAATGAGAATGATAGCTCTAATCCTCGTCTGGCAGCTGGTGATGTGGTTGTTATTGATGAGGTAAGTTCACCTAACTGGAGTCAGATATTTGGCTTTGTAACCGGTTTTAATGCGATTAAAACCCTATTAGAAATAACTTGGTAGATTAAGGGGTGAAAAAATGAACGAAAATAATGGCTACCAAACATATCTCGATGAAGAGATGATTGAAATAGATTTAAGAGAATATATGCATATTATCTGGAGTAAAAAATGGATAATAATCCTAATGGTAATTGCTGCCCTAATAGCCAGTTATTTTTTCAGCAAGGAAATGACTAAAATATACAGTACTTCAACCCTAATTATGGTCAATAATGAAAACAATTCAAGCAGTTTATTTGAAAACAGTTTAGATTTAAATTTAACTGGAAGGGATAATATTGAAAGCTATACATATATTATAAAAAGTCGAAAAATCTTAAATGATGTTATAAAGGATCTTAGTTTAAATGATAAAGATAATCAACTTATTAAAGCAGAGAATTTAGAAAATAATATAACAATAAATAGGAGAGGAGAAACTGGACTTTTAGAAATTGCAGTTACTTATTCAGACCCTGTAGTTGCTAAACAAATTGCTGATAAAGTTGTAGAAAACTTTACCAAAGAAATCCAAAACATTAACCGTGCAGATCTAAAAAGTGCTTCTGACTTTGTTAATACACAACTGATTACGGTCAAGAACAATCTTGAAAGAACAGAAGAAAAGATTTTAGCTTTTCAAAAGAATAATAACATTATTCAACCAGCCGAACAAAGTAAAAATCAATTAAGTCAGTTAACAAGACTGGAAACAGGTTTGATTGAAAGCAAATTAAAATTAGCTGAATCACAGGCTACTCTTCAAGAAATCAATAAATATTTACAAGATCAAAGTGAAAATATGATTTCAAGTAAAACAATTAGTAATAATCCGATTATTACAAAAGCTAGAAATGATTTGTCATCATTAAAAATAGAATTGGCAGGACTTTTAGAAAAATATACTGAACAACATCCTAAAGTTATAGAAACAAAAACCAAAATTAAAGAAATAGAAAATCTGATGCAAAATGAAGTACAACAAATAGTTAGTGCTAAAGTTGAAAGCACTAATCCCTTATATATGGACTTGATCAATAAAAAGATTAATATGGAAAATCAAATATTAGCTGCCCAAATCCAAATTACATCATATCAAAATCAAATAGAAAATATTAAAAATGAACTAGACTATATTCCGGAAAAGAACTTAGAGTTAAACCGCTTAACAAGAGAAGCTAAAGTAACTGAAAATATTTACCTTATGTTAAAAGAACGTCAGGAAGAGATCAACATACAAACTGCAATGAAGTCATCTAATATTATTATAGTTGATGCAGCTGTTGTAAATGAAGAACCGATAAGACCTAATTTACAGTTAAATATGGCAATCTCATTTGTTTTAGCTCTTTTTGTTTCCATCTTTATAATCTTTTTAATTGAATTTATGGATGATACTATTAAAGAGGAAAAAGATATTGAAAAGGCAATTAATGTAAATGTTATTGGTATAATTCCAGATATAAACGATATAGAAGACCATAAATGAAACGAAGGTGACAAAAAATGAGAAAAGACGGTCGTGAAACTGATCTTTATATAAAAACACATCCAAAATCACCAGTTTCGGAATCCTTTCGCTTTATCAGGACTAATCTAAATTATATGAATCCTGATAAACCTCTCAAAGTAATTGGTATTACGAGTACTTTAGAACAGGAAGGCAAATCAACAGTTAGTGCGAATCTGGCAGTGGCATTAGCTTTAGACGGAGAAAAAACCTTAGCTATTGATGCTGACCTTAGAAAACCGATGTTAAATCGTTTCTTTAAGGTTATGTGTGAAGGGGGATTAAGTGATTATTTAGCAAATGGTACTGATTATGAATATATAATCAAAAGTACAGACGAACACAATCTTGATCTTATTACCACCGGCAATATTCCACCTAATCCATCTGAACTATTGGGTTCAAATAAAATGCACCTTTTAATAAAGAACTTAAGAAAGGATTATGATAAGATTATTGTGGATACTGCTCCAATTATACCGGTGAGTGATACAGTTTCATTAGCTCCTTATCTGGATGGTATTATCTTAGTTACTGCTGCCAAACAGACTACAATTGATATGCTTAAAAAAACAAAAAACATTCTTGATAATGTTAATGCAAATTTATTGGGTACAATAATTAACAAATATCCTGTCAATTCTGGAGGTAAGCACTATCAAAAAAAATATTATTACTATGGGGAAAATGATAAATAATATTTTTATTATTCTATTTATACTTATTATTGTACTAACAGCAAAATCTGAGGCACAAATTCATATCAAGATACAATTTGATACGTCTAATGAATTTACAATAGATGAAGTATATAAAGATTTTTATTTTAAAAACCATAAAATGTCTATAGGTAAAAAACGTATAAAATTTAATCCTGGTGAAATTAACCAATTAATATATAATGTTAATGGTCCTTCAGTTCCAGTAATTTATTTAGAGGATAGGCTCAAGTATTTTTATGTTCAACAGGCCGTATTTGAGGTAAGTGAAGAAAAAACAAGAAGATTATTTATGAGAAGAATTACATTTGATAAGATCATAAAAAACTTTGAAATTGGTTTTACAGAAGGTATAATAGCAACAGAACATATCAATCCTGTTTATTATTTGCCTTATCCATATGTACCTGCTTATTTATACAAAAAGATGTCAGGTTTAAATAACAAATACGATAAGGATGATGACTTTTATGCTGAAGTTGATATGACTTATGAGACCGATAATATTAAGCTATATGGAGAAATATTAGTTGATGAGTATCCTTCTCAATCAGGTGCTACTAATCCGGATAAAAGAGGACACTTGTTAGGTTGTAAAGTGCCTATATATAATAATTACTTTATTAATTTAGAGTATAGCAATGTTTTTGCTGGTGTATATGAACATCGGATAGAGGAAAATGAATACACCTTTGATGGTAAATATTTAGGGCACAGTTTTGGAGCAGATTTAGAAGAATACGATCTTAAAATAGGTTATGAGGATGAGTATAAATCATTTGGCTTCATCTACAGTAATATAAAAAAAGGGCCTAATGAAACAGATGTAAAAGGTAATGTAGGCCAAGATGGAATATTGTTAAAAGAAATTATTGAACAATATGATTCTTATAATCTATACCTCAATAAGTATCTTGACTCAAAAGTATGGTCTATGGAGCTTAATTTGTTAAATAATACTACATGTGATATAATAAATCTTGACTTTTCTTTGTCATATAAGTTTCTATTTTAGACTTAAAATGCTTTATTTTAAATAAATTAGATAGTTTCAAGTTGAAATTAAGAAAATAATTCATTAATAATATAGTAATTAAGCAGGAATTAATAATTTTACCTTTAATGTTTTATATTAGTGTAGCAAATAAAAATATAATCATTAGATATGTTTATTCTACTCATAATAATATTCTTATTCAAATTAATTTTTTGAGTTGATTGTTCAATAAATGAACGTAAAGGAGGTAAGAGCTGTTAATTCTGAAAGTGATATATTAAAAATACTAGATAATAATGATGAACTTAGTCAACGCGAAATTGCTAAATTATCAGGTTTTTCTTTAGGTAAAGTAAATATTTTACTAAAAAAATTTGCTAAAAAAGGATTTATCAAAATAGAAAACTTGGATTCGAACAAATTA
>CAZXRH010000140.1:0-5482 GCA_964642575.1 uncultured Halanaerobiales bacterium
CCTGCAAATATTAATAGGAAAGATAGGACTAATGATATAACAATTAACTTTTTACTTTTTAACATTATTTATTATTTCCCCCTTTTTTAAAATTCGCCTAATTTTCTATACTCAGCTTCTCTTTTTAGGACTAAATTTTCCTTAATCACCCCCTGCGCACCGCAAAATTTACTATCAATTGATTAAAATTTTTGCAGTGCTTTCATGGTTATCTTTTTTATTAATTCCGGTAGAACTTTCATAGTATAGGGTATATGAACTCTTTCTAAATATTTATGAGCACCTTTTCCATATACACCTACATCCACTACCGGTAAATTTAGCTCCTTAACTGCTTCAATATCAATTCTCCAGCCCCTATTCCAATAAGGCATATTACTTTTAAGGGTCTTTTCGTCTTTTTTATCTCCCTGAAAGGCAGCATAACTCGCATCAGAAAGAAATGGGAAGAAGTCCTTGATTATTAAGTCATATTTTGTCTCATCATTAATCTCATGGTTTTCAATAGTTTCTCTAGCTATTGAATTAAATCTATTGAATTTTTCATCATCTACATTTGGGTTTTGAGGTGGATAAAAAGGTGGAACTAAAAATACTACTGCAGCTGGACCTTCCAGTTCAGATAGTTCCCACATCCTCTTAATAATTCTTAAAGAATGTATTCTGAGATCTTTAATTCCTTCTTCTTTAACCTTGGAAAGAACATTTTCAATTTCTGCTTCTACTTTTTCTTCTATATATTTATCCTTTACTATTTCTAAAAGCTCCTGATAGGTATAGCAGTCAATATCTAAGTCCAAATTCATATCCTGGTCAGGGTGATAGCTTTTATATACTCTAAAGTTACCTTCTACCCAATCTAGGGAAGATCTGATGCTATCCTGGACCTCTTCTTTGAAGGTATCCATGACTTCTGTAACTCCCCGATTAAAGTTAAGGAAGTTATAATAAGCGAAGCCTTCATAGGGTAGTTGACCATTATATTCTAATTTCTGATCTTCCTGTTTTAAAGAAATCGGTGGATCTGTTATCCGATTATTATACTTATCAGCCAATTCCATATTATTATCAATGCGGGAGGTTAGCTCTGACATTAATAAGTTGACATCAAAGCCTCCAAAAACATCACCTACATGAGAACCCTTACCTACTACATAAAGGGCAGGCACTATTTTTCCTAATGTGCCCATATAAATATATCTATTAGATGGATTATTTCCAATTTCATCAGTTGTATAGTCTGTATTGATTCCACCAATATATTTAAGATTCTCTTTTTTAGCTAATTCTACTAAGGGTTTTGCTATATTTAACATACCGAGAGAATCGGCCTCTTCATTAACTGTGATTATTACAAGAATATTCCCCTCTAAATCTTCTGTATTTTCTGAAAATTCTCGTAAAAGTTCAAGGTTAACTGCCACACCAGATTTCATATCTGCTGTACCACGTCCAAACAACCATTCACCTGAATTTAAGTCTTTTTGAACATCTTGGTCAAGATCTCTTGTCTTCAACTTTTCCATTAGTTCAGCCGGTTGAGTTGCAAAATCTTTTAAGTCCCTATATTCTCCAATATCTACCGTATCCATATGTCCAATATATACTACAGTCTTTTCAGAATTCTTATCCCCTTTTACCAAAGCTGCTAGATTAAATCTATTCATTTTGTCATTTCTTAATGGTAGCTTTAAAAGATGACCGGGATTTTGTTGAAAATAAGGCCATTCCTCTAACATATCATGAATATAGTTCCCAATTCCTAAGACCCCTTGTGAATTACTGACACTTTCAATATTAACCAGTTCTTTTGTTAGTTTTAAAATATTTTTACCTCTGTTAATCAAATCAATACCATTATTCAATAAGACCACATCCCCCGGAAAAAATATTTTGCATAAATCTGTCATATTTATATTCCACCTATATAATTATGCATATGTTATGCCAGGATAGTACTTTTAGGCATAAAAAAATTGTGATACCGATAACTAAGTGTCATCAGCACCACAAGTATAAACTTTATACATTTATTAATAATTAAATTTCGTTAATTTCTATATTATACTTATTCATCCTATACTGGAGACTTTGTCTTTTAATGCCAAGATATTTTGCGGCTGTGGTAATATTTTTACCATTTTTCTTTAAAGCCTCTATTATGTATTCCTTTTCTAACTTCTCCATCTTTTCGGGTAAAGTCTTTTGCTCATCAATTTGAGTTGTCTCTCCTCCACCATCAGTGATATCAATTAAAAAAGGCTTAACATGTTCTTTTTGGATATAGTCTCCATCACTTAAGATATTAATGGCACCCTCAATAACATGTTCTAACTGTCTTACATTACCAGGCCACTTGTAATTATAAAAAAGCTCCTTAACCTCATCACTTAATCCCTTGATATTTCTATTAAATTTACGGTTTATTCTTTCAATAAAGTAATTAGCTAAAAGTAATATATCATCTTTTCTTTCAGATAATAAAGGAAGTTGCAGTAATACTACAGCCAGGCGGTAGTATAAATCTTCTCTTAAATTACCTTCTCTTATTGATTCTACGGGAGACTTATTACTGGTAGCAATAATTCTTACATCAACCTGAATATCCTCTTTACCGCCAACAGGTCTTACCAGTCCTTCCTGCAAAACCCTTAAAAGTTTTGCCTGCAGGGCTTTAGACATCGAATTAATTTCATCTAAAAGCAATGTGCCACCATTAGCTTGTTCAAATAAGCCTTTCCGGTTAACTGCGCCAGTAAAGCCTCCTTTTCTGGTTCCAAATAAGATCCCTTCCAGGAGATTTTCCGGTAATGCAGCACAGTTTTGAGCAATAAAAGGTTTATTTTGCCGGCGGCTGCCGCTGTGAATACTCTGAGCAAAAAGTTCTTTACCGGTCCCGGTTTCACCTACTATTAATATAGAAGAGTCTGTCCGGGCTGCCTGTCTGGCATAATTAATGACCTGTTTTAACTTTTTATTATTACCTTTTATATCACTGAACGTAAAGTACTTATTATCATCTTCTTCAAACTCTTCATCTGTATAAAGTTTTTCCTGTAGGGATACAATCTTGTTATACAGCTTTTTGGTCTCGGTTATATCACGTGCAATCTCTAAAGCCCAGACCGAGCCATTCTCTATATAGAGTGGAATAGTACTATTAATAGTAATTATTTTATGACCATACTTATTTAAATATTCCTGCTGATTATTTTTAATCACTTCTTTATTACGTAAGGTTAAAAGCAATGTACTATTTTCTTCATTAAGAGAAGGAAAAACTTCATCAATTTTTTTACCTAATACAATATCTTTATCCATACCTTCTAGTTCCGACATTTTCTTATTATAAATAATGGTCTGGCCTACTTCATTTACAACATGAATCCCTTCATTTATATTGTCCAGTATTTTATTTAAATTATCAGCTATTAATCGGTTTCTTTCCTTCAATATTATCCCCCTTCCCTTACCTTAATATTTCTCTGTGATAAAGCTATCTCCTCCCAATTAAAATACTAAGGATTATGAATAATTAATTTAGTTGGAATAATTACTCTATATTAGTTCTTAATTTTCTTTCCTTTTAATCACTTTTTTATACAACTCGGCTGCCTGTTCTGCCATTTTAATCAAGGAATGTTTTTCAGCTGTCCGGCGAGCATTTTTAGATACTTTTTCATAAAGCTTTTGATTTTTTGCTAACTTAATTACCTTATTAGACCAATCTTTTACATCTTCTTCTGTTTTGTAGCCATTATAACCATTTTCAATTACATCATCAGTACCACTGGACCTTACAGCAACTACTGGTGTAAAACCGGCCATTGCTTCTAAAAGAACCATTCCCTGAGTTTCAGTTGTAGAAGCAAAGACAAAGAGATCTGATATTAAATAGTATTTATTAATTTCTCTATAATCTACAGCTCCTACAAATTGTACATTATCTTTTAGTCCCTTATCTATAACATATTCTTTTAAGTTCTCTTTTTCTGAACCGTCACCGACAATTAAACAATTAAACTTCTTATCTAATTTTTCTTTGATTAAGGCTAAACCATCTAAAAGGAAATAAAGGTTTTTCTCTTTAGACAGACGTGATACAGTTATAAAGGTTAACTCATCATCTGTTATATACTTATCTTTTAGTTTTTCTAATTCTTTTGTATCATGATCATATTTATCAAGATCAACACCGGTTGGTAAGATCTTAATCATAGTTCTAACCCCAATATTACGTAAGTATTCCCGAGTAGAATCAGTCGGAGCAAAAATACCATTACATTTATTGGCAAATCTTTTAATCATAAAATGTGAAACCCGGTTTTTAAATAAACGACGGATAAAAAAGAACCCGGGTAGATAATGAGCATACTTTTCTAATCTGGTATGATAAGTAAAAACTACCGGTTTATCATATTTTTTACCCAAAGTTAGTCCTTTAGAACCTAATAAGAAAGGATGGTGGGTATGAATAATATCAAAGTTATGTTTTCTAAATTCTTTTTCAATTTCACTATTATAGATATTAGGAATGGTCATATCCATTCCTTCCTTTTTAAAATGATAAAGAAGCTTACACCTTATTACATGTTCACTATCTTCAAATTGATGATCAGGATAATTCGGTGCAAAAACATATACTTCATGCCCTAATTCTCTTAACCCTCTGGCTAATCTATCTATTGAAATTGGAACTCCCCCAATCACAGGAAAGTAATTATTAGTAAACATTGCAACTTTCAAGCTTTTCCTTTGCATAACTTCATCAGAATATTTAAAATCGCGGTAATAGTTAACTTCCCGATTTAACTCCCAGTAAAATAAAAAACCAGCCATTGTAATAATCAGAGCAATAATTATTAAAGTTAAATAATTAGTAAAGAGAAAAGACTGAATCGCAATCCAAACATTTACTAAAGCTTTTATGAATATATTAGGGCTACCCTCTAGTTTATGTAGATTATAATTTATACCATCTGGACTGACTGAAACCGTCACATAATGATAAAAACTATCTGGACTTTCTACTATAAGTTCTCCTCCTGCTCCTCCACTTATAATATAATCTACTCCCTGGATGTTTTCCCGATGATAAAGCTGTAAGTTAGAACTAAAAACTGTATTAACATTATATTCAGCAAAAATATTTTGATAATACTTCCTTTTTAAAGCATTATCAATATATTTTGTTTTCTCTTCTAAAAGATATTCTGCATTAATCTGTAAAGGAGGTTTGTTCATTACTACAAAAGTATTTTCATATTCTAAGGAAGCCTCAAGTTCTTTTTGCAGCCATTCTTGCTGCCAGCTTTCAGTACTATGGCCTGTTGTATCTAAAAATATAAAGTACGAGTCCTTTAAGGCAAATGAAAAATAAAAAGGACCGAAATATTTATAAAAGTTTTTATATCCTTCTTCTATTAATTCATCGAAAATGTAGCAAGGAAACTCCATCTAAATCTTGTCTTTGATTTAGGTG
>CAZXRH010000141.1:0-5474 GCA_964642575.1 uncultured Halanaerobiales bacterium
TTAATTTAACAAGCTCCTTTTTAATCTTATTTTTGATTAGGTGGGAGAAGTTGACAGTTATCACCTAACCTTCAAATCGTCCTTCAATTAAAGAAACAATACTACCTTCAATTTCTGTAATCTGCCACTTGTCTTCAACTTTTTTTACGGTTAAAGTATCCTGCATATCCTTTTCCCGCATCTCTTCATCACGGGGATAATAGAAGATATAATCTATTTGATAAATATAATAATCATCATTTTGGGTTTTATTAATCTTTAAATCTTTCACTCCAAAGACCTTATTAGTATTCTCTTTTTCGTCAGCCGGTAGGTTTCCATAAGCCGTACGCATCGTTTCCATAACATGACCTTCAGAAATCATAGTATCTAAATTATTTAAATCAACTGTAGTGGTCTGATCAATTACAATCGGGTCTTTTTCATCAATCGAACTGTAGAAAAACTCTACGACTTGATCAGGTGTGGTTTGTGAGGTAATAACCGGGGGATTACCGGTAAACATACCTACACTGAACAATAGACCAATTAAGATCCCAAAGAAAAGGGTCTTACCCCAGTGATGTCTGAAATAAAAGACCACCTTTTCTTTTAAGCGCTTTTTGGTATATTGGCTACCACTTTTATTTAAGTTCTGCTCTCGTTCGGACTGAGAAGCTTGAAAGGAACCATCCTTTAGCAAATGATCTAATTTATCTATTACTACTTTAAGAGACTCCGGTCTGTTTTTTGGTTTTTGGGCTAACATATCTACAATCAAATCACTTAACTCTCCGGATATCTCAGGATTTACATATTTAGGCGCAATCAAAGAACCGGTCATCTTTTTATCATACATATCCTTTTTTTCGGTTCCTTCAAAGGGAAACTTACCGGTTGCCAGTCGGTATAGTAATACTCCAAAGTTATAAAGCCTTGCCTTTTCATCCCATTCATTTCTATTAATAATTTCCGGGGGACGGTAAATTTCATCAAACTCTTTATCTAAATCCTGATATTTATACTGTTCAATCTTTTTATTAATAAATGGATTAACAAGTTTAATCTTATCCTCGGTATCGAGACGAAAGTAATTAACCTTAAGTTCATGAGCAAATTTGTTTTCAGCCTGAACTGAGTCCCATATTTCTAACATCTGTTTGGTCCATTTTACCGCTTCTTTTAGTTTGATATCCCCTTCTTTGATTCTCTCAAGCAAGGAAGGATAATATTTTTCTTCCCGGCTTATTAAATAGTAAGTGCGCTCTATTTTTTCAACCGAAGTAAAGTCAATAATGTTTTCATTAGTAAAGGAGTGTTTATCAATCTCCGGTTTAACTTCCTTTACTGTGGAAAGCATAACCCTAGAACGCGGCTTTTTACTTACAAATATGGGCTCTGCGGCAAGTTTTTTATTATCTTTTTCATATTCAATGTATTGATTATCCATAAAGTAATCTCTTACTCCTTTTAGACGATATATTTATCTTTCTTTTTAGGTCTATCATGATATTCTTCTCTCATATCTTCATAACCCTTACGTCCAAAGACTCCATAGGTATAATGTTTGCCTAATTCTACCCCAGGTTGATTATAAGCATTGATATTTAGAAGTTCACCAACCAGTGCAGTTTCTAACTCAAAGAGATAAAAAAGCTGTCCCATTGTAAATTCATTAACCTTTGGTACAATAACTGTATTGTTTAAACGCTGTCTTCTGGTTAAAGCTAGTTCAGTCGCTTTCTTTTCAGTATTTAATAAATCAGCTAAACTCTTATCTTTTAAATAGGAAACTCCTTCTATATCCTGATAGGCTTCCGGTATTGTAAGGTCAGTATGAAATTCTTCCACCTCAATAAAATTAACAACTTTATCATAAGGACCTTCCATGTAAAGCTGTGCTTGTGAATGCTGATCAGTTGCTCCCAGAGCTTTGATAGGAGTTGGTCCAACATTGATCTTTTCTCCCTCACGGTCTGATTCTTTGCCCAGTGATTCTGCCCAAAGCTGTCGATACCAATCAGCTACATCTTTTAAAGAATGAGCATAAGGCATCATAACAGACATGACCTTACCCTGCTGATAGGCTAAGTATTGTAATACTCCGTGCAGATAAGCGGGATTTTCCCACAGGTCAGGAGTTGAACAAACCCTTTTCATATAGGCGGCTCCGGCTAAAAGTTCTTTAATATCAATTCCAGCAAAGGCTGCATAGACTAAACCGACCGGAGTGAGTACTGAAAATCTTCCTCCCACATTATCGGGTATATAAAACATTTTAAAGCCTTCTCTTTTAGCTATTACTCTTAAGTAACCAGAATCTTCACTTGTTGTTGCAATGAAATGTTTACTTAAATTATCTTGACCCACCTCTTCTTCAACTGCTTTACGAGCTATTAAAAAGAGGCTCATTGTTTCAGCTGTACTACCTGATTTAGAAATTACATTGAAAACTGTTTTTTCTAAATCTAAATTATCTAAAAGGTGTTTAAATCTTTCGGGGTCTACATTATCAGGTACATATATATTAGGCTTTTCATTTTGATCCAGATTATGATAGGGACTTTTTAAAGCAGTCTGAAGGGCAATACTTCCTAAAGCGGATCCACCGATTCCTAAAATAACGAAGTTATCAAATTGATCTTTATTAGCTTGAGCATATTGTTCAATTTCTTCTACTACTTCTTTTTGCTTATCAGGTAAGTCCATAAAGCCCAATTTACCTTCCTCATACTGTTTTTCAATACTTTGATGGGCTTTTACTACCTGTTCTTCCATACTGTCTACATGTTCAGCTTTTATACCGTGTTCTGCACCGATATATTCTTTGAACATATTATTTACATCTACTTTTACTCTCATCTCTGCTTGCCAATCAGGGTCAGTATATCTATCAACCATAGAGAGGCCTCCTTTTTTATTTAATCCATATTTAATTAAAGTATACCACTTAATCTGTGTTTTTCAAGTGATACTTGCTACTCAATGAGTTCTTTTAAATCTTTATACATGGAAAGCTGTTTTTCATATGGGGTTCTATTCAATCCACTGGGAGAAGAGATTACAAACTCTTTTACACCTTGAACATGCTCTACAGGTTGTAGGCCCCTCTTTATATTTGTCTTTTGAGCAAACTCTTTATATACTCCAATACCGGTAAAACAGGCCACTTCTGGTTGGTATTTTTTTAATTTCTCTAATAGAATTTCCCTGCCCTTTTTGTATTCCGAGCTTTTAATTTTTTCTGCTGATTGGGTAGGCCTCTGGACAATATTGGTTAACCCATAACCTAATTCAAGTAGTTTATGGTCTTCTTCGGGTTTATAAAGGCGGGGTGTTAGTCCTGACTCATAAAGTAATTTATAAAAACGGTTGGTGGGATGTGCATAATGATGACCGGTTTCAGAAGAAGTAACCCCGGGATTAAAACCAATAAATATTATCTTTAAGTCCTTTTTTAAATGATCAGATACTTTTTCCATAAAATCACCATCCATATAAAAATATCCCCTCCTTCGTACGTTCCGAAGAGGGGATATAATTTAAAATTTATGTTATTTTATTTAACTTCAATTTCTTTTTCATTTTTCCAATAACCGTGTAAGTTACAGTATTCTTCTACGGTTAAAGTTACAGATTCATCTAATTTAAGTTTGAGGGTAGCTTCTGCTTCACATTCAGGAGTAAATGTCACATTGGCAACTTTCATGTCGCCAGCATATACATCGAAGTACTCAATGAAATGTCCTTCTTCCATGGGGTGGTCAATTTCTTTACCCATTTTTACAGTTACTTCAAAAACCTCTCCCTTTTCAACACTATCTGGAGCTGTAATGAAAGGAACATGTTTCTTCTCTAATACGGTCTTGTCATTAGGGTCACTCAAGGTTTGAGCATCATATTTGGACATTAAAAACTCCTCCTTATTTTTAGTTGTATTACTATTATATGTTATAACTAATTATTTTTCAAACACTTCAAATTCTTCTTTAGGAGCATTACAGATTGGGCATTCCTCAGGAGTACCATCTACAACTGTATGTCCACATACTTCACAAATACTGACAGATTCGAGTTCAATATCTTGACCGTCAAGCACTTTTTCGCGTGCTTCTCCGAATAAACGAGAGTGAATCTTTTCAGCTTCTAGAGCATAATGGAAGGAACGAACTGCTTCATTTTCCTGTTGTTCTTTGGCAACCAAATTATATGTAGGATACATTTGGTCTATTTCAAAGTCTTCGCCTGCTTTAGCGCCTTCTAAGTTTTCAGCTGTAGGACCTAAACCAAATACAGCACCTGAAGCAACTAAAAAGTCTCCCATACAGTTATCTAGAGCTTCAAAGTGATTACTGGCATGTACCTGTTCAGCATGAGCAATTGCTTTGAAAAGAAGACCAACATTTGGGAATCCATCTTCTATTGCTTTGTCTCCCCAAACCATGTATCTTTGATAAGCCTGGCTTTCTCCACCATAAGCTGATCTTAAATTTTGTGCAGTCATATCATTTTTTACCATCTTTTTTCCCCCTTTAAGTTATTAAAAGTCTATCAATAATTATTACTGTTAGAATTGATTATAGCATTGATGAGTAATATTGTCAAAATTCTATGGTTTTTACATTTTTTAATCATATAGGTAGTTAATTAAATTGGCATTTTTATCAATTTTAGGTCTAATTATATCACTACGAGCTGTTAAAACTGTTGTTACCCCGGGTCCGTGACCCATCTTGATACAATCACTGTGCACTACAACTCCAATACTACCGGCCCCTTTTTTGAATTCGCGGCCATAAGTATTATCACAGTCTTTTAAATAAACAAAATCACCTAACTTTAACTGATCGATATTGGCTTCTTTAATTGCCTCTTCATCTCCAGTTGTAATATCATAATCACCTAATGCTACACTGGATGCACCGATACCAGAGCCCATTAAATGAGCTGGAATTTCGGTAGTAACTCCTACTTCAATGTGATCATCGTGTTGAGTAATATTCATCTTATCAAGTAAATTAGGATCTAAATTGAATACACTAATATCAGGATAATCCTCTAACTGTAATCCTTGGCCAAAGGCTTTAATTAATATTTCATCCCCGATTTTTAGCTTTTCTAAAACTTCTGGTTCAAAGTCAACTATTACATGGTCAATTCCACCATGGGTACCAGTTACATAACCATAGGTCCCTTCAGCATCACCACTGATTAGTTTAGCTTTGTTACCAATACAGGCTAATAATCCTAAACCATAGTTATCACTTGATTTACTTTTATCACTTATTTTCATACTGACTCCCGGTTCTATGTGGTCACCTGCCCAGCCAAAAGCAGGGTCACCAATCCGGACATTATATGAAATACCCCCAGTACCTGGTATAATCTGTCCTTTTCCTTCTCTATCCATTCGGTATGGTGTACGGGCAGCCATCGGATGTGAAATTCCTCCCTGGACAGCCTGCATAACCAATTTGTTTTTATTAATCTTCAAA
>CAZXRH010000142.1:0-5416 GCA_964642575.1 uncultured Halanaerobiales bacterium
CTTCTAGTAATGCAGAAGAAGTAGCTGCTACAAGTGAAGAGCAGAGTGCTTCTACTCAAGAAATTGCTAAATCAGCCGAAGATCTTTCTTAGTTTAGCTTAATTTGAACAGCAAACTTTCATAAGGTTTTAATGTTAATTTATTACCCGATATATTATTTTTCTTATAATTAGAGATTAATAATTCATAATCATCTAAATTAATTTTCTTCGGAAGTTCTAGGTGTTCTTTATCTCCAAAGAAGTTTAAAATAACAAGAAATTCCTGGTTTTCAAAACGCCTTTGGTAGGCAAATATCTTTTCATCCTCTTCCTTAAGGGTTAAATATCTACCATATACCAAACCAGGGTTTTCTTTACGTAGTTTAATTAAATCTTGATAATGATGCAAAATAGAGTCCTCATCTTTGAGGGCTTTTTTTACGTTTATCTCTTTATAGTTAGGATTAAGGTTAATCCAGGGGGTACTATCTGTAAAACCAGCATTAAGACTATCATCCCACTGCATAGGAGTCCTGGAATTATCTCTACTTACTCGGTGTATCTCTTCCATGATTTGATCTTTACTTCTCCCTTTTCTGCTTTGAATTCGCATATAGTTAATGGTCTCAACATCTCTATACATGCCTATATCATCAAAGGCTACATTAGTCATCCCAATTTCTTCCCCTTGAAAAATATAGGGGGTCCCAGGCATTGTCATCATCATAGTAGCTAACATCTTAGCTGATTCTTCTCTATAGTTTTCATCATCACCAAAACGAGAAACTATCCGAGGTTGGTCATGGTTGCCTAAATAAATTGCGTTCCAGCCTTGTTCTTCAAGTTCTTTATTCCACTTTTTATATATTTTTTTAACTTCTTTAAGGTCAATATCTTCATGTATCCACTTGTTATTATCCTTACGATCTACAGACATCAATTCAAAGTGAAAGACCATATTTAATAGATCTTTCCCATCGGCTTTTGCAAATTTTTTAGCATTTTCAACTCCAAAGTTAAAGGTTTCTCCTACCGTCATAATATCATAATCGAAAAGAACTTCTTCTCCAATCTCTTTAATGTATTCATAAAGACGTGGGCCATTGAGAAAATGAGGAGTTCCATCCCCATAATCGTCGTTCGGATCTTTATTTCCATCAGGGAAGGACTGATCTTTAGAAATCATATTGATAACATCCATTCTAAAGCCATCAATTCCTTTATCCAACCACCAGCGCATCATTTCATAAATGCTATTTCTAACCTCTTTATTCTCCCAATTTAAATCAGGTTGCTTTTCTGTAAATAAATGCAAGTAGTATTCTTTTGTATTTTCATCATAGGTCCAAGTAGAACCACCAAAAAAAGATCCCCAATTCGTGGGGGGATTGTTGTCTTTGCCTTTTTTCCAGATATAATAATCACGATAGGGATTATCATTTGAAGATTTGGATTTAATAAACCATTCATGTTCATCTGAAGTATGATTAACAACTAAATCCATAATTACTTTCATATCTCTTTTATGGATTTCATTGATTAACTCCATTAAGTCTTCTAAGTCCCCAAATTCATCCATGACAGCCCTATAATCACTAATATCATATCCATTATCTGCATTTGGAGATTCATAGATGGGACATAACCAGATTACATCAATACCTAACTTTTTTAAGTAATCTAACTTTTCTATTATACCTTGTATATCTCCTATCCCATCATTGTTACTATCATTAAAACTTCTTGGATAAATTTGATAAACAATAGCCTCTTTCCACCATCTCTTTTCAACCATAAAATTCCCTGCCTTTCAAAACTTTAATATCTTATTTCTATCTCTTCTTTAGAATTTATTTTATAGGTTTTATCATTGATTGTAAAATCAACTATCTCTTGATTTGTGTTAACTGAATTAAGATATATATTTTCCTTGTCAATTTTTACTTTCATCTCCTGATTTTTGTATATAATATCAAATGAAAAACTATCCCATTTTTTTGGTAGATGTGGTTCAAATAATATACCATGTTCTGTAACTTCCATGCCCGCAAATCCCTTGACAACTATTTGCCAAACAGCGCCACAGGCAGCGGTATGAATACCTCCAATAAAGGTTCCACCACTAATTGCCTTATTGGTATTGCCAATATCAATAAATAATGATTTTTCAAATAATGCAAAGGCTTCTTCTTTCAATCCCACTTTAGAAGCTATTATTGAGTAGGCAGAAGGACTTAATGATGACCCATGCTGAGTACGTGGTTCGTAATATTTAAAGTTAGCTTCCATTACATCTTTATTAAACTGGTTAGTAATATTAAAAAGCTGTATCACATCAGCTTGTTTTGTAACTTGAGTTTCAACAGCTACCCCATTTGGCCATCCCCAGTATTCCTGGTCATCAATTAATCTCTCTTCTAAATCTTCAGGCCGAACATCTTCTAAATCGAAATACCCATCAAACTGTTCTATTAGTTTTGTTTTTGGGTCAACTTCAGGCAAATAGACTCTTTCCATCATAATTTCCCAATCCATAACTTCTTTCTCATCAAGCTGAATTTCTTGTTTGAGTTTGTTTAATACTTCTGGGGTTTCCTTTTCTAATTTATAATAGAAATCGAGAGCAATTTGTAAAACTTTTTTACTTAAATAATTTGTATAGGCATTATTATCAACATTTTCATGGTATTCATCTGGACCTAATAATCTAATAAATTCAAATCTGTTTTTATCTCTTTTATAATAACTATGAGAATATAAAAAGCGGGCCACTTCAAAAACAATTTCAGCTCCATAGCTTTTTATAAATTCAAAATCACTGGTAACTTTATAATAATACCAAACCATATAAGCAATATCAGGTGAAACATGAATCTGCCAGTCATTAAAATGGTTATGAATCTTACGTCCAGTAATTACATCTTCAAAGAAATAGGATGGACAAAGTTCCTTGCCTGTTTTGCCACTGATCCAAGCATAAAAAGCTCCTTTATATCCTAAATTTTTCGCTTTTTCACGCGCACCGTTCAAAGTTTTATAACGATAGATTAATAACTTTTTGGCTATCTCTGGTTTGGTAAATAAAAACATCGGCAGATTGAATATTTCTTGATCCCAAAAGGCTGCTCCCTGGTAAGCCTGACAAGATAAACCACGAGCACCAATCGGCAGCTGATCAGAATGCATTGGAGTTGCAATAATATTATGGTATAAGTTAAACCTTAAAACTGTTTGATTTACCTGATCTCCTTTAATTTGTATGTCCACTTTATCCCAAAGATGACTCCATTTTTGATTATTAGCCCTTTTTAATTTTTCATAACCTTTATTTAGTCCTTCTTTACAGTCCTGTTGGGCTTTAATCATAGGATTATTGATATCATTACTGGTATAAATAGCAGATACTTTATAAAAAGTTATAGTTTTATCTTTCGGAAGATTAAACTCAATAATCCTATATATGGATTGATCATCTTTTATAATGCTTTCCTGATAATTAACATCATTTACAAATTGTAAACTTTCTACTACATCCAGTTCAATACCCATCTCCTGGGTAAAACTCTGAATGTAAATTAAATCTTCATCATTATCTATATTGTAATCTGTTAAATGTTTTCCATTGAGGTCCCATACTTTACCATCAATACCCGTTTTTATTTTAACTTTTGTTTTTTGATCAACCGTAATAGAGTACTTCATAGGCACAAGGTGAATATTATCAAGGCTGGCAAACCTTTCAGTTTCAATATCTATATTAATATTGTCTTTAGTTTGCCAACGGGTTTGTCTTTGATATAATCCATTACTTAAGTCTAATTTAATATCATGGTCTTTTTTATCCTTACTAAAAATAGAAAGAGTTTCTCCCCCAATAGAAACTTCTGTATATAAAGGATTGGGGGCGTTACTTAACTCCTTCCATTTATCATCTGCTTTATCATAGGTATCTGTCACAAAACAGCCTACATAATTATCTGCATTCCATTCCACTAAAGTTCCTCGATAACCTAAATAGCCATTCCCAATAAGGAAAATGCTGCCTGTATTGATTATTTGATCACTTTCAAATTTGGTTTCTTCAATAGTCCAACTATTTTTACTAATTATCTTATCTGTTAATTGATTCATTTTTAACTGTCCTCCTTGATTGAATGGATATTTTTTTATCCTTTTACAGCTCCTGCTGTTAATCCGGCTACTATTCTACGTTGGAAAATTAAAACCAATACAACAATAGGAATTGTAACTACTACTGCAGCAGCCATTATTTCACCAAAAGGTTCTTGTCTAGCAAACTGACCTGAGAAATACTGGATTGCAACCGGTACTGTTCTGGCAGAAGGATCTATTGTTGTAAATGTTAATGCAAATAAGTATTCATTCCAGGCTGCAATAAAAGATAATAAACCAGTTGTAACTAAGGCAGGGGCGGTCAATGGTAATAATATCATGCGAAAAGTCTGAAAAGGTGTGGCTCCATCAACCTGAGCTGATTGCATTATTTCAATAGGTAATTCTCTAAAAAACGCCGTTAAAACCCAGGTAGTAAAAGGCAAAGTAAATAACATATACGTTAATATCATACTAAAAATTGCTCCCAGGTTTAAGGCGTTAATAATAGCATATAATCCTGATAACACTGTTACCTGAGGAAACATTGTCATTGCTAAAATGATATAAAGTGATGGGGCTTTGCCTTTAAATCTTAATTTACCCAGGGCAAAAGCTGCAAAAGAACCTGCAGTTAGTGCCAATATTGTGGTGCTTGTTGCTACAATCATACTGTTAAATAAACCCCTAACAAATTTATCACTTGCAAATACACCTCTATAATTTCTTAAATAAAAATCTATTTCATTGCTAACAGGATCTCTCGGGATAAAAGTAGCAGGTGTCATTGATAATTGACTTTCAGATTTTAAAGAAGAATTTAAAGCCCAATAAAATGGGAACAATAAATATACAACAATAATTAAAATTGCTAAATAAAACAAAGACCTTCGAATTGGATTCTCTCTGAACTTATTCATGAGGTCTCAACTCCTAACATTTTTATATAAAGAATAGCAAAAGCAAAAATTAGAATAAAGATGATAACTCCAATTGCAGAAGCCATTCCCATATTACGTGCACTAATTAGTTGAAAATAATTATAACTGGCCATTGAATATCTTTTCTGAGCCAGCATGACCTGGAATACATCGAATACTCTTAATGCATCTAGGGTTCTAAAAATTAAAGCTACTGCCAGGGAAGGTTTTAATAAAGGTAATGTTATAGTGAAAAATTGTCTCACTTTATTAGCTCCATCCACTTCTGCTGCCTCATAAAGTTCATTTGGTATTAACTGCAGCCCTGCTAAAATTAATAAAGCCATAAAGGGTGTGGTTTTCCAAACATCAACTGCTATTAAAGACGGTAATTGATACTCT
>CAZXRH010000143.1:0-5412 GCA_964642575.1 uncultured Halanaerobiales bacterium
AAGTAGATTGTGTACTTTTGATATGTATGTCAACTCAATATTAATTATATCTTATCTAATTAGTATTATCAAGAAAATATAGAAAAAAATGGAAAGAGAGGTGAAGATTGTAGCAATTCTTCTCTACCTAAATCAAAGACAAGATTTAGATGGAGTTTCCTTGTTACATTTTCGATGAATTATAAAATAATTTCATTCATGATAATAATCATAGGACTTTTAGGCTGGCTCTTACCTGCTCAATTAAATGATACTGAGGTCAGAGACTACAGGGTTAAAGAGGTTAAGCTAGAATATCCAGAAGATATTGTAGACCAGGTTAGTATTTATAAACCAAATGGTCAAGGTCCTTGGCCCGCTATAATATTTGGAGCCGGGGCTGGGGCTGACCGGGCTCTTTATAAGAATTGGGCAGAAGGATTTGTCAGTCAGGGTTTTGTAGTTCTTTTAAGAAGTTCATCTTATGGCCGGAAAGAAGAAAAACCTTGGATAGATGCTAGGGATGATATAATCAATGCTTTTAATCATTTGAAAACTTTAGATTATGTAGATCAAAATAAAATGCTGATTGGTGGACACTCTGCAAGTGCTAACTTAGCTTACTGGGTAGCACATAAAATTCCAGAAGATATTAAGGGAATTGTAGCTATCGCAGGTCGATTTCCCCCTAAAGATAAAGGAAAGTTAAAAACAGAGATATTTTTAGGAACAGGAGAACGGGATGATTTGGTACCACCTGAAAAAATATATGAAGTAGCAGGAGTATTAACTGGACAAAATTATCAAAATGATAATTCAGATAATATTACGATATATATATCCGAAGGTTCAAACCATCTTTTGGAATCATGGGATAATCAATTAATCAGAGAAGCAGTTAAATGGTCAGCTGGAACTGTTGGTAATCAATATGAACCAGACTTTACCTTAGAAAAGATCAGTATAAAGTATTTAAGTATAAAACTATTATCAGCCCTAATATTTTTTATAGGAGCTGTTTATTTAATACAAAAGTATTTATACAAAAGATATTCTAAAAATATATTTATTAATATAATGACTGCAGTTCTCTACTTTTGCTTGTTTTATCTTGTTTGGTCCACTACTATTTCTAAATACCTATTTTATTTTGGACCATTTAATTATAAGTGGCTTAAATACCTAATAATAACTCTTATTGTAATGAGTATAGGACTAATATTTAGCTACTTATTTAGAAATAAAGGAAAAGTAAGATATTGGGGAGATTTATTATTTATAATAAGTTCCCTTGCTTTAACCATTATAATATTTTCATTTTTAGTTTATCTACCACCATTTTCTTATGGAGGTTCGATTATATTTTTCAAAGTATTAATTATTTTACTACCGATCATAATTTTGGGATATATATTAAAAAGAATGCATCTTTTATTCTATCAAAGGATAATATTTTATAGTCTATCATTTGTTTGGCTTTTAACAGCGGTTTTACCGCCGAAATAAATTTTATTTAAAATTCAGGAGGAATTAATAATGAAACTTATTGGAAAGATCTTAGTTGGTTTTGCACTATTTATTATTTTGGTTCTTGTCGGGGCAGCAATCTACATTGATTTACCGGTTTTTGAGACAGCTGATGAATTTAGTAACTATATAAATACATACAACAATGTTAGATATGGACTCGATGATAATATCAAGGAAATTAACTCCTTTAATAGAGATAGCCTTATGAGTAAGAAGATTAATGAACTTGAGGTAAAAGGGGAAGAGGTGATTGTATCATATTTTCGGTATAAGGATCCTTTCACAGCGCGCAGTAGTATAAAACAATATCAAGAACTTAACAAAGGTAATTTTAGGATAAATACTATGGAAATTAATATTCCATTTTATGGTAAGTACTGGATTCAAACCAGCCAGGGGATAACCAATATCAGTTGGACGAAAAATAAAAGGGTTATTCTCATAAGAAGTACATCACGTTCTATTGCTAAAACGGTAGAAAATGATATTAAATCATATATTAAATAACATAAGAAAAGAGGGAGCAATTATGCTTAAGTTAACAAATTTAACCAAGGTGTATGAAAATAATAATAAAAAGGCTGTAGATAATATTAACCTTTCTATAAAGCAAGGTGAAATATTTGGATTTTTAGGACCCAATGGAGCTGGAAAAACGACTACAATTAGAATGATAGCTGGAATTTTAGATATTACAGAAGGGGAAATTTCTATCAACGGTTTTGATATAGAAAAAGAACCCATAAAAGCTAAAAGTAGTTTTACATTAGTACCAGATCATCCTGATATATTTGATTCTATTAGTGGTATTGAATATCTTAATTTTATAGCTGACATGTATGAAGTATCAACTGAAGTTCGTAAAGAAAAAATTGAAAAGTATACAAAAGCATTTGAGATATATAATGACTTAACTCAATCAATCAAATCATATTCACATGGGATGAAGCAAAAGTTATTGGTAACAGGTGCTTTATTACCTGAACCGAGAATACTAATTTTAGATGAACCATTAGGTGGCTTAGATCCCCGTTCTGCTCGTAATTTGAAAAATATTATGAGAGAACATTGTCAGAATGGAGGAACTGTTTTCTTTTCCTCTCATGTATTGGAAGTAGTTGAGAACTTATGTGATAGAATTGCTATCATCAATAAAGGAAAAATAATAGCCTGTGATGAGCTGAAAAACTTAAAAGAAAATCCTGATACTACTTTAGAAGAATTATTCTTGGAGTTGACTGAAAATGAAGAAATTTAAAAGTTTAGTCTTAATTCAAATCAAAGATCTATTTTATAATGTACAGGGAAGTTTAAATATTAAAAATAAAAAGTTGGCTTCTATTTTACAGCTTTTCTTGTTAGGGGCTATTTTAGCTCCAGCTGTATATTTTAGTTGGGTTACTTATCAAGCTTTTGCTCAACTTAACCAACCAGAATTAGTCATAACAACTATGTATGTTAACTCTTCTATCATAATGTTTTTTCTTGGGATTCCGATTATTATATCAGTTTTCTTTTTTTCAAAAGATATACAGTTTTTATCTGCTTTACCAATAGAAGAAGAAAAGATAGTATTTGGCAAACTGAGTACAGTTTATGTTTACTTACTGGCAATAAGTGCTGCTTTTGTGTTACCTAGTATAGTAATCTATGCAGTTAGGTCAGGTTTTAGTCTAAGTATTATATTTTTTGGCCCTATTGCATTTCTTTTAGCACCATTGTTACCACTTTTAATTTCCTCTTTTTTGGTGTTATTGTTTAATAAATTGATCAGAAAGAGCAAATATAAAAACATCTTAACAATGGTTGGTAATTTGGTAATGATCGCTGTCATTATAATAATACAGATGGGAATAACACAACAGGCAGCTGATCCGGAAATAATTACAAATGCATATTTAAATAATGAAAGTTTAATCAATTTTATTGGTGTCAGATTTCCCCCCAGTATTTGGCTCACCAAAATGGTGTTGGGTTCCTTAACAAATACTATATATTTTATTGGGATTAATCTCCTTTTTGTTTTAATTCTATATTTTACCGCCAAATATTTCTTTAAAAAAGCCTTATTAACTTTTGTTGAAGGTGAAAGAAGTCGGGGCGATATTTACTATGAAAAGAAAAATAGAGGTATGCAGTTATTTAAAAGACACATTATGATTATTGTAAAAGAACCAACATTTTTATTAAATGCCCTATTAAGTATGGTAGTACCATTAATCATATATGTTGTAATGACATTTAGCGGACAGTTTTCGCTTGATTTATTAAAGTCAGAACAGATTAGACCATTTATTGGATTAATATACAGTGGTATTATTATATTTCCTGCTATTGTTTCTAATATATCATCTACTGCAATTACAAGAGAAGGACAAGCTTTCTGGCAGACTAAAGTATTGCCAATTAGCAGCAAGATGAATATGCAATATAGAATATTGACTACTCTTGTAATTAACTTAACTGGTACAATATTATTAGGTATTATTGGCTATATATTGTTACCGGTCACCTTACAAATGGTATTAATAGGAGCCATTTTTGCTGTTTCTACTAATCTGTTTTTAGCGGTAATCGACTTTACCATCAATGTCTATCGACCTTTACTTAATTGGTCTCATCCGACAGCAGCAGTCAAAAATAATATGAATGTGACTATGGCCTTAGCAATTAGATTAGTATTAGGTCTAATCCTGTTTGGTATTTATAAAATGGCTGGGGCATGGATGACTAATTACAGTTTAGTATTAATTGTATTAAGCATTATATTCTTAGGATTATATTTTATAAACAGATTTATTCTTTACAATAAATTAGTTAATCGCTTTAATAAGATTGCAGCATAAATATAAAAATATATTGATAAGTTAGACTGTTAGTGATATGAACATGTCCCATTAAATCAAGATAAAGATTTAATGGGATTTTTTTATAATGTCCAATAAATATTGCTGTTATTATTTTAAACTGACTGTATTTAATGATAGAATATAATAAATATAAATCAGACTGAAAGGGGAATTGTCTTGTTAACTTTATATTGGATTTTAATAATTATATTTTTTCTGTTGGGTATAATTGGTGTTTTCATTCCTATGATACCTGATATAATTCCAATCTGGGTAGGTGTCTTGATCTATCAGTTTGGTCCGTTTAATATAAATTTACCCGATATATTTTGGGTTGTGCTGATTATTATAACTTTAATTACTGTTCTATCTGACTTTTTAGCCAATGCAATTGCGGTTAAAAGATCAGGAGGCAGCAATTTATCGGTTATAGCTGCTCTGATTGGTTTGGCCTTAGGACTAATAATCTTAGGTCCCTTGGGCATAATCTTAGGTCCCTTTGTCGCAATCTTTTTAGCGGAGTATTATAAAAGCCAGCAAAAAGATTATAATGAACCACTTAAAATTGCTTTTTCAACTGTATTAGCTTTTATTGGAAGTGGACTTGTCAAATTGGTACTTTTACTAATTGTAGTAATATGGTTTTTAATTTTAGTACTTTAAAGAAAGATTATTTAGAGGTGTAAATTATGAAATGTAAGTTATGTGGAAATAAAGTAAAAAAAGAAATATCGATTGAAGATCGTTATTATTACTGTCAAAACTGTGAACTTATCTTTATTGAAAAAGACAGTGAGCCTAGTTTACAGCAGGAATATGAAGTATATCAAAGTCATGAAAACACCCATGAAAATAAAGGTTATGTAAATATGTTCAAAGACTTTATTAATGAACTATTAGCAGAACATTTAGAAGAGATAGATAAGGTATTAGAATACGGCTGTGGGCCGGGACCGGTTCTGGCTGATATTTTAGAAAACAAGGGACTAGATGTGACCAAATATGACCCTTTCTTTTATCCAGATGTTGAATTTAAGAAGTGTAAATATGATCT
>CAZXRH010000144.1:0-5406 GCA_964642575.1 uncultured Halanaerobiales bacterium
TGTAATTACAGACAGGAGTGAAAGAGATGTTCAAACCTACACATAAAAAGAAAACAAATATTAATATAATTCCCATGATAGATGTTATCTTTTTCCTACTTGTGTTTTTTATGCTTTTTACATCTTTTAGAACAAATCCCTATGGGATGGAAATGAAACTTCCCAAAGCAGTAACTGTTACCGAACAAAAACAAGAAAATTTTATTATTAATATCGATGAAAATGGTGAATTTTTCTATCAGGGAGATAACCTCCCGATGGCAAAAATAAGTGAATTAGCACAAGAAAAATACCAAGAAAATGAAAATCTAGTTGTAATTATTAATGCTGACAGTGAAACAAGATATAGTTCAATCGTTACCGTAATGGACAGTGTAAGACAGGTTGGAATATATAATCTCGCGTTAGCAGCTGAAAAGAAAGGTAGTTAGGTGGTGTAAATTATGTTTAATAATGACAGGAACAAATTATTCCTGTATGTGGTTTTATCATTAGCAATCCACCTGCTTGTCTTTTATTTCTTCCCTTTTGGATATTTACAGGGCTTTAGCAATGAGGAAGCCTCTGGTGATAACTTTGGTTATGTTCAATATGTAGAGTTTCAAACTCAATCTCCTCAGCAGGTTGAACCTGAAGAAGAACCTCAACCGGAACAACAAGCTGAAGAGGAACCGGAAGAAGAACCAGAACCAGAACCGGAACCAGAGCCCGAGCCGGAGCCAGAACCGGAGCCAGAGCCTGAACCTGAGCCCGAACCCGAACCGGAAGAAGAAACTACTGACCAAAATGTTGAAATAGCACAGGAAACTCAAGAAGAAGAACAGGTGGAAGAAACTGAAACAAATCAAGAACAGGAAGTAATTAGTAGTGAAGAAAGTGACACTGAAATAGAAGTACAAGAACAAGAAGAAACCAATCAGGAACAAGAACAACAAGAAGAAGAGCCCGAACCTGAACCAGAGCCTGAACCTGAACCGACACCTCCACCTCCACCAACTGCAGGAGAACTAATTGGTTTATCACCTAAACCAGTTTATCCTAAATATCTTGTTAGTGAAGCACAAAGTGGTGAAGTGGGCTTAAGTGTCAAAGTAGGTCAAAATGGTGAAGTAGAAAATATTATGATTACAAATTCCAGTAATATTGATAGTATGGATAGAAATGCTAAACTCACCGTTGAAAACGGTTGGAAATTTAAAAGTTATAAGCAAAGATATCAAATCAATGTAAAAGTTGTTTTTAATATTGATGATAATGGTAATCCCAATGTAGATGTTGAAATAGGTAAGGTAAACTTTCTCTAAATAAGTATGGGAGGTTTAATCATTGAAAAAAAGACAGAAAATAATAGTAACAACTCTATTGCTTGTCTCATTTTTATTTATTTCAATAACAACATCGGCTCAGTCCGATGTTTTTACTGAAGTAGGGAATAATAATAATTTGAGATTAGGCAATGATTATATAGTAATATTTATTAACCAAGATGATAATGCAAAGGGCCGCTTTGCCATTGAAACTACCGGAGGCGCCCCCATGGAACCATCTGATGATAATAAACCTCTGGTATATGGAAGGCCTAAACCCTGGACATCCTATACAACCATAAAAATTAATAATGTCAACTATGTTTTCGGGGGAACAACCAAAAGAAGAGCTGGAGACGATGCTAATTACGGGGAAGTTACTGAAGGTCCAGTAATTAAAAACAATCAAATATATACCAGTTCTTTGATCAATGGTATCAAAGTGGAACAGATTCTTTCAATTGTAAAAAGTAGTACAACTGGATTATTTGACACTGCTCAAATCAAATATAGATTGATCAATAATAGTAATGAAGAAAAAGAAGTTGGGCTAAGAGTTATGCTTGATACAATGCTTGGTCAAAATGATGGTGCTCCTTTTAGATTAGCCGATAAAGCAGTTACAACTGATAATCTATATTTAGAAGAAGAACTGCCTAGTTTCTGGCAGGCCTTTGACAGTATAACTAATCCAACAGTTACCTCACAGGGTACATTTAAAGGACCAGGTGTTACTGCCCCGGATAAAGTATACTTTGCTGATTGGGGTAGTCTAGCCGATGGTGACTGGAATTTTGATTTTAATCCTGGACAAGAATTTGTCCGTAAAGGCGAATATGAAATTGACAGTGCAATTGCTATGATGTGGGAGCCAAGGTTGCTAGAGCCTAATGAAGAAGTTACTTATGTTACAAATTATGGTCTAGGTGGCATTAAAGTTGTACCAGGCTTATTAGCATTAGGAGTTACTTCTCCAGCTGAATTCACCTTTGATGAAAACAACCGGTCCTTCCCAGTAATAGCATATGTGGAAAACACATCTGAAATTACTGCAGAAAATGTAAAAGTGGAAATTGATTTACCAGAAGAGTTTACAGCTGATACTCCTGTAAAAGAAATAGGTAATTTAAGCTCAAAAGATACTGCTCAGGTAAGCTGGTCAGTTCGTCCTGCCGGTGAAGAAGTACCGGGCAATATGACCTATAGAGTTAAGGTCTCTGCAGATAACACTGATTCCAATGAAGTAGAAAGACAAATTGGTTTTGTAGGACCTCCCTCTATCGAAACTGAGATTACACTAGCAGAAGATTTAAGAAAAGAAAAAGGTGTAATAAAACCTAACCCATTTGATATGAATATTAAGTTTACTAATGTAGGTGGATCAACTCTATTTGATGCACAAACTGAACTGGCACTACCACCTGGTTTAACTTTAGCGGAAAGAGAAGTTAACAGGAAGTATCTCGGCTATCTACAAAGTGGAGAAAGTGTAGATGTTAATTGGTCAGTAGAAGTATTAAATGTAAGAGGTGAAATGCCTTATTCAATAAATATAACAGGTTTAAACAACTATAATAAAACTGTTAGAGAAAATCTAGATATTCCTGAGCTGGAACCTTATGTCTATTTAGAAAAAGTAGAGTATAGTGAAAACTATCAAACTTTTAATTTAATAGGCGAAAATTTATTAAATGTAAATAACTTAAGCTTAAATCTAACTTACAATCCAGAAGCCTATCGAATAAACTATATCTTCCCGGGCGACATGTTTGTCCAAAATGATAAAATAATTCTGTGGGAAGATCCCGTAACAGCGAATGGAAGGGTAGAAATAAGTCAAACCCTACCTGATACAGCAGCTTCTGGTGTAATTGCTACAATTCAGTTCAGCAAAAAGTCAGATAACCAGCTCAATTTAATAATAGATGCGATAGAAGCGTATGATGAGCAAAATAATAACATCAATATTAAATATGAAAATTTAAAGGAGGAATAGTTTTAAGATGAAAAAATTTCGTAATTACTTAGTCGTCGCCCTAATCTTTGTAATGCTTTTTTCTTACTCTGCATTAGGCCAAGAAATCAAAGACGTACCTGAAAGTCATTGGGCATATGATAGTGTTAAATTGTTGGTAGATAAGGGTTATTTATCACTTTATGAAGATGGTACTTTTAAAGGAACCAATAAAGTAAGTAGATATGAATTAGCTGAAATAATTGCCCGTATGCTTAATGATGCTGCTTCCGGTCAAACTGATATGAGTGAAGAAGATGTAGATAAATTAAGGGAGTTATCACTTGATTTTAGAGATGAACTCGTTGATATTGCCAATAAGCAGAATGTTTTTTCCAAAAATTTAGACCAAGTTCAAAAGAAAAATGTAATTCAGGATGAAGCAATCGGTAAAGCTAATGAAAAAATATCTGAAGTACAAGAAGAAGTAAGTCAAATTATTGATGAGATAGTAACAATTAAAAACCTAAATGAAAAAGTAAATACCTTAACATCAAGAGTTGATAGTCTTGAAAGTGATCTAAATACTACTAATGAAAAAGTAGCTGAAAAAGATCAAATGATCGCTGAACTCAGGACTGAATTACAAAATACTGATATTCAAGAACTTAGAGACAAAAACTCTGCTTTAGAATCAAAGGTAAATACCCTACAAAGCAGATTACAGGAATTACAACAAGATGTAAATAATAATAATGAACAGTTGACTCAACTAACAAGTGAAAAAGAAGAAGAACAACAGAGTGCTTTCCAGGGCGATAATACTACATTATATCTGGGTGCAGCAGTAATACTTGCACTTTTATTAGGTAGTTAAAGATGAAGAGTCTACTCATAAAGTCAACTTCAATATTATTAATCATCTTAATAGCATTAATGGCAAACTCTATAATATTTAGTAATCCAATTTTTATTCCCAAAGCAGGTGCTGCTGAACTTGATAATAATCAGCTTTTAACTGGTTTAGGCATTGCTTTTGTACTTTATATACTATTTGAAAGTACAGACAATGATAACCTGGTTCAGGATGAAATAAAAAAGCCTGAATTTGATTCAGAGCAAAACATTGATATAAATATTGATTCTATTAATGTGGATCTTCTGGCCAGAGCTATTTATGCAGAGGCAAGGGGTGAATCATTTGAAGGCCAAATAGCTGTTGGGGCAGTAATTGTGAATAGAATGGAAAGTCCTAAATTCCCGAATACAATTGAAAGTGTTCTATATCAACCTAACCAGTTTAAATGTGTTGAAAATGGTGCTATCAACCAGGTACCTAATCAAAACGCCTATAAAGCGGCCAGAAGGGCAATCAATGGAGAAGACCCTTCACAGGGAGCCCTATTTTTCTTTAACCCTGAAAAATCAGAAAATCCGGCTGCCTTTGATCGATATACGGTTACAGTAAGAATAGGTAATCATATTTTCGCTAAATAATAAAAATATATATAAGAATTTAACAAGCATGTAGATCTATTTTAGATTTACATGCTTTTTTTATTACTTTCATAAAAATTTAATGAAAATATAGACTTTATTTTTGATAATTTTTACAAAAGGATGATCTTGGTCTTCTATTTAATTTATTATAATAAGTGTGAAAAACAAAATATTATTTCAGGGGGGATTAATTAATTAATGCTAAAACGTAAAAAAGGATTATTAGTTTTAGCGCTATTTTTAACATTTACTATTGCACTAACAGCTGGTGTTCAGGCAGAAGTTAAAAATATGATCGTCTTAATCGGTGATGGTCTTGGACAAGGACAAATTGACCTGACAAGATACATGGCCGAAGGTAAAGATGCTGAATTAGAATTAATGCAGCTTCCTAATGTTGGTTTAATGATGACCAGTTCAACTCAGGGAGTACCTGATTCAGCTGCTGCTGGTACTGCAATGGCTACCGGTCATAAAACTGATAATGGTATGGTAGGTATGTCACCAACTGGCGCAGAATTAGATTCTATTTTAGATTATGCTGAAGTTCGTAATAAAGCAACTGGTATTATAAGTACTAACAAAGTTACAGATGCTACTCCCGCTGCTTTTTCTGTTTCAGCAAAAAGTAGAGATGATGAAGGT
>CAZXRH010000145.1:0-5400 GCA_964642575.1 uncultured Halanaerobiales bacterium
CAGTTTACGTGCCCTTTCATCTAATTGCAGTTCATTTCTCACAAAGTTATCTACAACCTGTATCTCTGATTTAGTTACAGCTCCATCAGCCTGAGCAAATTTAGCTAGCATGGAAAAAGTAGTCGTGAAAAATATCATATTGGCTTGTTCTTTTTGATTTAATCTTCTCTGAGAAGAAGAACGACCGGCTGAACCACTATGGTCAAATTGATTGCCCACCACAGCTCCTATTACTGCTCCGATCGGACCGCCCAGGACAAATCCTAGACCTCCGCCAACAATCTTACCTGTCCAACTCATTTAAAAAAATCCTCCTTTAAGATAGTATAATAACTAAAAAGTTTATTATTGCCATTATATTAACTTCTAGATTGATAAGACCATTCCTTTAATAATATTTAACAAGAATAACCCTATTGAGTGAATTAATATTCTAATTACTTATCTTTTAATAGCTTGCTAAATACTATAATAATTGATAGAATTTGTTTGTGCAAATGATATCAAGATTAATTTTAATTTTGGGATGTGATTTTTTTTGAATCTTTTTTTAATAATGGTTGGTATAATTATCATAATTGGTGTTTTAGAAAACTATTACCATCAAAACAACCTTAAAAAAATAGAGTTAAAAATACATGTTAATGGAACCAGGGGTAAGTCATCTATCACTCGCTTAATTGCAGGAGCCTTAAGAGAAGCCGGCTATAAAACAATGGCTAAAACTACTGGTACTCAACCTCGTCTAATAGATACTAAAGGTCAGGAAACTCCGATCAAAAGATGGGGAATACCACGTGTGATTGAACAAATGAGAATGATATCCAAAATATCCAAAGAAAAAGTCGATGCAGCTGTTATTGAATGTATGGCCATTAGTCCGGAAATGCAGTGGGTAACAGAAAACAAAATGATTAAATCTGATATAGGTGTCATCTCAAATGTCCGCCTTGACCATACTGATAAAATGGGTAAGTCTCTGGCTGAAATAGCTGATACATTAGCCTTATCTATTCCAGAAAATGGCCAGTTAATCACAGCTGAGCAAAATCACTTTCATTTTTTTAAAGAAAAAGCAGATGCTAAAAATACAGTTTCCCATCTTGTAAGTCCAGATATAGTGAAAGATGATTACTTAGAGGATTTTGATAATCCAGTCTATAAAGAAAATATTGCCTGTGCATTACAGGTAACCAGACTCCTGGATATTGATGATAAAACAGCAATCCGGGGAATGCAAAAAGCAGAACCTGACCCCGGCACTTTACGCTTTTTTAAATATAGTCAAAATGGTAAAAACATATTTTTAATCAATGCTTTTGCGGCCAACGATTATGAATCTACCTTAAAAACCTGGCAGAAATGGCAGGAATGGTATGAATTTGATAAATACAAAAATATACCTATCATAGGAGTATTTAATAATAGAAGTGATAGAAGCTTTCGGTTAAAACAATTAGCCGGTTTAAGACAAGATATTAATTTTAAAAAATTAATTATCATGGATAATAGATTATTTAATTTAAATAAATTCTTTTTAAATAATTTTGAGATCGAAGTTGATATTAAAAGAAAGTCTAAATCTACCAAAGAATTTTTAGATGAATTAATTACCAAGCATAATAATGATCTTATTCTTTTCGGTTTTGGTAATACAAAATATCAGGGTTATAAAATGATTGAATTTTTTTCTAAAAATGGAGTTGAGATTACATGCTAATACAGGCGATCGGAACAGGAATTTTTATAAGCTTTCTCTTTACTGAACTAACAGGATTATTGGCAGGTGGACTTATTGTACCCGGCTATTTTGCAATTTTTTGGGACCAGCCTGCTCGTATTCTGATGACCTTTATTGTAGCTTTATTAAGTTTTTTAGTAGTTTCAGTTTTATCGAACTTTATTGTTATCTACAGCCGCCGCAGATTTATGGCTTCGGTCCTGTCTGGCTATATTTTAGGCTGGTTGTTAGCAACCTATTTTATAGATTTTATTCCTTTTCAAACCGATGTCCGGGTTATCGGCTATATTGTACCCGGCCTCATTGCCAATGATATGATCAAACAGGGTATTTTGAAAACTATTATCTCAGCTGCAGTTGTTACAGTCATCGTGCGTCTCATATTACTTTTAATGATTTAAAAAGGCAGGTTAACCTTTATGTATACCAATTTTAAAAAACATAAAATAAATATATTTTTTCTATTAATAGTATTACTGGCTGCTCTTTTTAGTATATTATTAGTTGAAACCTTCAAGACTAAACAAAAAACTAGTTATTATAATCAGCAGATTAGAGCAGCCCGAGTAATGACAACTTCGATAGAAACTATTAAAGAACATAGAAAAGAACTCGGTATTCCTATTAATAAAGATAGTGATCCTAATAAAACCGGGGTTATTGGTAAAGAGTATACACCATTGACAACAACTCTGGGAAATCTGGAATCAAAAAGGACAGCTTTAAATCCAGATTTTGCTGCTGTTATGGTTAAATACTACCAAAGGATTGGACTTGAAAAAGGAGATTATATTGGAGTTGGAGCCAGTGGTTCCTTTCCGGGCCTAATTTTAGCTACTTTAAGTGCCAGCAAAGTCATGGAATTAAACCCCATAATTATTTATTCGATAGGGGCTTCAACTTATGGAGCAAACATACCTGACTTTACTTTTATTGAAATGTTAGATGAATTGCACGAAGAAAATATTTTTCCATATGAAATAAAAGCTGTTTCACTAGGCGGTAATTTAGATAAAGCAAAAGGACTTTTAACTGAAGATTCAAAAGATGTATTTAGAGAAGTGGCACAAAAGTCAGATGCCACCTACATATACCATGAAAACTTAAGAGATAGTATTGAACAGAGGATGGATATTTATAGTAAAACCAGCGGGCAATCTGAAATAGCCTGTTTTGTTAATATTGGGGGAGCTGTTGCTAATTTTGGCCAGACTAACAGTTCACTGTCTTTTCCTAATGGACTGGTTTTAAATCCACCACCAATTCCTGATAATAAAAACCGAGGACTTATCTTTGAATATGCAGCCCGCAACAAGCCTATTATTCATTTATTAAATATCAGAGAACTAGCTTCTCAAAATGATATTACCGTTGATCCTGTTCCTTTACCTCAACCAGGTAATAGTGGAATATATTATGAAGTAGTGTATAATAAGTACGTTGTTATTATTTCTTTATTAGCAATATTTGTTTTACTATATATTGGTATGAGGTATTCTAATAAGAAAGATAAATAGATTAAAAAGGCGGGAATATTCCCCGCCTTATCTTTTTTTCTTTATTTTGATTTTAGCTATTTATTTTTTATAGTTTAAATTGTGCTACCTTTTGAGATAAGCTCTGGGCCATGTCGGCAAGTTCTTCTGAAGTACTGACAATCTCTTCTGTGGAAGCACTTTGTTCTTCACTTGAAGCAGCCACTTCTTCAGCATTACTAGATACTTCCTGACTGACAGCTGCAATCTCATTAACAGCCTCTTCTACCTTTTGGCTGTTTTCTGTCATGCTGTCTGCTGCAATCGAGATCTCTTTTATAAGATCCCTTAAGCCATGTGCAGCGCCATTAATCTCAGTAAAGGAATCCTCGGTATCCTTAATTGTATCCACACCGTTATCAACCGCTTTTTCAGCTTTATCCATCTGGTCAATTGTTTCTTTTACTCCATCTTGAATTTCTTCAATTAAAACGGCTATCTTTTCGGTTGCATTAGAAGACTCTTCAGCTAAGTCCCTAATTTCATCAGCAACTACACTGAAACCTCGTCCGGCTTCTCCTGCTCTAGCAGCTTCAATAGCTGCATTTAAAGCCAGGAGATTAGTTTGCGCTGAAATACCATTAATTAATTCAACAATATCACCAATCTGTTCTGATAATTCACCTAGTTCATCAATTTTACTAGATACTGCACTGGATTGGTTTTTAACTTCTTTGACCTGGTCAATAGAAGAATTAATGGATTCATTACCTTCTTTAATATTTTGTATTACATTATCAGCAGAGCTATCCATTTCATCTGATTTCTGTCCGACATTATCAATCCGATCGGTTAAATTATCGACATTGCCACGTGTTTCCATGATTTGAGCAGATTGTTCTTCGGCCCCAGATGCTACATCTTCAATTGCTTTTCCAACCTGTTCAGCAGAAGCAGATATCTCTTCACTGGAAGCGGAAAGTTCTTCACTAGAGGCCGCTAACCTCTCAGAAGTATCAGCAATTTGGCTAATCATGCTACTAAATCCTTCTATCATCTTATTAAAAGATGACTTAATCTGGTTGATTTCATCACCTTTATTAGATTCATCATAATCAATATTAACAGTTAGATCACCATTTTCAGCTTGAGCCATCTTATCACTTAACTGTTTTAATGGTTTAGAAATATTACTGGCTATGAGATAAATAATCGCTCCCATAATTACTAGGGCAATTACAAATACTATAGATAAAATCCAGAAGGTCCTATCTTTAATTGTATTAACCTTTTCACGTGCAGAAGCTAAAAAGCTGTTAACAACAGAAGCATAAGTTCCTGAACCTATAAAATAGTCTGTACCTTCAATAGGTTCAACATAACCATATTTTAATTCATCTTCACCTGTATTTGGATTAGTATAGTAATATTCAACAAATCCTCCACCATCTTGGGCTGCTTTGGAAAGTTCTCTTAATAAGTATGTACCTTGAGCATCTTTTAAATCCCATCTATTAGTACCTTCCACATCTCTGTCTGGTGGAAGTGATATGGTATTTCCTTCATAATCATAAATAAAAAAGTAACCAGCTTCACCAAATCTAACCGGTGTGTTCTCTTCTACAATTAATGCCCTTAATTCTTCTGTACTTGTATTGTTGGAATTATTTTGCACTAAAAATTCTAAATTCTGGGCCATGACATGTGTTGCATTTTTAATTCTCTGTTTTTCTTTGGTCATTAAAGAACTTTTTAAACTTTGGTTGGTAGCATTTTGCAGTCCATTAAACTGCATTAATACTACTCCCCCAAAAACTAACATTGTTATGACAAATGCTAGACCAATAAATAGAAAAATCTTTTTTCTGATATCCAGATTTTTAAATGACAATCTTCTCACTCCTAGTTTAATATTTATTATGTTTTTTATTATCTCTTTACTATATACGTATATTTTTACTAAATATTAATAATGATAGAAGGATATCAGCTTTATTTAAATGCTTTATCCTTTAAAATACTCTTATATACCCTATATCTTAACAATTAGTTTACAATATGTTTATATAAAAAAAGCAGCCTTAATTTGATAGCTTTCAAATCAAGGCTCCTTAGGAGACTCATCTATATAATTTTTTAATTTATTAACTACTTATTCATAAGCAACTCTATCTTCAGGTACTT
>CAZXRH010000146.1:0-5379 GCA_964642575.1 uncultured Halanaerobiales bacterium
ATGATAGGCATTCAGGTGATAATCTTTGTAAGAGGTAAGTCACCCGTAGCTGATACGGTTAAACTTGCGCAAGAAAATGATATTTCTTTATATAAGACAAAAAAACCTATGTTTGAAACTTGTGGTATTTTATACAAACTCGGAGTAGAACCAGAAAAAATGGTTCAAATAGAGTAGGTGAATTATAAATATTGGAAAAAAAGAAGATAATTGATAATAAGATAGAGAGAAGAGACTTTGCAAGTGGTGGTGAAGTATCCAGTAAATTAAAAAAATTACTTAGAAAGCTTGGTGTTGATAATCAAGAGATTAGAAGAACTTCTATCATAACATATGAGCTTGAAATGAATCTTATTATCCACTCGCAAGGAGGCCGATTGAAAGCCTTTGTTAATACAGAGTCGATTACCATTTTATCAGAAGATGAAGGTCCAGGGATTGCAGATGTAGAGCAAGCTTTTAAGCCCGGATATTCCACAGCTTCTGATGAGATTAGAGAAATGGGATTCGGGGCTGGTATGGGCTTAAGCAATGTAAAAAGGTTTGCAGATGAGCTTGAAGTAGAAAGTGAAGTTGGCGAATATACTAAGTTAAAAGCAGTAATTAAGCTAAACAAATAAGAGCAGGAGTGTAAAGATGAGTAATAAACATTCTGTATTATTAAAAGAAGATAAATGTGAGGGCTGTACTAACTGTGTAAAAAACTGTCCCACCAAAGCAATAAGGGTTCACCAGGGCAAGGCTACAATCAAGGAGGATCTCTGTATTGATTGTGCGGAATGTATAAGGACCTGTGAATACCATGCCAAGTATGCTAAAACAGCTGATTTAGAAGAACTAAAAGAACACGATTATAATGTGGTATTACTTGCGCCCAGTTTTTACGGTCAGTTTGACAGTTCTTTTGATCCTGAAAGGATAAAAAAAGCTGTCTATAAATTGGGTTTTGATGAAGTATGGGATGTAGCCTATGCAGCAGAAGCAATCTCACAAAAAACATATAATTTTTTACAAAACCATAAAGGTACTTATATTTCTTCTTCCTGTCCTGTCATAGTTCGTTTGATCAGCTTATTATATCCTGAACTTTTAGACAATATAGTACCCTTTAATTCACCGGTTGATTTAATGGCTGATTATGTTAAAAATAAAGTAGAGAAAGCCGGGATTAAAGAATATGGCATGTATTTTATAACCCCCTGTCCAGCTAAAGTAACTGCTATTAAAAATCCATTGGGCAGAGAAAAATCTAGTTTAAACGGAGCTATTGCGGTTGATAAAGTATATCCCCATCTTTTAGAACTAATTAAGGGGGATAATAATTTAGATGATGTTGAATTAACACAGAAATATCAACCATATAAAGGAATCTCCTGGGGGCAAAGTGGAGGGGAAAACGATATATTAAATGAAGAAGGTATAATTGATACCCTTTCGGTTTCAGGTATACATAATATTAAAAAGGTTTTAGAAGAATTAACAAGAGGTAACCTGAAGGGAATTAAATATTTAGAGCTGGTAGCATGTCCTACCGGATGTGTGGGAGGGATATTTAATGTAAATAATCCTTTCCAGGCTAAGTATAATATAAGGATAAATATCAGAAACCATGCAGAATTTATCGACCAGGATATCGAGGAATATGACTTTGAATTAGCAGAAAAAATCAAAGAAATTGGAGCTGAAAAGCTTGATGAAGACTTTGAAACTGCGATTGGTAAATTAGAGGAATTGGAAAAAGAAATTGAAAACCTGCCAGGCTTGGACTGTGCTGCCTGTGGGGCACCTGACTGTGAAACCTTTGCAGAAGATGTGGTAAACGGTCTGGCTAAACGAAGTGATTGTATCTTTGTTTTAAGAAAAGAAATTGGTGATTTAGCCGATCAACTTTCTTTATTAACACATGAACTTCCTCCTGTAATGAATAGTGAGGATAATAAGAAAAAGGAAGAAAAAGATTAATTTAGAGGTGAAACTGATAATGCAGTTAAAAGAGATTATAAACAAATTGGATTTAGAGATATTAAATGAGGCTGATCTTGATACCCAAGTGAAGGGCTGTTATATTGGTGATCTTTTAAGTAATGTAATGGCCAAAGCTAAAGAAGGTGACCTGTGGGTAACTATTCAAGGGCATCAAAACATCATAGCTGTTGCCCTTTTGGCCGATGCTGCAGCAGTTATTGTAGCTGAAGATTCTGAAGTAGATGAAAAATCATTACAAAGAGCCAAAGAAAAAGAAGTTAACCTCTTAAGATCAGAGTTATCAGCCTATGAGCTTGCTCAAATATTTAATAAAATGGGAGTTTAAAATGCAAAGATACCTACTTGATTTACATATCCATTCGGTTTTATCTCCCTGTGGTGATATCTTAATGACTCCTGGTAATATTATCAAAGAGGCGGCCCGACAGGGTATTGATATAATATCAATTACAGACCATAATGTAACAGGCAATGTCAAAAGTGCCATCGAGCTTGGCAAAGCTAAGAACATAACTGTTATTCCAGGAATAGAAGTGCAAAGTAGGGAAGATATACACCTGTTAAGTTATTTTAACAAATTAAATGATCTTAAAAAGTATGGTAAAATTATTTATGAAGGATTAAATAAGATTAAAAATGATGAAGATAAGTTTGGCCCCCAGATTTTAGTAGATGAAAATGATGAGTTTATCGGTAAAGAAGATAGACTTTTAATTAATTCAACTGACTATAGTATAAACGAACTGGTTAGTTTAACCCATCAACATAATGGAATCCCGGTTCCTTCTCATGCGGAACGTAGTTTTGGTATTATCAAGAACCTGGGTTTTATTCCGGAAGATCTTAATATTTCATTTGTAGAAATGAACTTTAATGAAACAATTGAAGAATATTTAAAGAAATTTTCTTATTTAAAAAAGTTTAAATTATTAAAAAACTCTGACAGTCATTATTTAGAACAGATCTCTCCAAAGATGGCTGTATATTTAAAGGGAAAACCAACAACAGAAGCAGTGTTTTCTTATTTTAAACATAATAAAAATAAAGAATTTTTATTAAAATAAAGCAATTTTTATCTACCCATTGACAAAGTGAAAAGATTCACTTATAATATGTTTGTGTATGTGATTTTGCTAACTTAACTATTAAACAAATTTAGATAGGAGGTAAATCAATGCCTTGTAGATGTGACCAGAAAAACATGGATAAATATTTAGCACCTTTAAATGAGATATTAAAAGAGTATGCAAAAGAAGAGAAGTATTTAATCCCAATATTACAGGATGCTCAGGATGAATACGGCTATTTACCAGAAACCGTATTAAAAGAAATTGCCTGTAATTTGGATTTATCTTTAAGTCAGGTGTTTGGAGTTGTAACATTTTATTCACAGTTTCATTTAGAACCAAGAGGAGAAAATATTATTAGAGTATGTACAGGTACAGCGTGCCATGTAAGAGGTGGTTCTGAAGTTTTAGATCAATTAAAAGAAGAGTTAGATATCGGTAGTGGAGAAACAACTGATGATTTAAACTTCACCTTAGAAACAGTAGCTTGTATTGGAGCCTGTGGACTTGCTCCTGTTATTATGGTTAATGATGATACTTATGGTAGAATGAGTCCAGGCAAAGTATCTGAAGTTTTAGCTAATTATCAGAAATAATGAAAGAATTAGCCCTACATATTCTTGATATTGCTGAAAATTCAATAAACGCAGATGCTGATAAACTATACATAGAAATAAATGAAGAGATTAAACAAAACAAATTTGAGATTATTATCGAAGATAATGGTAAAGGAATCAAAAAAGAACTTTTAGAAAATATTACCGATCCCTTTATTACTAGTCGTACAACTAGACCGGTTGGATTAGGTTTATCCCTGTTCAAAGCGGCTGCTGAAAGATGTGATGGTTGTTTTAGAATTAAATCTAACAAAAATGGTACCCTTGTTAGGGCAGTATTTGAACATGACCATATTGATAGGGCACCACTGGGGAATATTTCACAGACCATAGTCTCTATCCTTTTATGGGAGAGTAATGTTGATTTAACATATAATCATACATATGATAATCAACAATTTGTTTTTGATACAAAAGAAATAAAAAGTGAGCTTGGGGATGTAAAAATAACTGATAATAAGATATTAAATTGGTTAAAGGAGTACATAGACGAAAATGTTAGCCAAATTCGCGGAGGTGAATTTAATTGAAATCCTTAGATGAATTAAGGGAACTTAGAGAAGAAGTTGAAAAAGATTTAAAGATGCGTAGAGAAACCAATAAAACAAAGATAATTATTGGAATGGGAACCTGTGGTATTGCAGCAGGAGCAAGAGAGATTCTGAAAGCTGTTATGGAAGAAATTGATAAAAGAGATCTTGATGTTGAAGTAACACAAACCGGTTGTATTGGAATGTGTGAAAAAGAACCACTGATGGATGTCCAATTACCTGGTAAAGATAGAATTACTTATGGTAATTTAACTAAAGATGATGTAAAAAGAATTATCGTTAATCATGTTATTAATGGTAATGTAGTAGACGAACTCGTTATTGCAAGACTAGAAGAATAACTTTTAAAGGAGGTTAATTACATTGAAGGAGGCAATATATAGATCACATGTATTAATATGTACTGGAACCGGCTGTGTTTCTTCAGGTTCTAAGACAATTAAACATGAACTACAAGACCAGTTGTCAGCTAAAGATTTACTGGATGAAATAAAGATTGTAGAAACAGGTTGTCACGGATTTTGTGAAAAAGGACCGATCATGGTCGTTTATCCAGAAGGTGTTTTTTACTGTCAGATTAAAGAAGAAGATGTAGCTGAAATAGTAGATGAGCATCTACTTAAAGGTAGAATTGTAGACAGACTGCTCTTTAAAGAGCCGATGACAGAAGAAAGTATACCTTCCTATAAAGATATTGATTTTTACAAAAAACAACACAGAATTGCACTTGCTAACTGTGGTAAGATTAATCCAGAAAGCATACAAGAATACATAGCAAATAATGGATATGAAGCAGCGGGTCAGGCTTTGACAAATATGAGCCCTGATAAGATAATAGAAGAAGTAAAAAATTCTGGACTGCGGGGACGCGGTGGAGGAGGTTTTCCAACCGGTCTCAAATGGCAGTTCGCACGTGATAATGAAAGCGATAAAAAATATGTAATTTGTAATGCAGATGAAGGTGACCCTGGTGCTTTTATGGACAGGAGTCTCCTAGAAGGTGATCCCCATAGAATTATTGAAGGTATGATCATTTCAGGTTATGCAATTGGTGCTGATGAAGGATATGTTTATGTAAGAGCTGAATATCCACTTGCAATTGAAAGATTAGAAAAAGCAATTGCAGATGCAAAAGATCTTGGACTATTAGGTGAAGAT
>CAZXRH010000147.1:0-5309 GCA_964642575.1 uncultured Halanaerobiales bacterium
AGAAAAGGAATTTAAAAGACATCCTACCATTAAAGACCATGTAATGGTTGGGGCTGGTTCTAAAGTTTTAGGTCCAATTATAGTTCACAATGGTGCTCAGATAGGAGCTAATGCAGTAGTTTTAGAAGAAGTGCCCAAAAACCAAACTGTAGTCGGGATGCCGGCCCGGCCAGATAAAAAATTGAAAATTGTAGAAGATGAGGAATATAAAAAAGTGAGTGCCAGATAGTTCAGCACTCACCTTTTTTATTTATATATTTAATTCTGAAATGACATCTTTCATCAAGTTAGCCGATTTAATAAAGGCCTCTTTTTCTTCCTCATTTAAATCAAGCTCAAGTACATTTCGAATTCCATCATTATCAATTACAGTTGGTAAGCTTAAGCTTACATCCTCTATTCCATATTCACCCTGCAGTAAACTTGATACAGTTAGCACTGTATCTTCATCTCTTAAAATAGCCTGAGTTATTTGTGCTACTCCGAGTGCTACTGCGTAATAGGTTGAACCTTTCTTTTCAATGATATCATATGCTGCATTTTTTACCTTTTTAGATATTTCCTCTTTTACAACTCCATCACAAGGTTGATCACAAATTGGGCAGTATTTGTCAATCTGAGTACCTGCTATATTGGTTAAGCTCCAAACCGGAACCTCACTATCACCATGTTCACCAATTACATAACCATGTACATTTTTAGCAGCTACTTTACACTGTGCACTAATTAATGACCTAAACCTAGCACTGTCTAGAACTGTACCAGAACCAAGTACCCTATTTTTTGGATAACCTGATAATTTAAGGCTGACATAAGTTAAAATATCAACCGGATTAGCTACTACGAGTAAGATAGCATCTTTATTGTATTTTGTAATTTCTCCAATAATATTTTTAAATATTTTGGTATTTTTTTGAACTAAGTCCAGTCTGGTTTCTCCCTCTTTCTGAGGAGCACCAGCTGTTATTATTATGACCTTCGCATCTTCTAGATCACTATAATCCCCAGCTCTAACTTCGATCGGCTTTACAAAGGACTGTCCATGCATGATATCCATGGCTTCCCCTTCAGCCTTATCTCGATTCCTATCTACTAATACTATCTCAGAACCGATACCCTGAATCATAAGGGCATAAGCTGTAGTAGAACCTACACTACCAGCTCCGATAATACCAACTTTACCTGGTTTCAATTGCTTTTTTTCCATAATTAAATCACCTACTATTTATTGATTTATATTTTGATTTCTACCTTTCAATAATAGATGATAACTTGAAAAATTTCCGTAAAGTACATACATATTTAAAACTTTCTATTATAACCTGCTGTAATCACTGCCTGGGTAGATTTTATTTCAGCTGATATTCCGGATACTTTTACCGGTTGACCTGCCTCATTATATCCATACTGGGTTTGAGTACCACTTGTCTCAATTTTTAGATACTCTGCCTCAATATTAAAATATGAACTGTTTCTGACTTTGTATTTAGCCTTGCCTTCAACAAAATAGGCCGAGCCGGTTGTCTTGGTTTTTGATACTTTGTTTCTTAAGATGTGAGTATCTTCATCACGAACACTTACACTAGGGGAATAACCCAATACTAAATTATATGACCTTTTTACATCAGCTTGATTTCCCATTGTAATTCCCAGATATGGAATATTATAATTGACCTCATATGTTATGGTATTTATATTGTCACGAAAACTAATGGTTTCAGGAGGAGATTGACGATAATCAATTTGTTCAGTTCCATATCCAACAAAGTTATAGTCTTGCCACTCATATCCCGTTATTATTTTTATATCATAATTATCACCTAATGACTTCGACTTAAACCTCAAATCAAGGTTTAACAATTCTAAATCAGTTTCTGTTTCTGAATATATAATCTCCCTGCCATTTTCCCAATCTCTATCAATTAATAAGCCTGAATTTTCAAAGAAATGATTTGATTTCACTTCAAGGCTATAGGAATAATATCTATTTGGATTGTTATTTGTATATTCAACTACATCGATTAATGTATCAATGTTAAAGGCTAGTTCACTTTTACCACTATCTCCGTTCTGAATGAATTGGATAGTATAAGTAGTATGGCCTTCCATCTTACCCAGACTGGTTTCAATGTCTTGTTCCGCAGAAGATGGCATCGATATGATCAATAAAAACATCAAAATAAAGGTTAATATTCTTCGCACTGTTAATTTCACCTCCAGAGTTGTTCTCAATTAAAAAAGTATCCTCTATTAGGATAGAAGATACTTTTAAATGTTATTTGATATTAAACTATTATTTGGTTTCAATCTTACCAATATCATTATATGTCTTTGCCCAGTTTATAATTTTTTCTTTTTTATCTGGTCTGGTAAAGTAATATCCTTGAGCATAGTCACAATCTATACTTTTTAAATACTCAAGTTGACTTTCTTTTTCAACACCCTCAGCTACTACCTCAATATCAAGGGCATGGCTTAACTTTATAATTGATAATACAATATCCTGTTTTGTAGCTTCTTTTTCCACATCCTTAATAAAGAACTTATCAATTTTTATATAATCAATAGGAAGCTTTTTAAGATATTTTAAGGAAGAATAGCCTTTGCCAAAGTCATCTAAATAAATTTGGACTCCCCGACTTCGTAAGCGGTAAAGCTTATCAATATTACTTTCCATTTCAATCATTAAGTCGGTTTCAGTTATTTCAATGGCAAATTTGTTTGGATTTAAATTATATGAATCAATATGTTTAAATAAATTGTCGACAAAATTAGGATCTTGAAAATTACGAGCCGAGATATTAATTGCCACATTGATATCTAGTTCATTTTCCTTATATTCATACTCTTTGATGTCCGAGATGCTTTTCTCAATTACCCAATCCGTTAATGGTTCAATCAAACTGCTTTTTTCCACCTTTGGTATAAATTCCCCGGGTGAAATAAAGCCTTTTTCTGGGTGGTTCCATCTGATAAGGGCTTCATAAGAAGTAACCTGATTATTCCTTAAATCAATTTTGGGTTGGTAATATAGTTCGAAGTAATCTTTTTTTAATGATTGGTTTATATCACCTAAGAGTTCTATATTGTTGTACTTAATATCCATATCCTGGCCTTCATAAATCCAGAAATTTAATTTCATTTCTTTTACTTTTTCAATTGCTAAAAATGCTTTTTCAACTAACTCATCAAAACCACTAATGTTTTCGGAATATGTCGATACTCCCATAACTATATCAGTAAAGATAGAAACGTTTTTAAATTCAATAGGATTATTAAGATGTGAGTTAAACTCTCTTAAACTTTTTATTAGTTCATCTTTACTTCGCTTATTAATACACATTGCATATTTACTGTCATTGAGATAATAAAGTTGGTGTTTCATTCCTTCATAACCAGATATATGATCAGTCATGATCGGAATAAATTGTGAAAAGTTTTTAGAACCAATTAATTTATATATATCAGAATAGTTTTTAATACTTAAAATGATTACATGAAAGTCAATACCCTCTTCAATCTTTTTATTTATATCCTCTCTGAACTTTGTTTTATTAGGTAAACCAGTTCCATCATGATAATATGCTATGTTATTTATCTTTTGTAATTGATGTTCTAATAGATCAAATAAAAGGCCAGCAAAGGTACCTATTAATACAAAGAAAAACATCCTAAATGACCAGTTCATAGCATCCTGCATAACCATTGTTTCTGTATTTATAGGCATAAAGGGACCTAAAATAATTCCTGCAATGATGCCAGCTGAAAATCCACCCCATCCTTTATAATAATAAGCCGATATCAAAATGGGAATATAAATAATATGTAAATAACTTTGTTTTGTTCCACCTGTAGAATATACTAAAAAAGCTGATAAAATGAAATATATGCCAATTACAATAAAAATTACTAGTGTATTTTTATAATCATCTAATACAGAATACTTGTTTAATAAATTTTTCATTATTTACGCTCCTAATATTGTTTGAGTATTTTGCAACCTATCTAAATTATATTCTCCTACCAAAGTTTTTGCAAATAAGCTATAATTGCCCAATTTAAAAATTATTTGATATAACCTTTAAATATTTCTTGAGGTACCATACTTCCACCTGTAGCCCAAATAATGTGTTTAGTTTTTTCAAGAGTATTTTTTCGTTTTTCATGTTTTACAAAATTAAATTTATTATAATTATTACATACATGACCTATGCCTGGAAAACCGGCTAAAGCTGACGGCTCTAACTTAATATTGTTCTCTTCATATAATCTTTTTAATAAAGTAAATAAAACTTCATCCTGAACAGTAAAAATTCCAGCCAAAATACTTTCCATTATTTTACCGACAAATTTTGAAGGTTTACCAACCGCAAGTCCATCTGCAGCTGTTTTATTGTCTATTCCAAACTTTTGCACAGTTATTTTATTATGAAGTCCGGTCATCATACCTAATAACATGGCAGGAGAATGAGTTGGTTCTGCAAAAAAGCAGTGTACATGTTTACCAAAAACCTTTTTTAGCCCAAAACAAATTCCGCCTGGGCCTCCCCCTACTCCACAAGGAAGATAAACAAACAGAGGATGTTCTTTATCTATCTTTATATTTTGTTTTTTGAATTGTTTTTTTAACCTTAATGCTGCTACCGCATAACCTAAGAAAAGATCCTGTGATTTTTCATCATCAATAAAATATGATTTAGAATCATTTTTTGATTCTTTTCTGCCTTCTTTAACAGCCTGGCTGTAATCAAATTCATACTCTTTAACAATTACCCCTTTTTCTCTTAAAAGTTCCTTTTTCCAGGCTCTAGCATCACTGGACATATGGACAGTTGTTTTAAAACCTAAAGTAGCTCCTGTAATACCTATACTTAAACCAAGGTTACCGGTTGAACCTACAGCCAGAGAATATTGTTCAAATAAGTTTTTAAACTCTGGTTTGGAAAATTTTTTATAATTATCTTCTCTGGTTATTAAACCATGTTCCAAGGCCAGATTTTCAGCATATTTTAATACCTCATAAATTCCGCCCCTTGCTTTAATAGAACCTGCAATAGGAAGGCTGTCATCTCTTTTGAGATATAGTTGGCCATTAATCTCTGTATTTAATATGTTTTCTAATTGAGGTTTGAACTCATTTAAGTTAGTTAATTGCGATTCAATTTTTCCATTATCTTCTTTTGTTTCCGGGAAAACTTTTTCTATATAAGGAGCAAAGCGACTTAACCTAGCTGCTGCTTCTTTTATTTCCTTCACTCCTAAGTCTAGTGGTTTTTCATTTTTATCAGTTTGATATTTTGGATTTAACC
>CAZXRH010000148.1:0-5264 GCA_964642575.1 uncultured Halanaerobiales bacterium
GTCTACAGCTATTATCTTTTTTATTATCTCAGAACTCTTTTTTATGCTTCCCGCTGCTTTTGAAGAATTCGCTAATGTCTTCGGACAGATTACAAGGCTTTTGTCTTTTTATTTTATTTACCGTTCCGTTGTCTTAACCAGCCTTAAAGAACCCTATAATACTATATTTTATAAACTTACTCAATCGAACAAAAAGTTAAGTGACTTAAATCAAATCTTAAATATTGTTAAAAACATTCATGAAACGATTAATGTAAACTATGAATTAGAAAATCTCTTTGAAAAGATAGTTAATATTTTAATCAATAAAGAAGATTATCAGATGGCTTTTATTGGAGAGTATATCGAGGAAAACTCTGAAATCAAAATTAGATCATCTGTGGGAGTCTCAAGTGACTTTTTAAACAAGGAGACCATTAAATTAAAGGATGAAAATAATACTGTTGTCCAGGCAATTAAAAGACGAAGGATTATTAAAGACAATAATCCACAGGCTGTCCTTAATATCTTTGAAAAGACCAACAAAAGTATCCATAATTCTCTAATTGCGCTTCCGATCTGCTATGACAGCAAAATTTATGGTGTTTTAGTTATTACCTCTTATCGGGAAGAAGCATTCAATGAAAGGGTTGTTGAGCTTTTACGTAAAATAACCGAAAACTTAGGAGTAGCCATTACCCGTTACTTAACTCAACAAAGGATTAGATACATGTCTTTCCATGATCAATTAACAGGACTATATAATAAGAACTTCTTTAATGAAGAGATCAGTAGGTTGGATACCTCTCGTAAATTACCAATCAGTATTATAATTACTGACTTTAATGATTTAAAGTACATTAATGATAACTACGGACATAAAATTGGTGATAAGTTCTTAAAGACCTATGCTAAGATCTTAAAGAAAAACTCCCGGCAGGAAGATATTATCGCCCGCTGGGGTGGAGATGAATTTGTAATTCTACTCCCTAATACGACAAAAGAATTAACTGAAAAGCTCTTGGATAGATTGAAAAATGCAGTTGATAAAATTGAAATCAAGGGTGAGAAAATGAGTGTAGCCTTTGGGTACGCTTTAAAGACAAGTTCGGATCAAGATATAGATGAAGTATTTAAAGAAGCAGACCGTAATATGTATCACAATAAAAAAAGAATGAAAAATAATTATAGGGAAAATCACACTTAAAACAAGTGATTTTCCCTTATTGTATTTATAATTATTATTTTTTTGTTTTAAGCTCTTAAGTTCTTTAAATCCCTTCTACCCTTTCTAAGAGTTCAGGATAAAGTTCCGCTATTGGTTTATCACTTTCTTTATATAAGGTTAATAACTCCTCATAGAATTCAGGAAATTTCACAAAACCCCTGTATTTCATACTTTCTTTTGTATGATGTATAAATTCTTCATAAACGGCTGGCTCATAATATTCATAAGTATAGAGGCAGGCTGTCCCCCAGGTCATATACTCGTTAAAAGTCAGGCCTCTTTTTGAGTAGTTACCAGACTTATTATTCCATTTATCTAAATTTCCAAATACCTCCATGATCTTTTTCATGTTCTCTTTTTTATCTGTAACCGGATTTACATAATTATGGTCGATTTCAGTAAACACCATTCTTTCCGTTAGAGCAGATATTAATGCTTCAGATTCAATGTCTCGGAAAGTAAATAGTTCAGCAGTAGAAACAAACATCACAATTTCATTATAATTCTCTTCACTATCTCCAAATCTAATAGTGTTGTGTGACCCAAATACAAGTGGAGATAAAATCACTTTATAACTATCATAAGAAACAGGATAATTTTCTTCTAACCACTGCCAACTTCTTTTTAGATTGGTATATTTTTCGAATTCTTTGATTTTTTCTTGGTAATAAGATTTATGTTTGTTATAAAACTGATTGAAGTTGCTTTTTTGGGCAAAATCTGTTAGAAGTTTTGCATAAGCATCTGCATCTTCTCTATCTACTTTAAAATCGTATACCTCACTTGCAGTAACCTCATTATTATTAAATTCATATGTAAATAACATGCGTGGATTAGAATAACTGTATTCAGCTCTTATCTTTTCATATTCTTTGACAGCGGGGTGGTCACTGTATTCTTGAAAGTGAGACTGGACTGCCTGAAAATATTCACTGTTGTAATTTAAGTTATATTTGTGTTCTTGGGCTGAATCAGTTAAGGCAATTACTATATGTAGTAGTTCATATACCCTTGGTATTTCAACCTGAATATTATTTTTATTCTTTTCTATGTATTCGGTTGGAAAATCAGTTTCATAGGTATATACATCTGTAGTTGGTAAATTTTCAACCGTATTTTGTTCTGCTGCTGGTCTTAAGTTAAAAAATGCAATAACCATTAAGGCCAGTAAGACAACCACTGCCAGATACATTTTCTTTTTGTTAAACATTAAATTCACTTTTCCTTATCGCTCCTTTATTAATTGTACTTTTGGTATAAATAACCCTTCCAGTTGCTAAAAAACGCCTCTTTTGTTAAACCAAAGTTTTTCTTAAAATTGTTAGGAGATTTAATTAATTTGATTAGATTATCATAACCATGATTGTTAACTATGTATTCAACTATTGTTCCAGATACTATATAACCATAATTAGAATAGAAGTTTCGTTCCAGTTTTTTAATAGAAGGTATTTTATCTTTTTTAATAAGCTGTTTTAAAGAACTTATATTCTGTTGGCGAGCTTCATAAAGGGAAACCCCTTCCTTTAACCAGACCGGCCCATTTCTATTTAACTTATTGATCATAATATGGACCAATTCATGTACTGCTATCTTCATTATGCTCTGATAACTATGAACTGGACCTGGATTTAAAGGTGAAACAAACGCTATCTTATTACTGTTGACTGCACTTCCCACTATCCCTGGTGAACGGTTTTCAACTGCTATTTTTGCTCCCTGATAAAAGCTATCTATATCAGGATAAATTACTATTTCAAGCGAGCGGTCCAATCTGATACCATAATTCTCTAATACCTTCTGATAATACTTTTGTAACTTATTATTGATTTCTTTGATAGGTTCATCTTCTTGATAGTAAGTATAAGTGAATTTCTGCATATTTTTAGAATATTTTTCTCCTTTATCAGCAAATGTTACTAAGCATGAGCTAAATACCAATAAAAGAATTAAAACTAAGATTAATGGTTTATTCATATTCAATTTTCACTATCCTTTCTTTAATTATTACAAAATGCTGAGATGTGAAGTTGTTCCACATCTCAGCTTATAGTTTTACTGTTCAATTTTTAGTTTAAAGATCTGATCATCACCATCACGGGGATTACCACGTCCATCTCGGTTACTGGTCAGCATATATAAGTCAGCATCGGGTCCTTTTTTTACAACCCTTAATCTACCGTAAACACCACTGTAATTACCTTCTGCAAACCAGCGTTCAATCCTATCGACCTGATATTTGTAATCACCTTGATGGGTGAGTTCTACCTTGATTAAAGCACTACTTCCTAAGGTAGCAATATATAGGTCATTGTTTAAAAAGGTTAGTCCAGCTGGTGGTGTGGCCTGTGGCCACATGATCAACGGATTTTCATGTTCTCCATCTTCAATATAACCAATCTTGTCCGGCCAACCATAATTACCACCAGGTTTGATTACTTTTACACGATCTCGCCCACGTAAGCCTTCTTCTCCGGAAGGGCCATGGTCGGTGATAAAGAGATGGCCTGTTTCTGGATGCCAGGCTAAGCCTTGAGGATTTCTATGGCCCAAACTGTATATATAGGAGTCCTGATAGGGGTTATCAGAGGGGATAGAACCATCCGGATTTAATCTTAAAATCTTTCCTCCTAGATTATCCATACTCTGAGCAATAGTTCTATTCCAGGTATCTCCTGTGGTTACATAAAGTTTTTCATCTGGACCAAAGGCAATCCGACCTCCGTTGTGTACTCTACTTGCTGGAATCTCATCGATTATTATTTCTTCACTACCGGCCTTATTTCCCTGATCTGTAAAACGGGTCACCCTATTATAGAGGGTCCCATTTTCACTGCGATACGTGTACATAGTGTAAATATAGGGTTCGGTTGGAAAATCAGGATGATAGGCCAAACCCATCAGTCCACCTTCTCCAATCACAGCTACTGGAGGCACGGCATATGGTTCTGACTGCAACTTACCGTTCTCAATTAAGCGGATTTGTCCAGTTCGTTCTGTCACTAAAACTCGCTTTGAATCCGGTAAAAATACAATCTCCCAGGGAATCTCTAGGTTAGTTATCCAACTTGTGACCGAAACCTCTTCAACTTGTGGTCTAAATACATCTTCTACATCTTGCGGTACATTTCCAACATCTATATCGGCTGTACTAACTAAACTGAATGAAAAGACTAAAATCAAAGACAAGAAAAGGATAGTTATTTTTTTCATATTAAAAACCTCGCTTTCCTCTATTTATTCTATTTGAACATATAAAAATAAATTCCTGTTTTGTGAAAGATATTTTTATATGTTCAACATAAAAACGTTCTTTGGAATGAATAATAAAAAAGCCCCTTCTCTTATTTTTGTAAGAAAGGGACTTAAAAATCATACTCTTTTATTGATTTTTTAACATAAGGATTAGCTTTGCTGACCATTTAACTTCACCACCTTTTATTTATTTTTATGTTTTAAGATCCTTATGTTCATTTATTGTTGTTTTATTTTACTAGATACTATAATCATCTTTAGAATTTCCTCCTTTTATTTTTTTATAGTCCCATTACTTTATATGATTCTAATCTTGTGTTAGCTCTGCGTTCTGCTTTGTACTGATGATTATAGCCATTTTCTTCTAATCTTAAAAATTGTTTTAAGTTACTCATTTTTTTACCTCCTTATATTTGTTTTGTTTTTTATTTTTTTACATTAATTCACTTCTGTATTCTTCAATTTTAATCTGATCTTGCAGTCTTTCTTTTCTATTTCTTCTAAAGTTCTTATCTTCTATTGAGAAGAAATTACTTAATTTGTTATTAAACATTTTGCCACCTCCTTTTTAATTTATGTATTTTTTGTTTAGAAGTACTGGTTAATATATTCGTCTGTCATTCTCTTGTTCTTTTTATTCAATTTGATTTCTTTTCGCCAGTGTTTGTTTTCAATCATTCTGAACTTTTCATTATTAAACATTTTTGATTCCTCCTTTTTTGTTTATTTCTTTATTGTATTTACATTATAAATAACATTTTAATAAATGTCAAGTAAATAATTAATTTTTTTAATAACTTTT
>CAZXRH010000149.1:0-1421 GCA_964642575.1 uncultured Halanaerobiales bacterium
TTTCGAATTCAATATTAACTTTTCCCATTAACTATTATAATAATATAAATGAATTAAAAGATCTCAAGAAAAAATATAGGATTGATAGAAGCCTAAGTTTTGGTAAAAAAGCCAATATTTTAAATGTATTAAGCAGTGCAAATGATAAGACAATTTTAAATATCTATGAAACTTATGATGATACTTTTGTTTTAGAGAAGTTTATAAAAAGGATGTATAAAAAAGCCGACAAGATCGTTGTTGATTCTAAAGAGAAAAAAGCATTTTTAAGTAATGATTATAAAATAGATCCAAAAGATATTGCTGTTATTGAAGATATCTTACCGATTGATGAGATAAGTAAAAAAGCTGCTCAAGATGTAGAAGAAGAGCTGGCGGAATTTTTCAAACATAAAGTTCTCATTAACTATGGAGAACTAACCGAAGCAAAAGGACAATGGCATTTAATTAAAGCCTTTTTTAGAATTAGAGAGAAAAGGGAAGATGTTAGATTACTTATCATTGGGGATGGCCCCCTTTATAAAAAATTAGATGAACTAATAAAAAGCATGAATATGGAACAAGAAATTAAGATAATCAGAGAATTTAATAATCCCTACAAATATCTAATAAGATCAGATATTTTTGTACTGAGTTCTCATCAGGAATATAATAAAAGAAATGTGCTAGATGCAATGGCTTGTGCTCGTCCTGTAATTGCAACTACTTGTCTTGATGATATTATTAATTTAATCAGTCCTAAAAATTATGTACAGAGGATATCAGAACCATTTTTAGCTGAGTATGGTATATTAGTACCACCAGCAACAAATCCGCTTAATACAAAAAGTAAGGTGTTAAATAAAAAAGAGATCATTTTATCAGATTCTATCTTTAAACTTTTAAATGATCAAGAAACATATGAAGAGTATATGGAAAAGGCTGCTCATCGGGCTGTGGATTTTTCACCTGAAAAAATAGCCCAAAAATGGTTTGATGTGATTAGTTAGATCGTTTTACAAAAGTGAGGTTATTTAATTGCGTGAATACAAAAATATGACTTATCAAGAAATAGAAGAATTGAATAAAGATAAGACCATCTTTCTGATGGCTTTAAGCCCACTTGAAGCTCACGGTCCCCACCTACCGGTCGGGACCGATTTGATTGTCTCGGAACAATTACTTTTAGGATATGCCAAAAAGTTAAGTCAAAAGTATCCTGAATATCAATTGATTAAGATGCCATCTCTTCCTTTTGGCGGTTCCTTACTACCTGTAAAAGGTTCAATTGAAATTAAGGCTAGGAATTTAGAAAAAATACTTTTTGATATATCTAAAAAGTTAAGTGAGATGGGATTTAAATATCTCTTTTTAGCTGATAACCATGGTGGTCCTGCTCACCAGATGGCCATAGAAGCAGCTTCTCATAAAGCAGCTAAAAA
>CAZXRH010000149.1:1521-5248 GCA_964642575.1 uncultured Halanaerobiales bacterium
TATTTGGGAAAACCAGCTGAAGCCAGCTCCTTTAGAGGTAAAGAGATGGTAAAAGCCCGACTTGAGATTGCAATACAAATTTTTGACAAAGTAATCAAAGGTGAAAAGATAAAAGAGAAACCTATGCTTTGGAACCTAAGATTTTTAAGATACTTCTTTTAAACTTCTACAGATGAGGTGTTAATTAAATGGAAATTAGAGAAATGACTATCAAAGATTATGATAAAGTATATAACCTTTGGGAAGAGACAGAAATCATTTTAAAAAAATCAGATGAAAAACAGGAAATTGACCGGATGATAAAAAGAAATCCCTATACTTGTTTAGTAGGATTAATTGAAGGTGAAATTATAAGTGCTGTAATGGGCGGGTTTGATGGCCGCAGAGGTTATATACATCATCTGGCTGTAAAACCTAAGCTGCAGGGACAAGGGTTAGGCCGAGAGATGATGGAGGAACTAATGTCTAGATTTCAGGATCTAAAAGTAATTAAAGTTCATCTATTTGTTGAAGAAAATAATAAAGAAGTAAAAGACTTTTATAGAAATATTAATTTTGAGGAAAGGACCGACCTAACTGATTTTAGCAAAACTTTAATTAAATAGAAGATACTATACAATACATTATAATATTAAATAACATAGGAGGATTTAGCTTGGATATTGAATTTCATTATTATGTCAACTATATAATTGCCCTGAAAGCTGGGTTTACAAGTAAAAAAGCAGATATTATTGCTACGGCTGCTCAACTAGTTGATGACAATATAGAAATTAATTTAATTGAAAATAACAAAGGAGAAATATATAAAAGTTATGTAAGTCAAACTGCTAATATATTAAGACCGAAAGATGAATTATTTAGAATATATCCGATCTTCCATTTTGTGCCGGGAGATCCTTTTTGTATTTCAGCTCAAAGAAAAGATGGTTTAATGCATATTTTAAATACAACTCCTGATAATGAAAATGCTCGTTTGCTTATGGAAGAAGCACTATCTTCAAAAAATCTATATAGAATCGGCATTGCTTCTCACGCTTATTGTGATACCTGGGCCCATCAAAATTTCACTGGTTACTATTCCTATTTTAATGGATTAAGTGGTGTATTTGAGAAAGCTATACCAAATATCGGGCATGCTGATGCCAAACATAAACCAGACCTTGTTTCTAAGGTGTGGTTGGATGAGCGATTAAGTTCTGTCAATGAAGTGGTGGATAATAACAGAAGATTTATTAAAGCTGCTTCTAAATTACTGGACTACTATGCTAAATTCAACAAAAAAGTAATAAAAGATAAAGCAAAGTTTTTAAATCAATTGAATAAAATATTTTCAATTAAAGGAAATAAAGACTACCATTATGAAAAAAGAATAAGAAAATATAATGAAATCAGTAAAAAATTATCAGGTAATGTAATAAAAGATTATAAAAAGTATGAATGGTTTGAATCTTCTGTAGACGTTTACCATAATGAAAGTATTTTTTTACCTCAGTTAAATTACAATGAGATTAACTATAAGTGGAAAGATATTGATTATCAAAAATCCCCGTATTACCTATTTTGTGAAGCAATAAAGGCACATCAGAAAGTTGGAGAAGATATTTTTAAAGATGACAAATATGATCATTTAGAATTAAACAGCTGGTAAAAAAACATATTAATTTTCTGAAAATACTTGAAATTGTTACTCTATTTTTTTATAATATAAATGTAAACGTTTTCCTAAGAGCTGAAAATTCATCATGGATTTTTACATATTCCCTTCAATAATTTTCGCAATTTCACATATTATCCTTAATATATGTAATAAAATCGAAATATTCCCCCAAATATATACTTTCAACAACTATTTCTTTAAATGTAAAGGTTTACCTTTTTTTACAGGAAAGGGGTTTTATTATGGGCCGGGATTTAACTATGAAAGATATAGCCAAGAGAGCTGGAGTTTCTATAGCAACTGTATCCCGGGTTTTAAATGACAGTAAACCTGTTAGTGATCAGTTAAGAGAAAAGGTTTTAAAGGTTGTTAAAGAAACCGGATATAAACCGAATGCTCTAGCTCGTAGTTTAATAAAACAGAGAACTGGTATCATAGGTGTAATTATCCCAGATATGGATAATGAAACTTTTGCTGACCTTGTTAAAGGTATTGAATTAATATTAGATGAAAATGATTATGTATTATTGGTTACTAATACAATGGGTAAGGTAAAAAAAGAATTAGAAATGTTTCATCTTTTTGAAGAAAAAAGATTAGATGGGATTATTTTCTCTGGTGTATCTTTGACTGAAGAGCATAAAGATTTTTTTACCAGGTATAAAATACCCACTGTTGTTGTTGGCCAAGAATTTAAAGAACTAAATTTTCCTTCCGTAACGATTGATAACTTTCAGGCTGCTTTTGATATGACTCAACATCTTATTAATTTAGGACATAGAAAGATTGCTATGATCAGAGGACCTATGTATGACCTACAGGCTGGCAAAGAAAGAGTCTTAGGATATAAAACTGCTTTAAGAGAAAATGATATAGAGATTAAAGAAGATTATATTAGCCAGGGTGATTTTACAATTGAAGGTGGCTATCAGGCTATGAAAGAAATTTTTACAAGTAAGGAAAAACCTACAGCCGTTTTTTCTGCTTCAGATAAAATGGCGATTGGGGCTTTAAATTGTTGTCTGGATAGAGGATTAGAGGTTCCTGAAGATATATCAATTGCCGGTTTTGATGATATGGAACTTGCAACTGCAGTAAGACCAGAACTTACTACAATACATCAAGATCAGGTTCAAAAAGGTATAAAAACAGCTGAAATATTGCTGGATATTATAGATAAGGAAAAAGAGGGAGCTTACAATATTCAGCTTCCCTATTCATTAATCAAAAGGGATAGCACAAGAAACATTAAATCTAGTTAACAAGATTAATATAAGATCTGCACAACCTAAAAATACAAAACAAGAAAATCTTAACTTGGAGGTGGTTTTTAAAAAACAGGAGCTGGACAATTGAAGATAATTAATTAGTCATAAATAATGAAAGGGGGGAATGGTACAGTTACTGTACCTATATAAATGAGAAGATTATTAACTTTAAGTCTTGTCCTTTTGTTAACTTTTGTAATGGCTAGTTCTGTTATGGCACAAACTGAAATTGAAGTTTGGTTCCACTCCGGTAGAGGTGCAGAAAGAGATGTTATTGAAGATCAGGCACAGAGATTTAGTGAAATGGACAATGGTATTACTGTAAACCTCGTTCAGTTACCTGAAGGTAGTTATACTGAACAGGTTCAATCTGCGGCAGCAGCTGGAGACTTACCTGATGTACTTGACTTAGATGGTCCTACAATTGCAAACTATGCTTGGTCAGGTTTTCTAAAACCTCTGGGAGAATTTGTTTCCGAAGACATGGAAGAAGATTTCTTACCTTCCATCCTAAATCAGGGTTACTATCAAGGTAATCTCTATGCTCTCGGTACATTTGACTCCGGACTTGCTTTCTGGGGTAATAGAGAGTATTTAGAAGCTGTAGATGCAAGAATTCCTCAAAGTGTTGATGAAGCTTGGACTTTTGAAGAGTTTATGGGAATTCTGCACAGATTAAAAGAACATCCCGATGTTAAATATCCATTAGGCTTTAAATTAAACTATGGTGTAAACGAATGGTACACTTATGGTCTATCACCATTTCTGCAAGCATTTGGTGCTGACTTGATTGATCGCG
>CAZXRH010000150.1:0-5219 GCA_964642575.1 uncultured Halanaerobiales bacterium
ATGTTTAACCATCTTTTCTAAATACTCTTTATCAATTTGGTCAAAGTTGGCTTTTTGAGGACTGTCAATATCTAAGACCCCTACTATTTCATCTTCATAAAAGAGTGGTACTACTATCTCAGAATCAGAAGCCGCATCACAGGCAATATGACCTTCAAACTGATGAACATCTTCTACAATATATGTCTTGCGGTCTTCAACAGCAGAACCACAGACTCCGTCCCCTACTTCTATTCTAATACAGGCCGGCTTGCCCTGAAATGGTCCTAAGACGAGTTCTCCGTCTTTCATGAGATAAAAACCTGCCCAGTTAACATTATCAAGATGATTAAATAATAAGGCAGATACATTTGCTAGATTGGCTATCCAGTCCTTTTCATCTTCAATTAAAGCTTTCATACTATCATAAAGCATTTGGTAGTGTTCTCTTTTTTCTTCTTTTGTCATATTTTCAAAACGCCTCCAACTTATGTGTATAGTCGTTCAAATATCTCTCTTAACTTCTTATTTTCACGCAGGATTTCTAAAGAAATCTCAGCATGGCCTTCAGTGTATCCGTTACCGATAATCATATTAACGTCTTTTCCAACACCTTCAGCTCCTAAAGCAGCCTTAGTGAAACTGGTTGCCATAGAGAAAAAGTAGATTGTGCCCTGGTCTTTAGTTGATAGAACTGATGCCATCTCTGTATCAGAAATATTAACATTATTAATTACAATATCAGCAAGTTCTCCTCCGGTTTTTTCTTTTAACTTTTCTAAGGTTTCAACCGGTTGGGTTGCATCTCCTTGAATAATGACATCTGCAGCACCCAGTTCTTCTATTCTAGCACAACTCGAATCACTATGACCCATTCCAATTACTGTACCAGTTACTCCAGCTCTCTTTTTAGCTTCATGTAGGCAGAGAAGACCTGACTTACCACCAGCACCGATAATTAAAACATTATCTCCCGGTCTAACTAATTTAGCTGTTTGGGCTGCTGCTCCTGCTACATCTAAAACAGCTAATGCTAAGGTATCTTTCATATCTTCGGGAAGTTTTGCATAGATACCACTTTCAAAAAGAACTGCCTGAGCTTCTACTTCTACCTGGTCGATATCTTTATGAACCTTTTTAATTTTATCAATCTTAAGTGGTGTTAAAGAAAGTGAAACCAAGGTAGCGATTCTATCTCCCACTTTGAGATCTCTATCTTTAAGGGCATCTCCCATTTCAGCAATGGTACCAATTAACATACCACCAGAACCTGTAACAGGATTATGGTGCTTACCTCTTTTATTCACTATTTCCATCATCTTTTCCTTTATTTTTTCCTCACTTGCACCTACTTCTTCCTTAATTTGGGTGAAACTAGCAGAGTCAATATTTAATATTTCGACATCAATTAGTATTTCATTATCATAAATTTCCATACTGTTATCTATTTTTTCAGCTGGTTGTGGTAAAACACCTTTTGGCTCAATTACCCTATGTAGTCCATATTTATTTCCTTTTTTCATTGTAAATACCTCCTGTTTATTATCTATATTCAGGATTGGGGTTATCAAATCTTTCGCCCGCATCCCATTTTGTCCTTTGATTTCCGTAAGCTGGTATACCATCATTTTCTTTTAACATTTTGGCCATATGCATTAAGTTCCAGGTCATAAAGGTCGTATTCCGATTGGTAAATTCATTTTCTGGTCCACCTGAATCTTCATCTAAATAAGATGGTCCAGGGCCGATTTTTCCAATCCAGCCTGCATCAGACTGGGGTGGTATTACATAACCTAAGTGTTGTAATGAGTATAAAATATTCATCGCACAATGTTTAACTCCATCCTCATTACCGGTTATGATGGTACCTCCTACTCTACCATAATAAATATATTGTCCCTTATCATTAACTTCACCAGAATAACTGTATAGTCTTTCAATCACTTTACTGCAGATTGATGATTTTGACCCAAGCCAGATCGGTGTACCGAGTATCAATATATCTGAATCTAAAACTTTTTTCTGAATGGCAGGCCAATCATCTTTATCCCAATTTTTTTCAGTCATATCGGGATAGACACCGGTTGCAATATCATAATCAACTGCTCTAATTACCTCTACATCAACATTATGTTTTTCCATGATATGTTTAGATACATCAATTAAACCTCTAGTATGAGAAGTTCTGGGAGATTTCTTTAAAGTACAATTAATAAATAATGCGCTTAAACCATCAAAGTCATACTTAATAATAATCACCCCTCCAATTTATTAATTCAATCTATCTCTAAAATTTGTCTCGCTTCCTGGGGAGTAGCTACTTGTCGTCCATATTCTTCCGCTAATCTGACAATTCTTGCTACTAACTGAGCATTGCTTTCTGCTAGCTGACCTTTTTTATAATATATATTATCTTCAAATCCCACTCTAACATGGCCGCCCATGATAATCGTATGGTAGGCAAGTTGCAGTTGATAGCGGCCTACTCCAGCAGCTGTCCAGGTAGCATCTTCTGGTAGATGTTCAACCATAAAAAGTAAATTTTTAACAGAAGCTGGCATTGCTCCTGGTACACCTAAGACCAGATCAAAATGTAGATGTTTATCTAATAAACCCTCTCTTTTTAAAGTAAGTGCATTATAGATATGACCAACTTCAAAACACTCTAGTTCTGGTAATATATCTAGCTTTTGCATTTCCTTAGCAAAGTTTCTCATTAAAGGTAGATCATTTACAAATACTTCATCACCAAAGTTGGTAGTACCACAGTCTAAGGTTGCCATCTCTGGTTCAAGATAGACGGGTTGGATTCTTTCCTGCCAGCTCATCCCGGCTGCTCCCCCTGTAGAAGGTTGAATAATGGCTGAAACTCCTTTTTCTTCCATTTTATCAATGGCTTTTTTAAATACTTTTTTATCCTGAGTAGCATTACCATTTTGATCTCGGACATGCAAGTGAATAATAGATGCTCCTGCCTGTTCAGCCTTGAGAGCCTCTTCAGCCAGTTCTTCAGCTGTTACAGGTAAGTTTGGATTATCTTCTTTGGTCACTTCTGCCCCACAGATGGCAGCAGTAATTATTAATTTATCCATAATAGTTATCTCTGCCTTTCTTTAGGTACTACACAGGTTCCACTTGCCTTGCAGACTAAAATAGGGTCATCTAATACTTCACAGGCAGAATCAAATTCTGCATCTTCTTTAGGTGCAATTACTTTATGTGCTTCAAACTCCATCTTGCGTGATGTATTACCTTTTTTAACAATTGTACCTTTTGCTTCAATAAAGTCACCTGCATATACCGGTGCAGTGAACTCAACATCATCATAGGATAAAAAGAGTCCTTCATCTCCATCACTTCTAATCAAAAGTTCAGTTGCCACATCCCCGAATAGTTCGAGCATTTTTGCTCCATCGACTAAATTTCCGGCATAATGAGCATCATTTGTACTCATTCTCATTCTAATCATTACTTCTTTTTCCAATCTCTTCACCTCACTGTTATTAATCAATATTTTGAAAAACTTTTTGGGCTATATAGGCGGCTACCTGGTTGGGTTTAGTACCTGAACCAAAACCGGCATCAAAACCTAATTCTAAAGCTAATTCATGGCTGATACGTGGTCCACCTAGTACTAAGATAAAGTTATCTCTTAAACCTTCAGCTTCTAATATTTCCACAAATTCGGTTAGGTTTTTAATATGAATATTCTTCTGGGTAACAACCTGAGATACTAAAATTGCATCTGCCTCATTTTGTACTGCTTTTTCTATTAGTTTTTCATTTGGCACCTGACTACCCAGATTAAATGTATTAAACTGAGGGTATCTCTCTAAGCCGTATTCACCGGAGTAACCCTTCATGTTTAAGATCGCATCTAAACCGACTGTATGGGCATCTGAGCCTGTACAAGCCCCTACAACAGTCAAAGGTCGACCAATTTTATCTTTAATATAGTCATTGATCTCATAATAGGTCATCTCTTCTGTTTCAATCTTCGCCACATTGATCTTATCCATATTAACAGCCACATCAGCAACTGCATAAACTACAAAAAAGGTAAATCCCTCTCTTAAATCTTTCATGTGCACAACTTCAATTTCTTTTAAACCAATCTTAGCACAGTAGACACGGGCAGCTTCTTCTGCTTCTACTCCCTTTTGCACTGGTAAAGTAAAGCTTAGTTGTATTTTTCCGTCATTATAGGTATCTCCATATGCTTTAATTATATTTTCTCTATCTAGCATCAAAATCCAGCTCCTTTTCAAATACATCTACAAAAGGATTGAAGTAGTCAGCCGATTTTTCAATAACTCCATCTGAACCCTTGCCACCATCCATTGGTCTCTTGATATCAGCAAAGATACCTTCTGAAAGGGCTTTCATTAGCCCTTTATCAGCAATCTCTTTTAATATTTCCGCAGTTTCTTCTAAAACCTGGTTGGCTCTATTTTGAATCTTGCCGTCTTTTTTAAACCTGATTTCATCACTAATACTGCGGGCAGACTCAAAGACATGTTTGGCATTTTCAATACTTAAAGCCCTATCCTGTAGGAAGGGGGTATGAATTGCTTCAGTTAACATACCTAATAACTGAATACTCTGGTCTGTCATAATCGAAGCCATATTAAACATACCGTCCATTAAATGCCCTCTAAATATATCACCATTCATATACTTAGTAGGTGGCATATACTTTAAGGGTGAATCAGGAAAGATCTGTCTAACCATTTGAGCCTGTGCAATCTCCATTAAAAAGCTGTCCTCAATCTCGGGATCAATCTCAAAGGCATGTCCTAAGCCTAACTGTTCTTTTTTAAGACCGGTTCTTAAACCAAGTTCTTCATTAATAAATTGAGAAGCTAAAACAGTATGGGCTTCTTCAACCGCATCAGCAGTTGTTAAGTAGTTATCTTCACCTGTATTAATAATGACACCTGCGTAAGCATTGATCATCCGAGAAAAATGTTGGTCTACAAAGGTTCTTTTCATATTAATATCTCTAAATAGGATGCCGTACATAGCATCATTTAACATCATATCCAGCCTTTCTACTGCTCCCATAGCAGCAATTTCCGGCATAGCAAGCCCGGAACAGTAATTTACAAGCTGTACATAATGTCCTTCTTCTTTGATTACTTTATCTAATTCTTCTCTCATAATTTTAAAGTTAGCCTGAGTCGCATAAGTACCGCCAAAACCTTCAGTAGTAGGTCCATAAGGAACATAATCTAAAAGAC
>CAZXRH010000151.1:0-5211 GCA_964642575.1 uncultured Halanaerobiales bacterium
ATTGACATGACTTCACCTCGGTTTAGTAATATTATTAGCTGTTATTTTAATTAACAGCTTCTGCCCTGCTTAATTTCTTCAATATATGAATATTCTTTGATTGAATTATTAGATAAATTAGTTCACTGATGAGTAAAGCTAATGAAATCCACTTTAAGAAAGTCATTAAATAGGCCGTTTGTGCTAATGTTCCAACATAACTAAGATTACTGTTTATTATTATATCTAAGAAAATATTCTCCAAAACATCAAAAATCCCTCTTGCAAATACCGGAACAAAAAATATCCAGTCTTTAATATATGATTTTATATTTTGCAATTTATCCTTAATCAAAAAATACTGCATACAAGCAAAACAAAATATAAATAGATAATCTAATCTATGTAAAATTTTATACATATTTCGTCCTTGAATCCCTAACTGTAAGTAAAATTCCTTTATTATTTCCAGATCATAGTATAACATCATATCTAATATATTATTTACCCCTGTAACAGTTTTTAAATTTCTTTCATAAAAAATGAACAACAATAATGAAAACAAAAATAATATTCTGGAGGTTGCTTTTTTATTCATTTTATCCAATCCTTTCTTCACTATTATTAAATTCCATTTGAAAATTAGTCATTTCTTTTAAAGAAATACTCCTGTTGTTAGTTCTTTTTCCACACTCATTAACACCCTTATACCCAATCGCCTGATTCGGACACCACTGTAAACATCCAAAACAGGATTCACAATCCTCAAGCCAAATTGGTTTGCCATTTCTCAATTTTATATTATTACGAGGGCAAACCTGTAAACAACTGCCACAGCCTGAACAACTATCATTTAAATAAAATTTGCTATGATTATCTTTTAACTGATCTAGCGCCTGTGTATGAATAAGATCACCAAAAAAATTAGCCACCCCAAAACTACTTTCAATTTTTTGTTCTTGCCTGTTTTGGATAGTATCCATTATTTGCTCTCTCCTGTTCAGAAAAGTTTTAGGTTGAGGACCGGCTATCTTAATCATAATCTGCATTATAAAGTTTGCATTCATTAGATTATGACTTGCAGCTTTAACTGTAAAACCAGCTTTAAGTTTACAGCCCTTCTTCTCTAACTGTTTTTCTAAGCTTTTTAATGTTCCACCTGGTGTACCTCCACAGGTAGCCACTGCGAAATAATATACATCTTTTTTAAATTCATTGTTTGCAATAAACTCTTGAACTGTGCGCGGCATTCCATAAGCATAAACCGGAAAAACAAAACCCATTCTTTCTACACCGTTAAAGTCAATGTTCTTTGTGCCTTTATTAATTGATACCACCTGACAACTTCCTAATCCAGAAGCAATTCTTTTGGCTGTACTTAATGAGTTGCCTGTACCAGAAAAACAAAATATTTTACTTTTCACCTTTTACACCACTTTCGTATGTTTTAGTAAACACTTTCTAACTTGATTTTTTTATATAATATATTATAATTATATATACTGTTAGTTTATATTATATAATCAAAGTTATTTAAGTATACTAGTAGTTTATTTAGTATACTATTGGTTTACTTTAAATATAATATACACTATTTTTATGTTTTTGTCAACTATTAAATGAAAAAATTTTTGAGGAGGAATCAAATTGGCTGAACTATCTAGAAAAGAACGGGAAAGGCTAAGACGGAAAGAAGATATTATTCAAGCGGCTAAAAAGCTATTCGCTGAAAAGGGTTATAAAAACACGTCGATGAACGCTATAGCAGAAAAAGCTGATTTTTCAAAAAGAACTTTATATCAATACTTTGAAAATAAAAGTGACCTTTATTTCTCATCGGCACTGCAAATCTATGAAGATTTGGTTAAACATCTTGAGAATACTGAACTAACTGAACAAGATGGTTTTGGTAAAATCAAAGAGATACTCTTTGCCTACTATGAGTTTTATAATAATAATGAAAAATACTTTAAAATTATATATGATATTGGTAAGGTAAGACAAGAATCTAATAATCCAAAATTAAAAAAATACTTTGAAATATATAAAAAATTTACAGATGAATTGGAAGAGCTCATAATTGAAGGTCAGAATGATGGTAGTGTATCTAAAGAACTAGACCCACAACTTACAACTCAATCTTTAATTTTTATTCTGACTGGAATTTTTAATCAGTTAACTATAACAGGAGATAATTTTACTAATCATATCGGAATAACCAAAGATAAGTTTAGTAAACATGTTCTTAATCTTATTCATACAACCTTAAAAAATGGTTAATCATTTTATTTATTTCATTTTAGAAAAATATTCGCATTAAAAAAGCAGGGGTTCCCCCCTGCTTTTAATGTCTTATTTATGGTATGGTTCATTATTTAATATTTTAAAGGCTCTGTAGAGTTGTTCGAGTAATATCAAACGGCTCATTTGATGTGTAAATGTCATATAAGATAAAGACATCTTATAATCTGATTTATTTAATACTTCTTCACTAAGACCATGAGATCCACCAATTAAAAAAGTAATATTACTTTCTCCTCTAACCTGGAGATTATTAATTGATTTAGCTAGTCCTTCTGAAGTGACTGGTTTTCCTTCTCTATCTAAAGCTATTATATAATTTTTCCCATCCGGTAATTTATCTAATATTTTTTTGCCTTCTTCTTCTTTTATTTTTTCAATCTGAGAATCATTCTTTTTATGCTTGCTTCTTGCGGGGTCAACCTCTATCATATCCAGATTACAGTAATGTTTTATCCTATCCACATAATCCTCCAAACCGTCCAGTAAATAAGCTTCCTTCATTTTCCCTACTGCAATCAAAGTTATATTCATCTTTATCCCACCTAATATTATTTAATTTTATATACTTTAGTTGGTTTATGCTGATATGTCATATCCAGTTTCAAATCTTTATCTACAACCAATCCTTTTTGTTTCAAAATATTTTCTACAGTCAAATAAGCAACTTTGGGATTATTGTTCTCTTCGCTTAAATGACCCAACAGTATCTGGGGGCATCTACCATTTATTAACTGTGGTAATATCTCGGCAGCTGCATCATTAGAGAGATGGCCCTTATCACTTCTTATTCTTCGCTTTAAAAAGCGGGGATAACTGCCCGACATTAACATATCTATATCATGATTTGACTCTAATAATAAAAGGTCGATATCATCTAATTCTTCCCTGAGTTCATCATTTACATAACCCATATCGGTTGCAAAGACCATTTTTTTATTTTTCTTATTAACAACATAAGCAACAGGTGCACGGGCATCATGAGATATATTTATCGGTTTAATTTCAAAATCTCCGAAACTAAAATTCCCTTTAAAACTTTTAATATGCTTATCCTTTAATTTACCTAATTCTCCTTCACAGGCTGCCCAAGTCCCATCATTGGCAAAGATTGGTATATCAAGCCTTCTTGATAAAATTCCTACACCCTTTATATGGTCTTTATGCTCATGGGTTATCATTATTCCATCTAAATTTTCGGGATCTGCATCAATATCTTTCATTCTATTTATTATTTTTTTACCACTTAATCCAGCATCTATCAAAAAGCTGTGTTTACCGTCATCAATATATATTGAATTACCGGAACTTCCGCTGGAAAGTACTGAAACCTTAATTAGCACGGGATCACCTCGATTATTATTAAAACAAAATATAAAAGGGTAGAGAATTATTTATTAAGTATCATAACTTATAAATAGACTCTACCCGTTAGTTTCATATTATAGTAAAATATATATGCTCAAATTACTCTTCATTTTCCTTCTGCCAGCTTAAGTGATAGATTAAGCTCACAATCCCTACCGCCAGGTCTTCGTTGCGAACAAAGACATCATCTGGTACATATAAGCGGGTAGGTGAAAAATTCCAGATAGCTTTTATGCCGTAATCGATTAAATCATCAACTACTTCTTGAGCTGGATCTGCAGGTACAGTTACAATTGCTAAGTTAATATTTTTTTCTTTTATAGTTTCTTCTAATTTATTGGCACTTTTTACTTTAATAGTACCAACTCTATTTCCAATTTTATTGAGATCATTATCAAAAATATCAGTAATTTCCAGGCCCATCTTGCCAAAACCTGCATAATTGATAAGGGCTCTTCCTAGGTTACCGGCTCCAACTAGGACAGCCGGCCATTTTTTATCTACTCCCAGTATTTTCCCTATCGATTTTTTAAGGTCTTTTACATTGTATCCGACCCCACGGCGTCCAAATTCACCGTAATAAGAAAGGTCTTTTCTTACCTGAGTAGATGGAATACCCAGTCTACCGCCTAAATCTTTTGAAGATACTACTTCTGTTTCCTCAAAAGTAGAGAGTTTATCTAGACAGCGGTAATATAAAGGTAATCTCTCTATCGTAGCTGCCGGTATTGAATCTCTATCTTTCATGTTTTTACCCCCTGTAAAATATTATTTCACTTTACTTCCATTATTTATTGCTTTTTCTGGAGTAATTAAGGTAAGTTCATCTTCATTAGAAGCTGCTAATATCATTCCATTAGATTTAACACCAAATATTTCAGCTGGTTCTAAATTAGCAACAATTACAATCTGTTTATCAATTAAATCGGCTGCCTCATAATGTTTTGCAATTCCTGCTACTAACTGTCTTTTTTCATCGCCAAGATCTACCTGAAGTTTGACTAATTTATTACTATCTTCAATTCTTTCAGCTTCAATAATTTTAGCTACTCTTAAATCAAGTTGTTGGAAACTCTCAAAATCAATCAATTCTTCCTTATTATTACTTTTCTCGTTAGTCATAGTTTTCTCCTGCTCCTCTTTTTGTTTTTTATCAAAATATTCTTCCATATCAATTCTAGGATAAATCGGTTCTGCTTTACGAACTCTAATATTTGTTTTTAATCCGCCCCATTCCAGGTCAGACCAGTCAGCATCAATAATCTGCTGTACATCACCAATTTGACTCCCAATTTCATATGGGGTTTCTACCATAAATGGTTTTAACATAACGGCAATCATTCTTAAGGACTCTAAGAGATTATATAAAACAGTACCTAATCTTTCTTCATGGCCTTCTTCTCTACCTAAAATCCATGGTTCAGTTTGATCAATATATTTATTAGTTCTTCTAACAAAGTTCCAGAGATCTTCTAATGCATTGGTATACTTTAAGTTTTCCATGTATTCAGCTATTTTATCAGCTGTATTTTCACCTTTTGCAATAAGGTCTTTATCTACTTC
>CAZXRH010000152.1:0-5208 GCA_964642575.1 uncultured Halanaerobiales bacterium
TTTTTTAGATATTTATCTATTTATCTATTCTTGAATATTTATAAATTTCCTCCTTCTTATTAAATTATATTGTAAATTTATCCCACCCGTTTTTGTTGCTAACAGTCTGATTTGCTGATATAATAATTTTAATTAGTAATTTTATCATCTTTTGATGAGTTATTGATAATTTAGTTATGATAGCTTTTTAAGATTACTATCAAAAAGGATGGAGGAATAATATGCGGCCGCGTATACTAGTATCATCTTTTTTAAGAGAAGGTTACAAACTCGGCAAAAATTTTGAAATGCTGAGTTCATTTGATTATGGTATGGTCTCACAAAACTATGTTAATGGAGTTTTAGAAGGTGGGGGACTTCCCATTGTATCACCTCAAATTAGAAAAAATTACGATGATGATGAGTTAATGGAAGAACTTATTGATTCTGTTGATGGGATAGTTTTAACAGGTGGTTATGATGTAGACCCTGTTCATTATAAAAAACATGCCTATAAAAAGGTAAAGTTTATTGATCCAATTCGTGACTTACAGGAACTTAAACTAATTGAACTTGCCTTAAAAAAAGGTAAGTCAATTTTAGGTATTTGTCGAGGTTTTCAGGTCCTAAACGTCTATTTTGGTGGGACACTCTATCAGGATATTAACCAGGACCTTAATACTGAACTTTTGCATTTTGGTGGTAAACTACCCAAACACACAAAGGTTCATACTGTTACACTTGAAAAAGATAGTATTTTAAGTGATATTTTTGCTGAAAATCCGATTGGAGTAAACAGCTTTCACCACCAGGCTGTTGACAAAGTAGGTGAAGGCCTAAAAGAAACTGCCTTCAGTCCGGATGGGATTTTAGAAGGTTTTGAAAGTACTAAATATGAAAATGTCTGGGCCGTTCAATGGCACCCCGAAATTATGTTTAGTTACCACCCTGAACAGTCAGCAATCTTCCGAGAATTTATTAAAAGGACTCGGAAATCAAATACAAAATAATATGAGGAGGAGAGCGCATGATGAAGAAGAAACTTTTTTCTACTATACTAATTACAGCCCTACTTATCAGCATTTTTTCCCTGGCAGCTTTTGCCCAGGCAGATGATCAAACTTTAACAATTGGTTTTGAAGCCGATGTGAGCAGTTTAGATCCTGGCTTTGCTGATATTTCCGTGAACGAAAGAGTTAACAGTCTTATTTATGATGGTCTTGTGGAATATGGTGAAAACAATAAAATTGTACCAGGTATTGCCTATGATTGGGATATTTCCGAGGATGGAACCGTTTATACTTTCTATCTACAACAGGGAATTCCCTTCCATAACGGTGAATCCTTAACAGCAGAAGATGTTAAATTTACCTATGAAAGAATTTTAGATCCAGACAGTGGCTCTGGACTGAGAGGTAAAGTAACTATAATTGATCAAATTGAAATCGTTGATGATTATACGGTAAGATTTGTTTTAAAAGAACCCTATTCACCCTTTATGTTGGCTATGACCTTTGGTATTGTTCCTAAAGATTATGTCGAAAGAGTGGGTGCAGATGAATTTTCCCGTAACCCAGTGGGAGCTGGACCTTTTAAATTAGAAGAATGGGTACCAGATACTAGAATCGTCCTTACCGCCAATGAAACTTACTGGATGAAGGATCCTAAGTTAAGTAAAGTCATTATTAGACCGATTCCAGAATCTTCAGTTCAAGCAATGGAACTTAGAAGTGGTGGCATCGATGTAGCTGTTAGTTTAGATGTTGGCCAGTTAAATAACTTTAAAGATGATAATAACTTCCAGGTCAAATCAGCTGCTGGTGGGGGAGTTCACTTCTTTGGATTTAATGATAAGATGGCCCCCTTTGATAATGTTGAGTTTAGAGAAGCTTTCTTAATGGCCAGTCCTATTGAACAGATTGTTCCTCAAATTTATGGTCCATTAGGTGTAACAGCTTACTCTTTTGTCCCACCAACCCTCTGGCCGGATGAAAAAGAATATCTAAAAGAACAAAGAGTTAACTTTAATCCTCAGCAGGCTCAACAAAAGGTTGAGGAACTAAAAGCAGAAGGTATTATAGATGATGACTTTACAATTGATATCTATGTACCAAGTTCCAATAATTCCAGAATTAAAGTTGTGGAAGCCTTAGTTACTTCTTTAAGACAGGCTGGCTTTAAAGCTCAAGCTCAGGTTATGGAATTTGGAACCATGTGGGATAAGTTAGGGGCAGGCGAAATTGGAGTTTATATGTTAAGCTTTGTTTCTGACCCAGATCCAGATTACTGGTTATATAGATGGTTTAAATCTGATGGTTCTTTAAATAAGTCCTTTTATGAAAATGATCAGGTCGATGAATGGTTAGATATAGCTAGAACAAGCTCTGATCAGGATGTAAGAGCTGAAAATTATAGTAAGGTATTAAGAAAAACATTAGGTGAAGATAAGGTATTAGTTCCTGTTGCTCATATTAACCAAATTTATGTAATGAACAACAGTGTTAAAGAACTAACTCCAGGAAATCCGATATTAATACCTCTTGTTACTCCTGATGCTAATGTATATATTGAAGAATAATTAATTTATTGAAAATATAATTAAGGGTTTATTAAGCAGGGGTTTTTAAACCCCTGCTTTTCACCCTTAAGTTAAAACTGGGAGGTCTCAGTTATGTTTGGATATATAGTAAAAAGATTATTATGGATAATTCCAGTTCTAATAGGTGTTTCATTAATCCTTTTTGGTATCATGCAGATGATTCCCGGTGACCCGGCCTCTGTCCTTTTAGGACCAAAAGCTTCACAAGAAGCAGTTGATACCTTAAATAAAAGGTTTGGCCTAGAAGAACCGTTACATATTCAGTACTATCTACTGATGAAAAATTTTGTAACAGGTCAGTTAGAATCAATCTATTATAAGGTGGAAGTTATTGAAATAATCGGTCAAAAATTAAGAGCAACCGTTGAACTTGGTTTAACAGCTCTTGTTATTGCAGTGGTGTTGGCAATTCCCATTGGAATCATCGCTGCTGTTAAAAAGAACTCTGTTTTTGATTATTTCAGTATGATGTTAGCTACCTTAGGGATATCAATACCGGTCTTTTTTACAGGTATTTTATTAATCTATATTTTTTCTGTTATTTTTAATGTCTTACCTTCTTCTGGTTATGGTGGTCCACTCTGGACTAAGGAAGGTTGGGCCCATTTAATATTACCTGCTCTTTCTTTAAGTTCTATTTTGATTGCTTCTACCAGCCGGTTGACCCGTTCTTCTATGTTGGAGGTCCTCCAGGAAGATTTTATTAGGACTGCCCGAGCAAAAGGGGTTAAAGAAGCGGTTGTTGTCAATAAGCATGCTTTTCGTAATGCCATGATTCCTGTTATTACAAATATCGGTAATCAATTGGCCATGTTATTTGGAGGCGCAATTTTAACCGAAACTGTCTTTGCCTGGCCTGGTATTGGCCGGTTAGCGGTCAAGGCTGTTTCTTACCGTGACCAGCCTTTAGTATTTGGAACCATTTTGGTCTTATCTTTTCTTTATGTTGTAACAAACTTAATTATTGATATTCTTTATGTCTTTATTAATCCACAGATTAGTTACAGTTAGGGGGTATAAAAAATGAAAAAAAGAGTTGTCCCTCTTATTTTATTAATAACTGAAATATATATACTATATCAAAATTGGCTAGTTAAGGATCTCTTCTGGGGTTCTTTAGAAGTAAAGTTAGCTACCATATTCTCGATTATCGTCTTAATCTTTTTATTCTTTTTAGTTTTTATACCCAATGTGTTTTCTTTTTTAAAGGAAAATGAAATTTTATATAAATCATATAAAGAGTTTAAGAAAAACAAAGGTGGAGTAGCGGGAACTTTTATGATTTTTATAATCCTTTACCTGGCTTTTTGTGCTCCCTTTGTAGCACCCTATCAACCAGATGCAATTGATTATGCCAATATGAGTGCTTCTGCACCCTCAATACAACATCTAATGGGTACAGACGACTTTGGGCGTGATATCCTCTCAAGGGTGATCTACGGGAGTAGAGTAGCCTTAGGTGTAGCTTTTGCGGCTGTCTTTGTCAATGCCTTTATCGGAATTACACTCGGCCTAATTGCCGGTTTTTACGGAGGTAAAACAGATACAATAGTAATGAGGATTGTAGAAACCTGGAATTCAATACCTTTTATCCTTTTAGCTCTAGCTATTATTGCTGCCCTTGGCAAAGATATTATTAATGTAATTATTGCTGTAGGGTTAACCGGTTTAATTAACTTTGCCCGGATTACAAGATCAGCCGTACTTTCAGTTAAGGAAAAGGAATATGTGAAAGCTGCTAAGGCACTGGGAAGTACAGATTATAGGGTAATTAAAAAACATATTTTACCCAATGTTATTTCACCTATTATTGTTATTGCCTCTTTAAGAATTGGGCAAGCAATTTTATTGGTAGCCAGTTTAAGTTTTTTAGGTTTAGGTGTACAACCACCTCTTTCTAGCTGGGGAACGATGCTTAAAAGAGGTCAAGAGTATTTAATTCAAGCTCCCTGGATATCACTTTTCTCAGGAATGGCTATTATTATTACAGTGATGAGTTTTAACCTGTTAGGTGATGCTTTAAGAGATGCTTTAGATCCAAAACAAATTGAATAACAAATATAAAAAAATAGTGCAGGAGATAAGAAATTAGGGGAATTTCTTAACCTGCACTTTTTTTATGCTAAAAATATCTTTTTAGCTTAGATTGAACTATTTGATTTTTTAAAAAAACTAAAATATTAATCTTAAATTTAAGAGGCGGATTATAATCATCACTTAGTTTATTTACTTTTAAATTAAAATGTATCCTGTTTTATTTTTTGAATTGCTTATGATATTTTTAGTTCAAAAATATTAGTTTATTGTATTCAATATTGTTTATAGTTTAGCCAAATTTATTATGTTAATGAAGTTTGTTATTGTTGTAATGATTATAGATAACTAGCTTAGTTCCGCCTCCACAATTATTCAACGATTACTACTATAACAAGCTTACTAACATTTTACAATAGAAAAATCATACTAATTTTAAGGAATATAAAAAGATATTAGAAACTTTTGACGAAAAGTTTCAGAAACTATAAATAATAACAAAATATGACAAACATTTTCTTTTAAAAAAGTATAAAAAGATAGAAAATCCCCTGCCAAAAGCAGGGGATAAATTACTTAAATTGTTATTGCTGAAC
>CAZXRH010000153.1:0-5131 GCA_964642575.1 uncultured Halanaerobiales bacterium
CGCCTGTGTTTACGTTTGCCAGGTTATTGGAAGTAACATCAATACTTGTCTGTTGTGTGTTCATTCCTGTCGCTGCAGTCCATAAAGCACCTATCATTGTTAAATTCCTCCTATGAATTTTATAACTACCTCTATCAGTCAGTAGTTGTTATGCAGCTTCCAATCACTGGTCCAGCTGCACCTTTAATTTTTTTATTTTTTTAAGCTAAACGGCCAACGTCATTGACGGCCTTATCCAAACTATTGTCGATAGTTTGAATTACTTTTTGGTTTGTTTCATAAGCTCTTGTAGTCTGAATCATACCTGCCATTTCCTGCACAATGTTCACATTTGAACTTTCTAAATAACCCTGCATTACTTTCACATCATCAGTTTGGGCACCCTCTATACCATCAGCTGTTTGATATAGGTTGTCACCAACTTTTGATAAGTTGCGGTAATCAGCAAAGTCTACTACATTAATTCTTTCACCTTCTAATTCTCCGTAATAGATCTGACCGGATTTATCAATTGAAATTTCACGGCCCGGTACGGTTTGAATTGGGTTCCCGTTTTCATTTAATAAAAGGTGACCTTGTTTATTGATAATTTGATTTTGGTCATTGAGTGAAAAACTACCATTTCTAGAATATCTAATACCTTGAGGTGTCTGTAGGGTAAAAAAACCATCTCCCTTTAGGGCAATATCAAGTTTGTTTTCAGTATGTTCTATCCTACCACCACTATAGTCTGTATAGTTTTCTGCTATTTCAACACCTGAACCTAAGGAACCTATTCTAGACTGACCATTTTGGTCAATACGGGAAATCAGCATCTCGGAAAATGTTCTCTGGACACTGTTTGTCTTTTTAAAGCCATCTGTGTTGACATTTGCTAAGTTATTTGATGTTATATCCATTCTTCTTCTATTGGTTCGCATGGCAGATGCCGCTGTATAAAGTCCTTTAATCATAACATTTCACCTCCTCGATAAGAATATAGTTTAACTACTAATCTTGTCTCTCGAATACCCATCTTAAGATTTTTAGCTATTTTGTCAATACTTTTTTTCTGATTGAACTCATCTATTGCTTTTTTGTGTTTTGTATTTAACTGTTCGATACTATCTTTGTGATTTTTTTCAAACTCTCTTTTTTTAACCATCTGTTTTTCTTTTCTTTTGTTAATTGATTCAATGACTTTGTCATTATACTTTAAATTAGTGTTGTTATAGAAAATATTCATTGTCATCAGTAATATTAGCCAGGCCATAATATCACACCACTTTTACACTTTAACATCGATAACAGACCCCTTAACTTTTTTATTTTGCTTTTCTTGCTTCTCATCACTATTTTCTTCTTCCTTCTGTTTTTGACGCTTGTTTTTACCTTCATCATCTTTATCGATAGTTAAGTTTTCACTTTTCTCTTTTTTGTTGACGGACTCTTTTTTCTTTTCATCTTCTTCTTTTTGAGCTTGAGAAAGTGTCTGTTGTTCATTTGCTGAATGAACCTGCCTCATCTGCTCAATCTTTTCTACTTCCAGGGACATCGGTACCAGGGTATTTGGGTTAATTGGATCCGACATCTCATCCCCTCCTTTTAAAGTCCTAACCTACTTAATTCTCCTTCTTTCACCTTAAATACTGTCCTTGTATGCACTTCCTCTACATCCAGGTGGTATTGACCAATCTGGACTTTTACACCGGGGTAAATCTTTCTTTTGGCTACTATTTTACCCTTTGTGGCATTTTTTATCTTTTCAGATAGCTCATTAACTATCTTTTCATTCTTATCTATCTTTTCTTTGAGGTCACTTTTGGTTTCAACTAGCCTATCATACATTTCAGCTTTGCCCTGGGGTAGTTCCCCGTTTTTTTCTTTAATATTTTTTAAAATATTAAGGGCTTTCATTGTTTTTAGGTAATTAGACTTACATTCATCTAAGGTTTCTTTTGCATTATTACAACGAGTTCTGGTATGGGGATCAATCCCGGCTGAAACTGTGGTTTTAGTAGCCAGACTGGATCCAATAATATTAGCTTTGACTTCTTTGGTTGCTCTTACTTCTCCCCCTACAATCAAGCCTTTATGTCCTGTTAGTTCAACACTACCAGCAGCATGGATTATGCTATGCATGATAGCATCCTTAACAAAAACATCACCTTTACAGGTTACATGACCATTTTGCACTGATTTTGTTTTTAAATCACCTTCACACTCAATTTCACCCTTGTTTTTAGCAATGAAATTTTTATTGATGATAATATCTCCTTTACTTTTGAGGTGAGCACCTTCTACATTACCTCTAACCTGAATATCACCCTCTGCTTTTACCTCAAAACCTTCTGTTACATTACCTTCAATAAAAACACTTCCATTAAAGTCAATGTTTCCGGTACTAAAGTCAACATCTCCTTTTACTTTATAGACAGTAAGGATATTTACACTATTTCGATTTGTATCATATGAGATATGACCAACTTCTGTTGCAATTAGTGTATTTTCATCAGTAATTTTAGTATTTTCACCCTTGGGTAGACTTACATCTTTAGGCTCTTTTGGACTAATAGAACTGCCTGCAATATTTTTCCCTTCTTCACCAGGTTCAGGTTCGATTTTCGTAACCAGCTTTTCTCCCTTTTCAACATTGTTGACAATGCCTAAGTCGTGAAAATCAATACTGCCATCTTCTTTTTTCGTTCCTACATTTTTGCCGGAACGGTCAAAATGAAAGTCCAATTGAGCATCTTTACCCGGTTTAGGTTCTTTTCCTTCTGCTACCATTAAGTCTTCAAGGGGTTTATCACTATCTTCAATTAAGTTCAAACTGTATTCTTTAATACCATATACTATATTTTTTTCTGCTAACTGTTCTTTGATTTCGTCAATTGTTAGATCTTTTCCATTTCCTTGAGGTGGTATGTAATCCACAAATGCTTTCATCTTATCTTCGGATTTTTTTATAATGATTTCTGCATTGACTGATTTTACATAATCACTTAAATCTACCTTTACTACCTCACTTATCTTTAAATTGAAGTTTACATCAAGATCAAAAGCCTCTCTCAACATGAAAAAGTCAATATCTTTTTTGGGTTCTACACTTACCCGATATTTCTTTTTGTTTCTTAAACTAGAAAACACTCCACTTTTTTCTTCTACCTTGAGGTCTCTTAGTTTGATATCTTCCTCTTGCGATAACTGTTCAAAAGCCTTTTGAACTGCCTTTTCTTTACTAGAAGCTTTAATTACTAAAGAATCCAATTAAAAGTCACCCTTCCTGGTCAATTTATTATTGGAACTCCTCTTTTTTTCTGGATAGATAACCGCGTAATCTGTATACTGCTTTTTTGTGAATTTGCGAAATCCTGGCAGGTGATAATTCCATTACTTCTGCTACCTCTTTTTGGGTAAGTTCTTCATAGTATATTAGTGATACGACTAATTTCTGTTTATCACTTAAGTTTTCAATTGCTTTTTTTAAGATTTTGGTTGCATTCTTTTTATCTAAAACTTTTTGGGGTTTATTGACTTTACTGCTCGGCAGCCAGTCAATTAAAGACTTCCCATTTAGTTCTGAATAAATTGATACCCACTGTGATTCTTCTAATTTTTTTAAAACCTTGGTTATCTGGCTTTTGGAAAAATCTAATTCATCAACTAATTCATCAATTTTGGGGCTTCTATTTAATTGACTTTCTAGCTCTCTTGACTTGTTTTTAATTATTTTAGCTTTTTGCCTTAAAGAATGAGGAAGCCAGTCCAATTTACGGAGTTGATCAATAATTTCACCTTTGATCCGCTTTTGGGCATAACTGTTAAACTTGTATCCTCGCTCAGGATCAAATTTCTCAATCGCATCAATCAAACCTATAATACCGTAACTTTCTAAATCTTCTAGTTCAATACGGTCCGGTACATAAGTATTGATTCTGCCCGCCTGATACTTAACTAAATCCAAATATTCCATTATTAACTCTTCACGTGCTTTTTGATCGTTCTCTTCTTTAAAGCGCCGCCATAAGTCTTGGTTTGACAGCATATTCTACCTACCTCATCCTAAATTTAATTATTTTGTTCGTACTCAATAACCGGTGGTTCCATTTCACTAAAATCTTCATCAAAGTCCCATTGATCATTCGCAGAGTCCTCTGTTTTATCATTCTGCTTTTGAGTAGCTTGATTATCCTCGGCATTACCATTATCTTGAGTTGCATTATTTTTTTGATATTCTTTACCCGCTTTGCCTTTAGGTTGAGTACTGTTTTGACTGTTACTCTCTTGTTTGCCTTCATTTTTACTCTCACCGGCCGTTTCTTCCACCGGTTTATTCATAAATTCAAGAGTATAACTAAGAGCAATTGTCAAGATAAACCCAACAACAGCAAATTTAAGGCCAGCCATTAGGACTTCTGCAAGAGGGTTAAACTGAATTAATTTAACTAAAGTAGTTAATAAATATATGATTAATGCTACAAAGGTCGAACCAGTTAGTTTTAACTTCATTAGATCATCCCACGCCTTCTTAATTTTCGCTGGTAGTTAAAAAGAAATGAAATGATTTTATCTCTGTCCTGTCGGTTTAAATCTATAAATTCAACACCAGCCGTTTTACTATAGCCGTCTTTGTTATGTTTAATGCGAACGATTTTACCTTTTACTAATTTGTTTAATTCATCAATATTTAATTTAAATAAGAGTTCATCTCTTAAGTTCAAATCATCTTTTAAAATCATGAGCAGTCCCCCACCACTTAAATCAATTGCAGTGGTTTTTTTAAAGTTATATCCCTGCTCATCATCATCTTTTATCACATGGTATTTGATATCTTTATTAACCTGAAGCCTAAAATAGCTTCTGCGCTGAATCCTATTTACCTCATCAGTTCTTTTTAAGATTAACAACGGAATTGGATCTCTAACTCTATCAATGATTTCTGTTTTAAGAGAATAAAAAGCACTGTCGCCTTCATAAAGTACTGCAACTTCAAGCCCTTTTCTTAAAGGAATACGTTCTTCCCTTTTGTAAACAGACATTATCATTATTTCATCTTCTGTAATATCCGAAACCTTACTGTTATAACTACCCTGGTAAGGTCCTTCCGGTACTAATAGTTCTATATTCTGGTTTACATTCAAGTTCTTAT
>CAZXRH010000154.1:0-5113 GCA_964642575.1 uncultured Halanaerobiales bacterium
AAAGACGGTGATATACTATGAGTACAGGATAAAGGTGAAATGATCTATGATGAGAATAACAACCCCATTAGAGTAGAAGGGGCAATGAGAGATATTACCAAGCGAAAAAAAGCCCAACAACAGTTAAAATACAATCAGCAGAGATATGAGGCGATTTTTCATAATGATCCGATTGGTATTATTATAGAAGATGAAAAGGGTAATATATTAGAAGTTAATGATAAAGAATGTGAGATGACCGGATATACAAAAGAAGAACTAGAAGGTAATAATGTTGTTGACATGTTTGTACTACCAGAATATCATGAACTTGCAAAGGAGAATATTAAAAAGATAATTGCAGGTAAGGACCTGGAATTTGATATTAAAACCCCTACTAAAAATGGAGATATGAAATACATGCATTTAAGAGAAACAAATATCACCTTTCCTGATGGTAAAAAAGGAATAATATCAATGCATGTTGATATCACAGAGAGAAAAAAGATGGAAAAAGAATTAAAAATGATGGACTTTACTATCAATAAAGCTGATATATTAGTTTTTAGAGTTACACCAGATGGTAAAATAGATTATGTAAATGAAACCGCTGTAAATAAATTAGGATTTCATAAAAATGAACTGATTGGCTTAAAAACCCATGATATCATTTGTGATGATAATTATATTGAACGATCTAAGTTTTGGGAAGAAATAAAAAAATCGGGCTCTAAAGTATTTGAGTTATACTTTGAAACAAAACAGGGAAAGACATTTCCTGTGGAGATTGTTAGTCAATATTATAAGTATGAAGACAAAGAATATGAATTTGCTTTTGTACAGGATATTTCAGAACGAAAGGAAAAAGAAGAAAAAATTAAATACTTACTACATAAAGATTCCCTGACTGGACTATATAATAGAAGATTCTTTGAAATAGAAATGGAGCGGCTTGATACTAAACGACAGATTCCGATCAGTATTATCATGTGTGATGTTAATGGATTGAAAATAATCAATGATAGTTATGGACATAAAAAAGGAGATCAAATTTTAATTGAAACAGCTCAAATCTTAGAAAATGTTGTAAGGGATGAAGATATAATTGCTCGACATGGGGGAGATGAGTTTACATTGCTCTTGCCCCAAACAACATATGAGCAGGGACAAAAATTGATAGAGAGAATTAAAAAACACACCACAACGATTGGAGAAGAAGAGATCCCAATTTCAATGAGTTTAGGTATTGCCACTAAAGATAAAGTAAAAATAGATATAGAAGAAACATTAAAAAAAGCAGATAATGCGATGTATAGAAATAAACTGTCTGAAAGTAGAAGCACTAAAAATAAAATTGTCAGGAATTTATTAAATACCTTAGAAGCAAAAAGTTCTGAAACTAAAGACCATGCAGTTAGAATGACCAAACTTGCTAACGAACTGGGAGAGCATATTAATCTTTCTAATTCAGAATTAAACAGATTAAATTTATTAGCTACATTACATGATATAGGAAAAACAACTATTTCAGAAAATATTTTAACCAAACCAGAAAAATTAACAAAAGAAGAATGGGAGATTATAAAAGAACATACTGAAACAGGTTACAAAATTGCTTCTGCTTCAGAAGAGTTCGCTGTTGTGGCCGAAGAAATTCTCTATCACCATGAAAAATGGAATGGAACCGGTTATCCGCAAGGGATTGCTGGAGAAGAGATTCCTTATTTAGCAAGAATTATTGCCATTATTGACGCTTATGATGTTATGACAAATGAGAGACCTTATAGTGAAGCAATTTCAAAAAAAGCAGCTTTAGCTGAAATAAAAAGATGTGCAGGTACACAATTTGATCCTCATTTAACTAAAGTGTTTATTCAACTACAACAAGAAAACATATAAAAATACATTTTTGAGAAAAGTAAGTTTTAAATCAATCTTCTAAAAAATATTAATTGTCCTCATAGCATTAATAAGAGTAGAATAATATATTTATTTACATATTCAGCCTGCCAATTCTTTTTTTGCAATTTATGATAATACTTGATAATCCAATTAAAGGAGTTTAAAAAATGGAAGATTTTAAGTGCAATGAAATAATTGAAAATATGTCTCTTGCTTTTGCATATAATAAGGTTATTTATGATAAAGATAATAATCCTAAGGACTTTATTGTCTTAAAAACAAATAAAAAATTTGAAGAAGTTACCGGTTTTAATAAAGATAATGTGATTCAAAAGCAAGGAGCTAATATTTTAGATGGAATCGTAAATAATCTAGATGAAGTGATACAATTTTGTGGTGAGGTTGCTCTAAATGCTAAAAGTAAATCTTTTGAAATATATTCGAAAGTTTCAGAGAATTGGTATGAAGTAAAAGTGTTTAGTGATAAAAAAGGTTATTTTGCAACAATTTTTAAAGATATAACTGAAAGAAAGAATAAAGAAGAGAAATTAAAAGAAAAAAATGAAAGACTGAATAATATTTTCTATCATTCAAATGATATTATATATTCTGTGTCCTGGCCGGATTTACAAATTAAAACCGTTAGTAAATCTGTCAAAGAAATTTTTGGTTATACAACTGAAGAATTTAAAAACAATCCTAATTTATTAAGAGAAATAACTCACCCAGAAGATAAATCGATTCATGATAAAGCGCTAAAAAAATTAAAAAAAGACGGGAATACCCAACGGGAATTTCGTGTTATCACCAAAGAAGGTAATGTGAAATGGATTTATGATAAAGGCAAAATGATATATGACAATAAGGGAAACCCCATCAGAGCAGAAGGGGTTATGCGGGATATAACAGAAAGAAAAACTGCAGAGAAAAAATTAAGGTATAATAAAAAAATGTATGAAACCATATTTAATTTTGCCCCTATCGGTATTATGATTGAAGATCCTAAGGGTAATATATTAAAAGTTAATAAACGAGAATGTGAAATGACAGGTTATGACAAAGATGAATTAGAAGGCAGCAATGTTAAAGATAAATTTGTTTTACCCGAATATCAGAAAATAGCACAACAACATATAGAAGCAATTCTCAATGGGGAAGATCTAGAATTTGATATCAAAACACCTAAAGCCAATGGAGAATTTTTATATGAAAATATCAAGGAAACTAATATTACTTTTCCAGATGGTAGTAAAGGCATTCTATCTATGCAGATTGATATTACAGAGCGGAAAGAGAAAGAAAGAAAATTAAAAAAGCAAAGACAAAGGATTGAAAACACTATAGAAGCAACTGAAGCAGGTACTTTTGAATGGAATGTACAAACAGGCAAGACTATCTTTAACGAAAAATGGGCTGCCATGATTGGTTATACCCTAGATGAATTATTTCCTTCAACTGTTGACACCTGGAAAAGGTTAACCCATCCTGATGATTTAGCTAAATGTGAAAAGCTTTTAGAAAAACATTTTAGGGGAGAAACGACTCAATATAAGGCCGAAATAAGAATGAGGCATAAAGAGGGATATTGGATATGGGTTTTATCCCAAGGTAAGCTGATTTCAAGAACTGAAGATGGTAAACCATTGAAAATGTTTGGTACTCATCTAGATATTACTAAACGTAAAAAAAGAATAAAATCCCTTAAATTTCAGCATGATTTTCAAAAAACACTTGCAGATATTTCTTCCAAATTAGTAGGGATCAATAATGATAATTTTGATCATGAGATTAATAATGCTTTAAAAAAGATAGGCCGTTTTTATGAAATAGATAGAAGTTATATTTTTCAATTTTCTAAAGACAAAAAGTTTGTCTCTAATACACATGAATGGACTGCTGAGGGAATTGAATCTGCCAAAGAAAGATTACAAAAACTATCAATTAAAAGAATACCATGGTTAGTGGAAAAATTATTTAATAAAGAAACAATCAATATATTTGATATAGAAGAGTTGGGGCAAGAAGCGGAAAGCGAGAAAATGATATTTAAAGATGAAAATATAAAGTCAATCCTTATCATACCTATATTTATTAATAATGAACTATTTGGCTTTTTTGGTTTTGATTTAATTAGAGAAAAACGAATGTTTAAACAAAAAAATATTGACAAATTAAAGATAGTAACAGATGTCATCACAAGTGCATTTTTACAGTATTTAAATATTAAGCGAATTGAAAAATTAACCTATAAAGATAGTCTTACCGGTCTCTATAATAGAAGATATTTTGAAGAAGAAATGGAAAGATTAGATACAAAAAGACAACTACCTATAAGCATAATTATGGCAGATATAAATGGACTTAAAATAATCAATGACAGTTATGGTCATGAAAAAGGGGACCATATGTTGATAGAAACCGGCAAAATATTAAAAGAAGAACTACGAGATGAAGATATTCTTGCTCGACATGGGGGAGATGAATTTACCATTTTATTACCGCAAACGTCATATCAAGAAGCCGAAATAATTGTATCTAGATTGAAAGAAAAAAACAATAAAAATAGTAAAGAAGGAATTACTATATCATTTAGTTTAGGAATGGCTACAAAAGTCGATGATAAGCAAGATATAAAAGAAATTTTAAAAAAAGCAGACGATGATATGTATAGGAATAAATTATCAGAAAGTAGAAGTAATAAAAATAAAATTGTAAGAAATTTACTTAATACATTAGATGCTAAAAGTGCTGAGACTAAAGAACATGCCTTACGAATGACTCGCTTAGCACGAGATTTAGGAGAGAAGCTGAATCTTTCCATTTCAGAAATAAATAACTTATCATTACTAGCGACCTTACATGATATAGGTAAAACAACCATTTCTGAAGATATATTAACTAAAAAAGGTGAACTAACAGATAAAGAATGGGAAATTATAAAAGAACATCCAGCCCGAGGCTATAAAATAGCTTCAGCCTCAGAAGAATTTATAACTGTAGCTGAAGATATACTTCATCATCATGAACACTGGGATGGCGGAGGTTATCCGGATGGGTTAAAAGGAGAAGAAATTCCATATTTAGCAAGAATAATATCAATCATTGATGCCTATGATGTTATGACAAATGATAGGCCTTATAGTAAGGCCATTTCTAAAAAAGAGGCATTAGCCGAAATAAAAAGTTGTGCAGGTACACAATTTGATCCTGAATTTGCTCAAGCTTTTATTGA
>CAZXRH010000155.1:0-5031 GCA_964642575.1 uncultured Halanaerobiales bacterium
ACAAAAGCCAGCCTCATCCGCAGTTATTATCTCCAGCACCTTCACCTCCTTCCAAACAACAAAACAAGACTTGTACAACAACCACCAAAACTAATCTAACTTTTTGATAACAAGCTTTATCTTACTTGCTCATAGATATTACTAAAATAACATATTTTTTTGAAAAAGGCAAATAATTAATCAAGAGAATCCAGTTCATTTTTAATTTTTTCCATAATGATCTCCCCAACTTCCGCTTTTTCTTCGCGCGAAAGTTTTTTATCATAATATTCATCAAAAGAAAATGGTTTTCCAACAGAAACTTTTAGAGGAGACTTATCGTCAGCATGCTTAATTCCGACCGGTAATATTGGGCTTTCACTCATTAAAGCAATTAAAGATACACCTGGTTTAGCTTCTCCTAATTTATCACCTTTAATTCTGGTACCTTCGGGAAACATACAAAGTACTTTCCCCTCTTTTAGTAAAGAAAGCGAGTTTCTAATAGCACTTTTATCTGGGGTTCCCCTTTTGACAGGAAAACTACCAATTTGTTTTAAAATAAAGCCAAACCATTTTTTATCAAATAGTTCCTTTTTAGCCATAAAGTGAAGATGTCTTTTAACAGCAGATCCTACGATAGGAGGATCAAGATAGCTTTTATGATTTGAAACTACTATTAATGGACCTTTTTTGGGTACATTATCCCTACCTTTTACCTGCCAGCGGTGAACTATTTTTAAATATAAGTTTACTAAGACATATCCCAACCAGTAAATTATATTACCCATCCAAACTACTCCCCTCTTATAATGCTTGATATTTTTTCTAAAACTTCCTTTTTAGATAAATTTGTGGTATCTATTTCAACTGCATCCTCGGCCTTTTTTAACGGTGAATACTTTCGATTTGAATCGATACGGTCTCTTTTTATAATTTCATCTTTTACTTCTTTAAATGTTTTATTTTTTTCACCGCGCTTAACAACATCTTTATAGCGTCGTCTCGCTCTTTCTTCAACACTTGCTGTTATATAAAATTTGTATTTTGCATCTGTTAAAACGCGAGTTCCGATATCACGTCCATCCATCACAATGTCCTTTTTTTTAGCAATCGTACGCTGCTTAGTAACCAGTTCATCTCTAACACTTTTGATTTGTGCTACAGCCGATACATTATTATCGACCTGTTCAGTTCTAATTTGTTTTGTAATATCAGCTTCATCAGCATATATTTTAAACTCATTGTTTTTATATTCAACATCAATATCTAAGTTTTTAACCAATTCAGCCATTTTTTCCTTATTATTTACATCTATATTATTCTCTAAAGCTTTTAGAGTTACCGCCCTATACATCGCTCCACTATCTAAATATGTATAATCTAATTTTTCAGCTAGCATCCTGGCGATTGTACTCTTACCGGCCCCAGCTGGTCCATCTATTGCAATTGCAGTTGTCAATTTAACACCCCATTTATATTTAATATAATATTTTATTTAATTTGTCAAAAAAACCAGGAAAAGAATTATCAATACAGCTGTGATTTTCTAAACCAATTCCGTATTTAGCAAGTAAACCTAGAATGGAAAATGTCATGGCCATTCTGTGGTCTAAATGAGAATCTAATACACCACTTTCATCTATCACCTGTGGTCCTTTAATAGCAAATCCATCTTTCCATACTTTTATATCTAAACCTAATGTTTCAAATCCCTTTTTTAATACATTGATCCGATCACTTTCTTTAACTCTTAATTCATGGGCTCCTCTTATTTGAGTTTTTCCTTCAGCTTTTAAGGCTAAAATAGCAACTAAAGGAATTTCATCAATCATCGATGGGACCAAATCTTTGGATATCGTGATGCCTTTTAAAGTACTGGATTTTATTAATATATTACCAGTTGGTTCTCCATTTAAATATTTTTTATCAAAAATTTTAATATTTGCTCCCATATTTTTGATGACTTTTAAAAACCCGGTTCGAGTAGAATTAAGATTTACATCTTTAATCATTAATTCACTATCGGGAATTAAAATTGCAGCTGTTATAAAGTAGGCTGCCTGTGAAAAATCCCCGGGCACCCTATATTCATTAGCCGGAATGTTACTATTTATAGAAGACTTAAACTCAATATTTAAACCTTCTGTATTAATATCTAAACCCAGTTCTTTCATGATTATCTCAGTATGATCTCTGGAAATTTCTGGTTCTTTAAGACACATCTTCTCATTCGTGTATAGATTAGCCAATAATAAACTGGATTTCAATTGAGCACTTGCAATCGGTAAATCATAGTTTATTGCCTTAAGTTTTTTTCCTTTAATTTTAAGGGGAGCAAAACCATTTTGTCTGTCTGTTATAATATCAGCTCCCATTTTACTTAAAGGCTTAATTATTCTTTGCATCGGCCTTTTTCTTAAAGACTGATCCCCATCTAAGACAAACTCATCATTTTGTCCAGCTAAGAGTCCGGCTAAAAGACGGATTGTTGTACCGGAATTACCACAATCTAATTTCTGTTCAGGTTTTTTTAATCCAAATAACCCATTACCTTCAATAATATAAGTCTCATTAGTTTTCTTTATGGAAATACCCATTTTTTCAAACGCATTAAGGGTATTCAAACAATCTTTGGCTTCTAACAGATTATTTATTTTAGACCGTCCTTTACCGATAGCTGCAAAAATAATACTTCTGTGAGAAATTGATTTATCGGGTGGAGGGGTTATTTCCCCTTTTATCTTTTGATTAGGGGCTCTTTTTATATTTTTTATCATTTTAAATTACCTGAATTCATTTTCTTTTTATTAATTTTTTCAACAAGCTTTTTAAAATTATATAAATTTAAGGATTGATATCCATCACTAAAGGCTAGGTGAGGTTCAGGATGAATTTCTACCATTATACCCTGTGCTCCCAACATAGAAGCTGCCGCTACAGCGGGTTCAATTAAATCCCAGCGTCCAGTTCCATGGCTGGGATCCACAATTATGGGATAATCACTTAACTTCTTTAAAATAGGGATTGCCATTAGATCAAGAGTAAAGCGAGTTTTATCTTCAAAAGTTCTAATACCTCTTTCACACAGTATTATATTTTTGTTACCCTGCATATAAATATACTCAGCTGCCATAATAAACTCTTCATAGGTTGCACTCATACCTCTTTTTAATAAAACCGGTTTATTGGTTTTGCCAACCGCTTTTAAGAGGCTGTAGTTATACATATTACGGGAACCAATTTGCAGGATATCAGTATAATCACCTACTAAAGGAATACTCTCTACATCCATAACTTCAGTAATGATATTCAAGTTATGTTTTTGTGCTTCGTTTTTTAGTAGTTGTAAACCTCTTTCTTTTAAACCCTGAAATTGATAGGGCGAAGTTCTTGGTTTATAGGCTCCTCCTCTAATATAATTTACATTTTTCTCCTTCAAAGCATTACCGATTTCTGCCATCTGACTTTTATTTTCAACAGAACAAGGTCCAGCAATAATTTCGAAACTATTCTGTTGAAAAGCCTTTTTACCATTTACCTCAATATATCTGGTTTGATCTAAAAACTTATGGGCTTTATCTTCTTTAAGTATATTATCGGGTTTATAGGTTTTTTTTACTTTCTGATAGGTTTGCTCACTGATTTCAGAGATAATAATCAAAGCTATTACATCTTTACGTGTTCTTTTTAAATAATTTATTCCTTCATTTTTTAGATAATCTAAAAGATTTATATAATTTTCATCTTTATTATTATATGTTAAAATCATTTTTTTTACTCCTCTGCCAAGTAGTTTAAATCTTTTCTTAAATCAGCAGCTTCCCTTAAATATATATGCTTTATATCTTCTTTAACACGATCTTTATTAACCATTACCATTACCCTTACACATTTTTTTAAAGAATCTTTAACATCCATTTCTTGTAAACACATAATGGAAGTTTTAGTAAAACCCATTTCCCTTACTCCTTGGCCGGGATAAATAGTATCAAGATCATCAGTTGTGGAAAAGATAAAGCTTATTATACTCTCTTTTTTTAAATCATTATTTTCAATAATTTGATTTATCAATTCTTTCACAGCCTCTAAGATAGCCTCAGGTTCATTTTTGTCTACTGTGATAGCACCTCTAATTGTATACATAATTAACCCCCAATCTCAATAAAAATACACCCTCAAACAGGGTGTATGTTAAGGATTACTTATCTAATTGCTTTAAAGCATTTTTAGCTGCTTCCTGTTCAGCTTCTTTTTTGCTCTTACCTTTTCCAAAACCGAGTTCTTTATTTTCAAAATTAACAACTACAAAAAATTCTTTATTATGGTCTGGACCTTTTTCTTTCACTACTTCATATTCAGGACGATCATTACTATTTTTTTGGATAACTTCCTGTAACATAGTTTTATAATCTTGAATATAGTTACCATTATCAACTTCAGTTATAAAGGATTTAAAATTGCTAATAATAAAATCAAAGGCAAAATCAAAACCTTTGTCTAAATACATAGCACCCAAAATAGCTTCCATAGTATCTGCTAAAATTGAATCTCTGCTTCTTCCTCCGGAAAGTTCTTCTCCTTTACCTAATAGAAGAAACTCACCTAAGTTTAACTCTAATGCCTTTTCAGCTAATACCGGAGCACTTACGATAACTGACCTAATTTTTGCCAGTTTACCCTCTTTATAATTATCATATTTATTAAAAATATATGTACTAATTGAGAGACTTAATACTGAATCACCCAAAAATTCAAGTCTTTCATTGTCTTTAATATTTAATTCCGCATTTTCATTTGCAAAAGATTTATGGGTTAATGCTCTAAGTAATAATTTTTTATTACTAAATTCAAGATTTAATTTAGCCTCTAATTTTTTCAACTTCTTTTCTGAAAAATAATCTGTCATCTAAGTTTCACCACACCTGTCATAATGATTTCTTTTTCAAAAAGGGGTATAATAATAAATTAATATGTATTATACCCCTTCATCTTTTTATATTAAAGTTTAAAGATTTTCCTCAATATATTCAACTGCATCAGATACAGTTG
>CAZXRH010000156.1:0-5017 GCA_964642575.1 uncultured Halanaerobiales bacterium
AAAAAAATTAAAAATAAAAAAAAAAAAAAAAAAAAAAAAAAACTAAAAAAAAAAAAAGAAAAAAAAAAAAAAATAAAAAAAAAAAAAATAAAAAGAATAAAAAGACAAAGAAAAAAGAAAGTAATGAAAAAGAAAAAACTAAAAAAGAAAGTTTACAGGAATTTGAAATCAAAGATCAAACAGCCAAAACAAAACGCAATAAATCTTTAGACGGTTTTAAATTACCTTCACTCAATTTATTAGAACATTCTAATAAAAACAAAATCACATTAGAAAACAAAAGTGAGCTTTTAGAAGAAACATTAGCCAGTTTTGGAGTTGAGGCTGATGTAAAGGAAGTAAGTCATGGCCCAACCATTACACGTTATGAAGTTCAACCTGCGACCGGAGTTAAAGTAAGTAAAATTGTAAATCTAGCTGACGATATTTCTTTAGCTTTAGCAGCTCCAGACGTAAGGATTGAGGCACCAATTCCAGGTAAATCAGCGGTTGGTATCGAGGTACCACATCAAAATAATCTTATTGTAAGATTAGGAGATATTTTATCAACTGATAAATTCCAATCAGCAGAAAGTAAACTAACTTTAGCCCTGGGAAGAGGTATAGAAGGAAATCCTATTGTGACAGACCTAGCTAAGATGCCTCACCTTTTGATTGCAGGAGCAACTGGTTCAGGTAAGAGTGTTTGTATGGGAAGTATCATTACCAGCTTACTTTATAAAGCTTCACCAAAGGAAGTAAAGTTAATCTTAATTGATCCTAAAAAGGTTGAGTTAATCAACTTTGAAGGTTTACCTCATCTTTTTTCACCTGTTGTAACAGATCCACAGAAAGCTTCTAATGTTTTAAAATATGTAGTACAGGAAATGGATAAAAGGTATGAACTGTTTTCTGATACCCGAACAAATAGTATAGAAACATATAATGATAAGGTGGAAGAAGAAGAGGATAAACTACCATATATCGTTGTGATAATTGATGAACTTTCCGATTTAATGATGGTGGCTGCCAATGAAGTAGAGGATAATATCTGCCGTCTTGCTCAGATGTCAAGAGCTGCAGGTATCCATCTCGTTGTAGCTACCCAGAGACCTTCAGTAGATGTAATAACTGGTTTAATAAAAGCAAATATTCCGAGTAGGATTTCTTTTGCCGTATCTTCACAAACAGATTCCAGAACAATTTTAGATATGGGGGGTGCTGAAAAATTACTTGGTAATGGAGATATGCTCTTTTATCCAGTAGATTATAAAAAACCTGTGAGGATACAGGGAGGTTTAATTACCAATGATGAAATAATTGATATAGTAGACTTCTTAAAAAATCAAAAAACTGATGAAGAAGAGGATGATTTTGAAGTTAATTTAGATGAATTAAGTGAAGTCGAAATTAAAAAATTAGGGGAAGAAAAAGACGAGTTATATGAAGAAGCTGTTACACTTGTTGTACAGTACCGGGCTTCCATTTCAATGCTGCAGAGAAGACTTCATATCGGTCACTCTCGGGCAGCCCGTTTGATAGATATGATGGAAGAAGAAGGTATTGTAGGACCTTATGCGGGTTCAAAACCGCGCGAAGTATTAATTGATGAACAAGATTTAGAGGAATATTTAAATGATGATGATAAATAATTTTCAAAGGAGGATCGACAACTAATGGCAGCTAGTAATAATCTGGCAGTTGAAATGAAAAATATAACCAAGCGTTTTCCAGGCGTTTTAGCTAATGATAATGTGGATTTTGAACTTAAAAAAGGCGAAATTCATGCTTTATTAGGTGAAAATGGTGCTGGAAAAACTACCCTTATGAACTGCCTATATGGTTTTTTACAGGCAGATGAAGGGGAAATCTTTATAGATGGGAAAAAAGTAGATGTTACTGATCCCAATGTTGCTATAGAACATGGTATCGGTATGGTACACCAGCATTTTATGCTTGTACCTCCTTTTACTGTTACAGAAAATATCGTTTTAGGTATGGAACCTACAGAAAATAATATGATCAATTATAAAAAAGCTAGAAAAGATGTTAAGGAAATTTCAGAAAAGTATGGACTTCAGGTTGATCCTAATGCAAAAGTACAGGATATTACTGTTGGTATGCAGCAGAGAGTGGAAATCCTAAAAGCCTTATATAGAGGTGCTGATATCTTAATCCTAGATGAGCCCACTGCGGTTTTAACACCACAAGAAGTTGAAGAATTAGTTAAAATCATGGAAAGTCTCACAAATGAAGGTAAGTCAATTATCTTTATTACACATAAGTTAAAAGAGGTAAAAGCAATTGCCGATAGAGTTACCGTTATTAGAAGCGGTAAATGGATTGATACAATTGATACTGATTCTGCTACTACAGATGAATTAGCCAATATGATGGTTGGTCGTGAAGTTATTTTAGAGGTTGAAAAGGATAAGGCCAATCCAGGTGAGGTTGTATTAGAAGTAGAGGATCTATATGCCAAAGACAATCGAGGTATTATGGCCTTAAATGGAGCCAGTTTTGATGTTCGCAGAGGAGAGATTTTGGGTATTGCCGGAGTTGATGGCAATGGTCAAACTGAATTAACAGAAGTATTAACTGGTTTAAGAAAAAAAGAAAGTGGTACAATTCGTTTTAAAGGCAGAGAAATTAAAAGCCCCCAAACCAAGCGACTTTTTGAAGAAGGGATTTCTCATGTGCCAGAAGACCGTCAAAGACGTGGTCTGATTATGGATTTTTCTCTAGCAGAAAACCTAATCTTAGGTAGACATGATAGAAAACCATATGCCAATGGAATGAGTCTAAATGGTAAAAGTATTAAAAACGAAGCAAAACGATTAATTAAAGAATTTGATGTTAGAACACCTAATGAAAATGTCATGGCAAAATCGCTTTCTGGTGGTAATCAGCAGAAATTAATTATTGCCCGTGAATTTGATAGAGAGCCCGATTTATTAGTTGCTTCTCAGCCTACTCGTGGTATTGATGTAGGAGCAATTGAATATATTCATAATAAGTTAGTAGAACAAAGAGATAATAATAAAGCAATCTTACTCTTATCTTTAGAATTAGATGAAATTCTAGCCTTAAGCGATCGTGTAGCAGTAATTTATGAAGGTGAAATTGTTGATATCTTAGATGTAGAAGACGCTACAGAAGAAAAACTCGGTCTTATGATGGCTGGGGCAGAAAGCGAAGAAGTGGAAGGAGGAAATGAAGTTGGTAGATAAAGATATTTCTGAACAGAGAGCACAGTATTTTCAATCAATGAATTATATGGACTACTTAGTTCCTGTTATATCGGTTATAGCCGGTCTGCTAGTAGGAGCTGTCTTTATGCTGATTATCGGAGCCGATCCGATCGAAGCTTATAAAGTACTCTGGAACTCTTCTTTTGGAAGTATGCGTGGGTTTGGTGAAATGGTAGTAAATGCTATTCCACTGATCTTCACTGGTTTAGCTGTAGCATTTGGTTTTAGAATTGGACTTTTTAATATAGGTGGTGATGGGCAGTTTTTAGTATCATATATAGCTGCTGCCTATGTTGGTTATATTGTCCAACTACCTATGTTTTTACATTTACCTTTTGCTTTACTGGCCGGTGTTTTAGCAGCAGGAATCTGGGGCGGATTTGCAGGTTACTTAAAAGCCACCCTAGGTGTTCATGAAGTTATTACAACAATTATGTTAAATTATATAGGATTATATTTAGTAGGTTATCTGGCCAATGGACCTTTAAAAGCAGATGGTCCTTTACCAGCTACACCTAAGATTTTTGAAACAGCCCGGTTACCAAGATTTGTACCAACAATGAGAATACACTATGGTATTTTCATAGCACTTGGTGCTGCAGTATTTATCTACTGGCTGTTATTTAAAACAACCTTTGGTTATGAAATTCGTGCTACCGGACAAAATGCAGATGCGGCTGAATTTGGCGGAATCAATGTTGCAAGAAACATGATGCTTGCTATGTTTATCAGTGGTGCGTTAGCCGGTCTTGCAGGTACTTCACAGGCCTTAGGAATGGAATATAGAGCTTACCAACCATTTGGATTTATAGGATATGGTTTTACGGGAATTGCGGTTGCCCTAGTTGGTAAGAGTCACCCCTTAGGAGTAGTACTTGCTGCTATCTTGTTTGGTATCTTAAATAGAGGTGCCATGATGATGCAGAGTATGGTAGGGGTCCCCAAAGAGGTTGTAGAAATAATCCAGGCAATTATCATAATGTTTGTTGCTTCCGAATACATCTTTAAATATTTATCAAGAAAATGGCGTGAAAGGAAAGGGGGGCTTGTAAATGCTGACTAATCTATCAGCCCTTTTGAGTACTACCTTAAGAATGGCAACACCTTTGATTTTAGCTGCCTTAGGTGGCATGTTCTCTGAAAGATCAGGTGTTATCAATATAGCTTTAGAAGGTATAATGTTAATTGGTGCTTTTACTGCGATGGCAGGTTCATATTTTTTCAGTCCCTGGACAGGTGTATTATTAGCAGTGATTGTAGGTATGCTGGTCGCTTTAGTTCATGCAATCGCTTCGATTTCATTTAGAGCTGACCAGATTGTTAGTGCGACAGCTATCAACATATTTGCAACTGGTATTACAGGCTTTTTATTAAGACTGATCTTTGGAGAAGCTGGCCAGTCACCCAGTGTTCAGGATGTAGGAACCTGGAAGATACCAATACTTAATCAAATTCCCTTTATTAAAAATGTATTAGGGGAACAAATACCTTTTGTATACATTGCTTTAATATTAGTAGCTGTATCTTATTGGGTATTATTTAAAACACCATTTGGTTTAAGAATTAGATCAGTTGGTGAACACCCTGCAGCTGCTGACAGTGTAGGTATTAATGTTATTAAAATGAGATACATTGCTGTAATTATGAGTGGTTTCTTTGCTGGTTTAGCAGGAGCAAGTTTATCAATAGGCCTATTAGACTTATTTGTTAAGAATATGTCTTCTGGCCGTGGTTTTATCGCTCTAGCGGCAATGATATTCGGTAAATGGACTCCCCATGGAGCAATG
>CAZXRH010000157.1:0-4992 GCA_964642575.1 uncultured Halanaerobiales bacterium
TCTTTAATATCCAAGTACTTGTAATTCAATTTTTACTACCTCTTTTTAATAATTAGTTTGGTCCTGCCATAGATGAAAATATTGCCCCTTTTCTGCTAAAAGTTGTTTATGAGAGCCTGATTCAGTGACTCGTCCCTGATCAATATATAAAATACGGTCACAGTTAACAATACTTTTCAATCGATGAGCAATAATTATCACAGTTTTATCATTAGTTAAGTTTTCAACCATATTATATATGTCTCTTTCTGTTTGATAATCGAGATGGTTGGTCGCTTCATCAAAAATAATTATTTCGGGATTCTTTAATAATGCTCGTGCGATAGCAATCCGCTGTCTTTGCCCACCAGATAGATTATTACCGTTTTCATTTAAAATAGTATTATATCTTAATGGTAATTTATTAATATAACTATCAATTTGAGATTTTTTACAGACAGAAATAATTTCTTTCAAGGAATAATCTTTTTGATTAATATTTATATTTTCTCTGATTGAACAATTAAAAATATAGGGGTCTTGTGGAACATATCCAATACAATCACGTAGATCTCTTGCATTTAGATCCTCAATATTTTGACCATCAATAGTAATATTCCCTTTATAATTAGAATAATATTTCATCAATAATTTAATAATAGTGGTTTTTCCTGAACCACTCTTACCAACTAGAGCTACTTTTTCACCTTTTTTAATTTTAAAAGATAAATTATTTAAAACTTTATGTTCCATATCATAAATAAACTCAACATTTTCATATTCAATCATTTTATTAAAAGATTTTAAATCAATTAAAGATTCATCTTGTTCTTTTGGATCTAATACCATGATCTCCTCTAACCTATCAAAAGCTGCTGAGGCTTTTTGAATTTCAGGTTGTAATTTTATTAAATTCTGGAGTGGTTTATAGAAGTAAGCTAAAAGAGCATTAAAAGTTATCAATTCTCCCACAGTTAAATTGCCATTGATAACCTGATAACCACCACTCCAAAGAATGATAATTTCCCCGGCTGCTGCCAATAAATTATCAAAAGAACCCTGAATATTTTTTAAAAAATTTGCTCTAAATACCTGTTCTATAAAATCAATTAAATTCTTCTCATTTTTAATATAAATACCCTTTTCATTATTAAATGATTTAACTATATTGATTCCCCTGACCAATTCCACTAATGAAGACTGAAGATTAGCCCCCTTTTTCATCTCTTTTTTTCTAACCCTTTTATGTCTTTGGTTAAAAAGTAATACTAAAAATAAATAAGCTGGCATCAAAAGAACAGCTATCTTGAATAAAAAGTTACTCTGTAAATATAAGATTAATCCTCCCGCTATTATTAATAATGAATCTATCATAATTGTTACAGCTGCCCCTGATATTGCTTCTCTTATCTTTCCGGCATCCTGAATACGTGATAGTATTTCACCCATTTCTCTCCTTTCAAAAAATGAAAGAGGAAGAGTTAATATATGTTCTATATAATTAGCTATTAGACTAATATCAATTTTCTGAGATAAATAAAGAGTTAGATGATTTCTGAAGGTATCCATTACTACTTTTAAGATTGTAAGTAAAAGGGCTGCAGTAGATATAATATGCAGAGTTTTTTGCAATCCATTAACCAAAATTTGATCAATTAAATATTTGAAATAAAATGAACCAACAATTCCAAAACCAGTATAGAATAAGGAGGCTATAAAAATCTGGAATAGTAAAGTTTTATTCTTGTTTATTTGTTCTTTGATAAAAGAACTTTTTGTCTTTTGAATATCTACTTTTGATTCCTTAATTCTAGGGGATAAAAGTATTAATAGATTGGTCCACTTCTCTTTGAAATCTTGCTTATCTATTACTTTAAGTCCATACTCTGGATCGAAAATAACTAAATTTGATTTGAATATTTTATATATTACTATATAATGTGCTATATTGTTTTCTATGGTATGAGCAATTATTGGTACTTTTAATTTATTATCCAAATCTGAGATATCTGCTTTAACTCCTTTTGCATCAAATCCTATCTCTTCGGCTGCTTTTATTAGTCCATAGGCTGAAGTCCCTTTTTGATTTGTTCCGGCAACTTCTCTAATTATACTAATAGGATAACTTATATTATATAAATTAGCTGCTGTGGCCAGACAGGCTGCACCACAATCACTTTGATCCTTTTGTTTGATAAACTTATTATATTTAAATATTTTTAATCCTAGTAGATATACTGGTTCAAATATTTTTTGCATTTATTATCATCACTTACTGTAATAACTGATAGATTATCTGTCCTAATAAAAAACCAACAATCACTCCGGCTGCTGTAGTGAAAAATACACCTAAAACTAAATTATGTCCAGCAACTGGACCTCTTAATAAAGTTAATAATGACATTTTTTCTTGCTCCTTATCTTTCAATTTATAAGCCTCCTTATTCATACATTAACTGGTCAAATTATAATTTTACTACTTACTAATTGTTAGCAGCTTTGTTATATCCTACATAAGCACCTAAAGCAATACCACCTAAACCGGCCAGTAAATATACTACTGTTGCTGTAGTACTGCTTACGACAAAGCCGCCTTTGATTTCCATTAATTCTTCTTGGGTTAAATCTTTAATAGGAACACCTCATTTCTCTAATGAGTAGAAAAGTAATATGCTGCACCTACCGCCAGCCCAATTGCAATTCCGGCTGAGGCTACTCCAAAAGCTCCTAATATTAATGTGGGTCCAGAAATAGGACCTCCCCCATTAATCGCCATCAGTTCATTTTGACTTAATGGTTGCAGGCTATTATTATTTCTTTTCATATGACTCCCCCTCGTATAATATTTCCCGGGATATCCTATTTACAATACTAACATATATTACCATTATTTACCACTGTATTTAAGTACCAAATCCCTTCTTAATGCTGTAGCAAGTAATCATAAATAATAATTAAATTTTGGCTAATGAACTATATCATGTCATATATTAAATTCTTTTGACAAAAAAAGGGCTATATGCTTTTACACATATAGCCCTTTTCATAATTTATTCAGTTATGTGAAATAAGAAATCCCGGAACTAGCCGGGAATAAATCAGTCTTACTCATCATCTTCATTATAAGGTAGAATTTTAACATCATCTTGGTCAATTTCTTCAATATCTATATTGTGATCTTTTAAGAAGTGGTAAGTTGCTTGTCCTGGTGCATGCGCTTCTACAACTTCTTCAATTCCTTCTTTTTCATATTTAACTAAATATTTCATTTAATAACCCCTCCCATATAGTCTTACCTTAATTAAACCATATCATAGTTATATTTAAAGTTAAATCGAATACATATATTATATTTTTTTAATCAATATTAAAAAATCTTTTTGTATTTTGAGTAGTAGTTTCTGCCACTTTTTCAAAAGTTGTATTTTGCAAGGTTGCTATATATTTGGCAACTTCCTTAACATACATCGGTTCATTTCTTTTGCCTCGATGAGGTGAAGGTGCTAAATAGGGAGAATCGGTTTCTAATAATATCCTGCTTAATGGTATCTTCTGCATTGTATTTTTTAACTCCTGGGCACTGTTAAATGTAACAATACCCCCTGCACTAAAATAGAAGCCCATTGCAAGGGCTTCATCAGCCATTTCAGCTCCTCCGGTATAACTATGGAGCAATATATTATGATTTTGCATTTTTTCTTCTTTAAGTATTTTAATTGTATCCTTGTCAGCATCTCGGCTGTGAATAACTACAGGTAGGTTAATTTCCTTAGCAAGTTGCAGCTGTTTACGAAATGCGTCCCGCTGTTTATCGCGGGGTGAATTATCATAGTGAAAATCTAAGCCAATTTCACCAATTGCGACTACTTTGTCTGCTTTAGAAAGATCTTTTAATACCTGTAGAGCCTTTCTATCAAGATTTTTAGCTTCATGAGGGTGTACACCAACTACAGCATATATCATTTCATACTGCTGGCTTAACTGCAGTGAACGATGACTAGAAGCAAGGCTTGATCCGACATTTATAATATTTATAATTCCATTGCTTTTAGCTCTTTGGATAACTTCATCTCTGTCATTTTTAAATCTATCGAAATCTAGGTGAGCGTGTGAGTCAATTAATTCTACCATGTTTATTACTCCTTTTTCTGTAAAGATTAATAACTGCCAATTATTTTTCTATTTAATGCTTTAAGTACTCCCTTACCTACTGATAAGGGTAAATCCTGATTTACATAAGTTGAACCCAGTAATCTTTCTTCCATACCGTGTTCATTATATAAAGTAATCTGTACCACAACTATGTCATCTCTCAAACCGGTTTTAAATACATTTTCTACTCTTAGCTTACCAGGTAGTTTTATATATTTCTCAAGCATTTTAGCCATACCACTGGCAGCTTTGTACATAAGTGGTTCGTCTGGATAATCCTCACTGGTTCCTTCAAAAATATTGTCATTAATTCGAATCCGATAATGTACAATAGGATTATTATTTTCTTTAAATATTGAAACGATTTCTAAACGATCAATATCATGTTTTCCTTCATCATGTTCAAACTGAGCAATACTTATTTTTTTATGATCAATATCTTTATCCTGATTAACTAATATGATGGTTTCAACATCCCTTACTATTCTTTTAGGATTTCTCTGTTTGTCGGCAATTATATGTACTTCATCAATGTCATCATTACCGGTTATCTTACAGGATATTATCCCATCCAATTTATTAATCTTTTGAGCCAAATCCTCGAACATACTCTCTACCCCCATTTAGCATAATGAATTTATAATATAAAGAAATTTTATTTTTGAAAACTATCATCTAAATCCCCGCTCTTAATAAGCTCTATCATGGTCTCTGCTAGCTCAGGATCAAATTGTCTACCTGAACACTTCTCAAATTCTTCAATAGTCTCTTGTTTACTAAGAGCTCTTTTATAACTGCGGCCCGTGGTCATAACATCAAATGAATCACATATATTTAATATTCTTGAACCTAACGGAATCT
>CAZXRH010000158.1:0-4971 GCA_964642575.1 uncultured Halanaerobiales bacterium
TTATCACTTATAGTGGTATTTTAACTTATATGCGAATTAATAGGAAATGTTCCTATTAGCTTTTTAGGAAGATTAGGCAGCTCTTTCTATGGTTTACTCTGTTTTCCTTTTTAATTCGTATAATTTCATTTTAGAATTGATTATATGAATTTTAATATCATAAATATTAATTTTATTCATTCTATAATTAATTTTATTAATATTATGCTTATCTGTGTTTATTTATTCTTACCAAATATATCAGATTAATTAAAGGTTTTCATCAGTTATCTAATATTATTAATTATATAACTAATCATGATAAACATTGATATAGCAGCATTTATAAACTTGTGTGTTTGATACAGCGGTATTACATATTGTGATATAAGCTCCAACTAGTTTAGCTTTTTAACAATTAATAATAATACTACCCCTTATGGGTATTTATAATTGTTAACAATATGTAAAATTTAATTTTTGACATAAAAAAAGTGCCCCTAATTATAAAAGGGCACTTGTAATAATTATATATTTAAAATTTACATCCTTAACTCGTTTTTTTAAAACAATCAAACTTAATGGGAGGACATCCTCTGCCCTCCCGTTTATATATTAAAAAATTAATATGTTTAACCATCGTCACCAATTGCATCAACCGGACAGGCCTCCAGGGCATTTTCACAAGCTTCCCTTTCGCTGTCATCTTCAGGTTGTTTTACTACATAAGCGTATTCATCGCCCATTTCAAAATTCTCGGGTGCTTCTCCAACACAGACTCCACAAGCTATACATGAATCATCAACATAAAATTCTCCTTCTACGTTGCCTTCAACACGACTTTCTAAATCTGCCATTATTAACACCCCTTATATTATTTTGATAGTCTAGGCAAATTATAATACTTTTCAAAATATTTGTCAAAATATAGCACTGTTCAGCTTTTTCTAGGGATTATTCTATCTTATCTATCTTTACTAAACTGTTGCATATATTAATTCAATTTCTTTTATTGTTCTCTCTTCAAAATTATTATAATCACATATTGCTTTTTTCTGTTTCTCTCTTCTTAAAGCATTGTACCGATCAAAATCTTCTATTAGAACCTTTACAATACTCTCATCTATTTTTTTGTTTATCGCAAGTTCTTTAAGAATATTAATTATTTTTTTCTTTTTAAAACCATTTCGGTATGGTCTATCTTCTGCTATCGCTGTAAATATATCTGCAACTGCTACAATACGAGCTCCCATGTTAATCTTTCTTTTATCAATTTTAAATGGGTATCCTTTTCCATCCAGAGTTTCATGATGATAAGCAGCCCACTCTTTGAGTTTGGGGATTTCTTTAATATTATCAAGTACATAGTATGTATAATAGGTATGGCTTTTAACTACAGCCCAATCTTTTTTACTTAGCTTACCAGTTTTATTTATAATCCTTAAAGGCCAAGCCATTTTACCTATATCATGAAAGTAACCTGCTATCTCCATAATCTTTATATCTTCATCTGAAAAACCCAAATTACCTGCCAGCTCTGCTGAAATTGTAGCTATCCCTTTAGAATGAGCAGCTGTAAAAGGACTTCGAAAGTCAATTATGTGACTTACAATCTCACTTATACTGAGTACTTGATCTAAGTTGAGTTTAAGATCCAGATTTTTACGAATATATTCTTCAACCATTTGTTCTCTATTTTTAATACTGACCATATCAAACCAAAAAGCCTCTTTGTGACCTAATATATCTATAACATTTAAAATATCTGGACTTATTTTTTCTTCGGCATATTGTTTAATAGTTTTTATTATTTCTGCTTTCTGAGACAAAATGTTATTTGACTTTTCATCTGTAAAATAGGCTGTGATATCAGCCAGATTTATAATATTACTCAGATAGTTATTCATATTATGTTCTATCTTATTCCATTTATTATGATGATTTTTTAAAATTTGTGAATAACCATCAAAAGGAAAATAATCTTTTATCAAGGCATATCCCACATAGGCATGTTCCTCATTGGTCCGGTTATCTAAAATATCATCAATTCTTTTATCAAAGTATAAGATTCCAATATCATGAATTAAAGCAGAAAAAACTAATTTTCGCAAACTAGCTTTATCCAAGTTAAGCCTAAGACCCAGTTGAAGGGATATATAGGCCACCAACTTATGATGACCTGTAATTTTTACACTTCTTAAATCAATGGAATCCGATATTGTTTTAATAAGATTAAAAAAAGAAATTTTAATGTCGGAATTTTTATTCATTTGCAAATCACTTCCTGAAAATATGGTTAAAGCTAATTAAAATATATCAACATAATTTTTTACTTAAATGCCCTTTACTATTTTTCATATTTTTATACCTGGAAATGATCTATCTTTTTATTTAATCTTTGCGCCATTTCAGCTAATCTTTCAGAAGCACTAACAATCTCACCTGTGGAAGCACTTTGTTCTTCACTTGTTGCAGCAACCTCTTCAGCATTACTAGAAGACTGCTCACTAACAGAAGCAATTTGTTCAAAAGTATCGGCAATTTCATCAGAAATCTCTCTTACTCTCCGAGCAGAGTGATTTATCTCTTCAAAAGATTTTTCGGTAACCTTAATCGATTCTACTCCTTCATCAACAGCTTTTTCAGCATCATCCATCTGCTCAATAGTATCTTTTACTTCAAATCTAATTTCTTCAATAATTGAGGCAATTTTTTCAGTAGCTTGGGCTGATTCTTCTGCTAGTTCCCTAATTTCATCCGCCACTACACTAAACCCGCGGCCAGCTTCACCGGCTCGAGCCGCTTCAATGGCTGCATTTAAAGCCAAAAGATTGGTTTGAGCTGAAATCCCGTTAATAAGTTCTACAATGTTACCAATTTGTTCTGATAGTTTACCCAATTCATCGATTCTATCTGCAACTTCATTAGATTGAATTTTTACTTGTTCTACCTTATCTATTGAATTATTGATTGCCTTATTACCTTCTTTAATACTCTTCATCACATTACCTTTTGAAGTATCATCTTCAGCATCTCCATTACCTATTTTATCATTAAGTTCATTTACTCTGTTTTGAGTCTCCTCTAATTGAGCAGATTGTTCTTCGGCTCCAGAGGCTACTTCCTCGATTGCTGCTCCCACCTGGACTGCCGAGCTGGCTATTTCTTCACTCGAAGCTGACAATTCCTGACTAGAAGCAGATAAGTCATCAGCTATATCTGTCACATCACCAATGATGTCCTTTAAATTTTCCTGCATCTTATTTAAAGCTTTACTCAATTTACCAACCTCATCATTAGAACTTACATCTATCTTTTCAGCAGTTAAATTACCTTCAGCAATTTCAGTGGCAAACTTGACACCCTGATTGACAGGCTTAGTAATACTTCTGGTAATAAAAAAGGCAGTTAAAATTCCTATAGCTAAAGCTACTATTAATGCTACAAGTAAGTTGCGGATTGCATTACTTTGAGCTGTTTCCATATCTGCTAACTGTAATTCTTGTAAGCTATTTGCACTTGCAATCAGTTGATCTGCCTTACTTTCCATTTCAACTTTATTTTCATCTTTAACCTGCTGAGCTTCATGAATTTGTCTGAATTTATTTTCGGTTTTATTTAAAGTATTTAACATCTGATCAGCGGTCTTGATTTTACCCTCACTTCGAAATGTGTTCTTTAATTCCTGTGCTGTACTCTGAGCTCTTTCAAAAGCGGCTAATGTGTTTTGGGAATATAATTCTTGTTGTTCAACCTCTTCTATATTTAGCATATAATTTCTTTCTTGAATTCCCATTTCAACGATATGATCTAATAATTCATCAAGGAGTTGAATTGTTGCATATTTCCGTTCTATTTCAGATTGTGCTATACCTGTTTTATCTAAAAGCTGATTGTACTCTGTCTGTTGAATTTGATCTAATTCAATAATTTGATTAGTTAATTCTTGTTCGGTCGCAACAAACTGTGCCCTTAATTCATTTTGGCTAAAATGAGAATCAGCATATGTATTTACTGCATCCTTGTAATCAACCGCTACCACCTGCATCTCATCTATTCTAACTCTATCTTCCTTATCCATTAATGCCTTAGTGTTTTCAGTTTGTTCAAGCATAGTTTCAACCTTATTATTAATACTGGCTATGTAACCTTCATCTTCCTGAATCATAAAATTCTTCTCATCTTCTCTAATCTGCAGAGCATTTTTAGCATAATTGGCTGCACAGTTTGAAATCTCTGCATCTCTATCAACTTCATTTAAGCCCCGATAGCCAATATAAGTCATACCTGCTCCAATTAAGATTAAAACCATAAAACCAATTCCAATTTTCGCACCTAAATTCCAGTTTTTGAAAAAATTAAACACTTGCTTCATCCTTTCATATTCCTTATTAAAATAATTTAACAACTTCTTACTATATAGAAACTATAACTAATATCTCTTGTTAAAAGATAATGGTATAGTTGAAAGATATATTTCATATATATCTTTTTTGATTATGAATTAGTAAACTTTAATAAGTAACTATCGACTACATTAGATCTAAATTATGCTTTTACACTGATTTATGCTTGAGCATATTGATGTGTATTATGTAACTATAACTATATTCAAAGTTAATAATTTATAAATTATTTATAAATAATTAGGTAAAAAAATATGGTAAGAGTAAATACCATAAAATTTTTAAATCCCCCTTATATAGCTTTAGGGTTGCTATATAAGGGGACCTAGAAGGTATGAAGTACATTGGACAACTTATGAGTAATCCTTTTGAATTTTATCTGGAAGTATTATCCAGATTAAAAAATAGATTAATGCACCTACACCATTAATAAAAGCAAAAAATACAAAAGTTAATCTAATAATTGTAACATTAATATTAAAGGCTTTTCCTAACCCAAAGCAAATACCGCTTAATAGAGGACCGCCCCGCGTTCTTTTAGTATCCATTTTCATTTTTTTGACACTCCATATATAATTATTTAATT
>CAZXRH010000159.1:0-4960 GCA_964642575.1 uncultured Halanaerobiales bacterium
AAATAGTTGGTCAAAACCACTTCAAATTGGGCAAAGGTATCATAGATTAATACATAAGTTTTCACTTAAACTCACATCCTTATTTAGTTATCCTATTTAGGGTACCCATGAATTTATTTCTCGTAAAGTTATAGCCATGACCGGGATAGAAAAACCAACAGTCATAACTAGCAATCCTCCGCCAGCTTTCATGTAACTTTGTCTGGTCATCTGCAAAAGGTGGATTAACAGTAAAGGGCAGAAAACTGAACATAGTATCACCCGTATAACAATGACGATTCTCAATTATGACAGTAATTGAACCAGCCGAATGGCCCGGAGTATGAATTACTTCACCTTCAAAGCCAAACCCCTGCAAGTTATAATAATCACTCATTACAATATCTGGTTTTACCGGTGTAAAATCATTGGCATCTTCTAAATGAGAGCTGGCTAGATTTGAAATCAACTTCCCATACCAGGTATTGCCAGCCGGGAAATGACTTTGGCCTGATTTTAATAGATCAGCTTCCTTTTCCTGAACTAAGACTGGGGCTTGAGTCTTTTCTTTGATAGCAGCTAAACTACCGACATGGTCATAATGAACATGGGTGATAATAATTAAGATAATATCTTCAAATTTAATATCATATTGATCCATTTCTTTTTTCAATTTGTCTACCTGATTTTCAACACCAGCATCAATCAAGAGATAACCTTCATTACCCTTTACCAGATAAGAATTGGACTTACCCAGGCTAACTTTTAGATATTTCCCGTTCATAATTATCCCCTTTTCAGTCAATATTTTTATACATGAATCTAGTATGGGTGCTTACCTTAAAACCCTTTTTATCATAAAATTCAGCAGCAGGAGCATTATTTTCTGTCAGGAGTACAACTGTGTTGATATCTGCCTTTTTAAGTTCTGCTTGTAGATGTTCAATCAGTTTTGAACCAATACCTTTACCCTGTTGTTTGGAATTAACAAAAAACTCTTTTATGAAATACTCATCACCTTGCCACCATCTTACTATATGACCAAATAAAACACCGGCCAGTTCATCTTCTTTAAAGCTTAAAAACCCAATAAAACCGGGTGTTTTAATAATATCAAGTAAATACTGTTTTGCCTTTTCTTGAGAAGGCCAGTTGTCATTCCAGGGATCATTTTCAAATACCTCTAAAAACAAATCCACAATCTGATCTAAATATTCGTTTTTATATTCTATTATCTTATCCATTTTATTCTCCTTATTCTTGCGGTTGATAACTATAACCAATACAAAGCCTTGGTTTTAAAGCATGGTCATCTTCTATTAATTCAAAGTTATCTTTCACTTTCTCAAAATCTTCTACTTTGCATTCTCCACGCATATTCCAACAGTTAAACCCTTTTTCAAGTAGGTTTTTCTTTAAATTGGAATTAGGTTTAACACTAAACTGCCAGTGACGTTCGATCTCTTGCATACCCAGTTTTTCATAATACTTTTGAGCCTCTTTATCCTGAGAAAACCAGATTGTTTTATCAATCCCATACTTTTCTCTCAGTAATTTGTGGGTTTTTTCTATCAGCTGCTTGCCTAAGCCTTGTCCTCGGTGGTCTCTCTGTATACCGAACTCCCAGACAAAACCGTATTCACCTTGAATAAAATCAATGACCTCTGAATTGATTTCAGTAGTGATAAAACCGGCAATTTGGTCCTCAGTTTCTACTACCAAATCAATTGTTTCATTTTCATAAGAAGGTTTTTGGTGAATGACTGTCCACCAGGCTGTAGAATCAACCATGACACTAGCATGGACATCCAACCAATTTAGTTCATCTTCAGATTTATATTCTCGTACAATATATTGAGCCATCTTTAAGCTTCTCCCGTCTTACAATAATCTTCTTTAGTTATACTATACAGATAGGAATCGTTGAATTTTCCATGATGATATCTGTAATTTCTCAGTCGACCTTCCTGTGAAAAACCAGCTGATTTAAGAACCTTTTGAGCCGCCTTATTTTCTACATCTGTATCTGCTTCAATTCTAGCTAAAGGATAGTTACTAAAAAGGTGCTTTAAAATTATTTTTAATACTTTTTGACCAATACCAGCTCCTCTTTTTTCAACTTCAGTAATCACTAAACCTAAATTTACTACTCCTTCTTGCTTAAAGTTAATAAATAATAAGCCGGTTGGTCCAAAATCTTTTAGTTCAATTATTAAAACCTGCATCTCGTCTGAAATATAGCCATCTTCATTATACTTTTTTTCCATCTCTATCCGAGAACGAAAATGAAACTCTTGATATCTTCCCCTTATCTCAGGTGTTTCCCACTTAATTAAAGTATCTAAATCTTTCTCTTTTATAGTTCTAATCAAAATATTGTCCTTTTTAATCATCTTTTTCATCCTCGGGATTTAAAAATCGGCCATCATCTTTTTTATGTTCCATTTTGTGGACATTTTTTTCTAACCAACCCGTTTTAGTTACTTCTTTTATATCAAATTCCGGTACATAAGGTTTAATATCTAAAATAGGGGTTCCATCTAATATATCTACATCTTTGATCTTTAAAATATGGTCTTCAATATCAACTAATCTTACTACTGAAAATCCAATTGGATTAGGCCGGCTAGGGGCTCTAATCGCAAATATGCCGTGCTTTTTATTATCCATAAAGGGTTTTCTTAATAGTTCTGTATCACCGGCCTTATGGCAGTGATAAAGGAGAATAATATGAGAAAACCCTTCCAAATCCATTAGTCCATCTCTATATTCAGGTAATAATTCAATTTCTGCTTCAACATCTTGTGCTGCTCCGGTCTGAATAGGTGTACCATGGGCTTCTTCATGTGGACTATGGACATAACCAATTGCTTTATATTTAAATTCCATAAAAGATCAGCCTCCTTATCTATATTTTTCTTCCCAGACTTCTCTCATAATTATATTTTTATTGTCTTCCAAATGGTCAGTAGCCAAGATTCCATGTAGATGATCAATTTCATGTTGAAAAAGCTCAGAAAGATCATCAGAAAACTCTTTAATGATTTCTTTTCCCTCAACATCTTGATACCTTACTTTTATCTTTTTTGCTCTTTTAATTTTTACAAAGAAAGCAGCTCTAAAACTAAAACAGCTGTCCCATACTTCAAACTGTTCTTTGCTTTTATCTATTATTTCAGGGTTAACCATCAAGATTTCTTCCCCGTTTTTATTATAATAAACAATCTTTTGATGGTAACCAATCTGGGGAGCTGCTATTGCTCTTCCAATCTTGTATTCTTTTTGAAAGTTAAATAGGGTGTCTTTTAGATCCTTTACCTTTGACTTGAGCACATCATCAAAATTCTCTACTGTCCGAGACTTCTTTCTTAAAACTTCACTGCCTAATTGATATATTTTTTTAACTGCCATCGGCTGCTCCCTCCTCTCTATTTATCATTTTTGATAATCCAATTTGTTGCAAAGTCAACAGCTTCGGGCTGGTCAAATAGTTTTGAATCAGCCTGCCCAATTTTCTCATTTATTACTTCACCATCTTTTTCGAATTCTTTTCCAATCTGATTAAAAACATCAGAATCAAATTCAATATCTTTAAATTCTTTCCAAACTCTCTTACCCTCAACTAATATAGGTGCTCCATTTGTGAACTCATCTTTAATACCCGACTTAACTTCCGAAAGATGAAAAGAAGTATTGCGGTCATAATTAACACCTATTAAGAGAACTTTACCACCCAGTTTATAGAACTTACCCAGGGGCGAATTTTCTCCCAGTCCATAATCCAGACTGTGGTTACTTGTTATATAATCTGCATCTTGTCCCCAGGCAGAAAAAGAAAAACAGGGATGATAACTCCTTTTTACCTTGGGAAAAGTTCTAAACAATTCTGGGATTACTCCTACTCCTCTTGTTGGAGTTATTGCACTGCGAAAAGCAGGCATATTTTCTTTGATATCATCTATCCATTCTTCTGGCACTGGTGGATTAGACCAATCTGAAGGATCAGAGTAATTACCGGAATGGGCTGGCATAACAATATTACCTTTAGATGTTATGGTTTCCATTAAAGCTTGAATAACCGTTACTGCCCCTCCTGTAATCCAACCAATCTTACTTAAAGAAGAATGAACAAGGACATTCATTTCTTTTTTTAAGCCTATCTTTTTAAATTCATTTTTTAATATATCTTTGGTATAAACCTTATCAGAACGCTTTATTATATCTTTTTCACTCATTGATTTTCACTCCTGTGTAAACTTTTTAATTACCTGACAGGGATTACCAACAGCCAGGACATTAGATGGAATATCCTTTGTAACCACACTGCCTGCCCCAATTGTTGTGTTAGAACCGATTTTAACTCCGGGGCAAATAATTGCTCCTCCCCCAATCCAAACATTGTCTCCTATCAATATTTTTTCACCATATTCAGTCTTATCTTTTCTTTCTACCGGATCAACGGGGTGTACTGCAGTATAGATATGTACACCGGGACCCAACTGGACATCATCCCCCATGATTACCTTATTAACATCAAGGATAACACAGTCAAAGTTGGCAAAAAAGTTGTCCCCAACTTCTATATTATAGCCGTAATCACAACGAAAGGACTGTTCTAGATATGGATTAGTGCCTGTTTTTCCAAAAAGTTCTTGTATGATTTCTTTTTTTCTTTTACCATTATCAGGTGTTAGATGATTAAACTCATGTAGTAACTCTCTAGCCCTTCTTCTATCTTGTAAGAGGTCTTCATCCATTGGATCATAAAATTTTCCATTTAACATCTTTTCTTTTTCAGTCAATTAACTCCACCTCGATTAAAAATATAATTAAGTGTTATATTAATATTTACTTTCCTTGCAATAAATATAAATCTATATACATCTTTTAATAATTATTGTTTGAATCTTTGAAACTTTATTATTTATAACCACACCTGGTTATTATCATTTAGCCTTCTCAGCCCTTTCCTATTGATTTC
>CAZXRH010000160.1:0-4952 GCA_964642575.1 uncultured Halanaerobiales bacterium
GCCAGCCCGATAATCTCATGGACTATCAATTTAAAGCAGCTAAAGAGATTGGTATCAGGTTTCACGGTAGCCGGGGAAGTATGTCCTTAAGTGAAGAAGACGGAGGACTACCACCTGCATCTGTAGTACAAAGTGAAGATGAAATCCTAAATGATTCACAACGAGTAATTGATAAGTATCACGATGATAGTAAAAATGGAATGCAGAGAGTCATTTTAGCACCCTGTTCTCCTTTTTCAGTTTCCAAAGATTTAATGGTTGAATCTATAAAATTAGCCAGGCAAAATAATGTGTTAAGCCATACTCACCTAGCTGAAACCCTTGATGAAAACCAATATTGTGTAGATACCTTTGGTAAAAGGCCTTTAGCATTGATGGAAGAATGGGACTGGATTGGTGATGATGTCTGGTATGCACATGGTGTTCACTTTAATGAATTTGAAATAGCAAAACTGGCTGAAACAGGTACCGGTGTTTCACACTGCCCGGCCTCAAACATGAAACTTTCTTCCGGAGCAGCCAAAATACCATATATGATAAAACAGAATGTTCCGGTCAGTCTGGCTGTAGACGGTTCAGCCAGTAATGATGCTTCTAATATGATCTTAGAATTAAAGTTAGCCTATTTACTTCATAAATTGATTCATGGTATTAAAAGTATTACTTCTGAAGATATACTTTCAATTGCTACCAATGGAGGTCGAGATGTTTTAAACCAACCCGAAATCGGTAGTATTGAAGAAGGTAAAGCAGCTGATCTTTTCTTAATTAGAAGTGACCGACTGGGCTTTGCCGGTGGTCTCAGTGATCCGGTGGAAGCATTGGTTAATACTGGAACCAGTCAGGAAGTAGACTACAATATTGTGAATGGTAATGTAGTAGTACGTAAAGGAGAATTAACCACTATTAAAGAATATAATATAATAAAGAAACACAACCAAATTGCTGAAGAACTTTTAAGCGATTAAGGGGGGATTGAGATTGAAACTGATTGGTAATGGAACTTTAATTACCTTAAATTCAAATGACCCTGTCATAGATGATGGAGCTGTATTAATTGACGAAGGTCTTATCAAGGATTATGGCAAAACTGATGAATTAAAGGTCAGATATCAGGAAGCAGATTTTAAAGATGTAAAGGGTAAGGTAATAATGCCTGGTATGATCAATACCCATATGCATTTTTACAGTACCTTTGCTAGGGGTATGGATCTAAAAACAGATATTCCACCTGGTAACTTTGAAGAGATTTTAGAAAAACTCTGGTGGCGTTTAGATGCAACCCTTAACAGTGAAGATATCTATTATAGTACCCTTTATGCCTTAGTGGAGAGTATAAGAAGTGGTACTACTACAATCTTTGATCATCACGCTAGTTATGGATATATTGAAAATAGTTTGGATATAATTTCAGAAGCAGTTGTGAAAACCAAAATGAGAGCCAGTCTTTCTTATGAAGTATCAGACCGCCATGGTTCTCAAAAAACTGAAGAAGCAATTAAAGAAAACGAAAGATTTATAAATAGATCTAAGAGTTTAAATAGTGATTTTATTACACCTGCGATCGGACTACATGCTTCCTTTACATTAAGTGATGAGACCTTAAGGGAAGTAGCAGAACTGGCCGAAAGCACCAATACACCAACTCATTTCCATGCAGCAGAAGGAAAAGTAGACCAAACAGATAGTAAAAAGCGTGGTTATAAAAATCTTGTAGACCGTTTTGATCAACTAAATATTTTAAGAGAAGATTCACTGGCTATTCACGGAGTACATTTATCAGAAGAAGAATATGAAATTTTAGCAAATAACGGTGTATTTTTAATTCACAACCCTGAATCAAATATGAATAATGCAGTAGGAGCGGTTAACCTACAAAAAGCCATCGATAAAAATCTAACAATCGGTTTGGGAACAGATGGATATACTACTGATATGTTTGAAAGTATTAATGTGGCTGACCTTCTCCAAAAACATGATAATTTAAACCCTAAACTGGGTGGAGAAGTTATCCATAAACTTGCTTTTGAAAACAACCGCCAAATTGCCCAAAATTACTTCGGTAAAAAGTTGGGTATTATTAAAAAAGAAGTACCGGCTGATATCATAATCCTAGATTATAAACCACCAACTCCTGTAACCGATGAAAACTACTTCTATCATATGATATTTGGTTTTAATGGTGGTTTAGTTGATACTACAATTGTAAATGGTCATGTTTTGATGGAAAACCAGGAGGTGAAAGTGTTAGATTATGAAAAAACAATCCAAAAATGTCAAAAACAAGCTAAAGACTTCTGGAGGCGATTCTAGAAATTATTTTCGACCCCAGACCAAAGAAGGTTTGATGCAAATTTTAGGAGATTATGAAGATGAACTGACCGTAATTGCCGGAGGAACTGATCTTTTAGTTGAACATTTTGATCAGCTATATAAGATAGATAACTGGCTGGATTTAAACTGGATAAGTGAATTTAAAGAAATTAAAATCTATGATGATAAAGTAGAAATTGGTTCTATGGTAACTCATGAAAGGCTATATAAATTAGATAAAATCAAAGAACTCTTTCCCGTGTTACAACAGGCAGCTGCTGATGTTGGTTCACCCCAGATTAGAAGTAGGGGAACAATCGGAGGTAATATAGTGACTTCTTCTCCTGCAGGTGATCTGCTGCCACCACTTTTAGTATATGATGCAAAGTTAAAAATATTATCACAAGAAGGAGAAAGAGTTGTCGATGCTAATGAGTTTTTCACAGGTCCTAAACAGAATGTTTTAGAAAAGGGAGAGATTGTCGAAAAGGTCATTTTACCTTTAAGAGATGAAAAGTATAAAGGAGCCTGGGTTAAAGTGGGCAAAAGAAAAGCGCTTGTAATTTCTTCAATTAGTTTAGCCCTTAATCTTGTTTTTGATGAAGATAATATGATTAAGGAAAGTAGAATCTGTGTGGGGTCAGCAGCACCGACTCCCCTTAGAATTAAAAAAGCAGAAGAGATGTTATTAAACAAAAAGCTAAGTAAAATTAAGATAGATCAAGTGGCTCAGATTGTGGCCGATGAAATATCACCAATAGATGATATTAGGGGTACTGCCAAATACCGTCGGCAGGTCGCTTTCAATATCACTAACAGTGCTTTAGATGAGGTGATTAACCAATGAAGATAACATTAACAGTGAATGGACAAAAAAGAGAAGTAGATGTAAAACCACATACCCGTTTATTGGATCTTTTAAGAGAAGATCTCGGCCTAACAGGTACAAAGGAAGGCTGTGGTAAAGGTGAATGTGGTGCCTGTACAGTAATTATGAACAATAAAGTTGTAGCATCTTGTTTAGTATTAGCACCACAAGCTGATGGAGCTGAAATTCAGACTGTAGAAGGTCTGGGTGGAAAAGAGAAATTACATCCTATTCAGCAGTCATTTATTGAAACAGGAGCTGTACAATGTGGTTTTTGCATTCCAGGTATGATAATGTCAAGCAAAAAATTACTGGATGATAATATAAATCCAACCAAAGAAGAAATCAAACGAGGTTTATCTGGCAATATATGCAGATGTACCGGTTATATAAAAATAATTGATGCCGTTGAAGAAGCATCCCGTAAAATGAAGAGTGGGGGTGAAGGTTAATGCCTAAGAGATTTGTTGGAAAAGATGTACTCAAGGTTGATGCTGAGGATAAAGTTACGGGTAAAGCAAAATACCCTTCTGATATCAAATTTGATGATTATCTACATGTTAAAATCAAAAGGGCTACTTATCCCCATGCGATATTAAAAGACCTAGACATCAGTAAGGCAATGAAAGTAGATGGAGTTGTAGATATAATCACTGAAGCGGATTTTCCTAATCTCAATAAATTTGGTTTAATAATTAAAGACCAGCCTGTATTAATTAAAGTTGGTGAAAAAATGAGATTCATGGGTGATGCCTTGGCAATTGTCGTGGCTGAAACCGAAGAGGCAGCTTTACAAGCAAGAGAAAAAATTGAAGTTGAAATAGAAAAGCTAGAAGTAATTTCAGATCCTCACCGAGCTATTGAAAAAGATGCACCGGCTATCCATGAGGACTTAGACGATCTGTGCACAGATTACTTAAGTCCTGATGTAAACAGGAAAAATATTCTAGTAGATCACCACTTAGAAAAAGGTGATGTTGATAAGGGCTTTGAAGAAGCTGATTTTATAGTAAAAAATGATTACCAGACCCAACATATAGACCAACTACCTATCCAAAATGAAGCAGGTTATGCCCTTTATGAAGAAAGTTCAGGTGAAGTCAAAATTTGGACCGCTTCCCAGTGGTTACATGACACTCAGGCTGATGTAGCACAGTCTCTCAATATGCCGAAAGAAAAGATAAGAATTATTAATGCGGCAATTGGTGGTGCTTTTGGTAAAAAAGAAGATGTATCGGTTCACATCCACCTGGCGTTAGCAGCAATGAGAACTAAAAGACCCGTGAAGTTAGAATATACAAGAGAGGAATCTATGATTTCTCAATCAAAAAGACATCCTCTCACCATCCGGGCTAAAACCGGAGTTACTAATGACGGTTATATAACAGCCTGGCAGGTATTTGTAATAGGAGATACTGGTGCTTATGCTTCCAGTGGACCAGCTGTAGTACACAAAGGGATGTATCACTGTACCGGACCCTATAATGTAGCAAATGTAAGAGGTACTTCCTATGCAGTATATACTAATAACACTTATGGTGGAGCAATGCGGGGCTTTGGGACAACCCAAATGGCCTTTGCTTATGAGTCACAAATTGATATTATAGCTCATAAATTAAATATGGACCCCGCTCAATTTAGATATCAAAATGCTTATGATACTGGTTCCACTACTCCCAATGGTCAGATGTTAGGTAAAAGTGTAAATACAAAACGGACAATTGAAGAAGCAATTAATCTGTCGAACTGGGAGGGGGAGTTTAACCAATGA
>CAZXRH010000161.1:0-4937 GCA_964642575.1 uncultured Halanaerobiales bacterium
AGTTTCTTCGTAAGCTTTATTGAGTTTTTCATAATATGCTTGAATTTCTTTAACTTGTTTAGAAACAAAATCTAAAGCATTCTCAGCAGATTTATCTACAACAACGCCTGCGCCAACAGCAAGTTTAATATCATTAATTGCAGGTTTATTTTATATTTTAGGGCATTCACTGATGAAAATATCTTTGTTTACAACCAGTGGTTATTTAATCCAGCATACTCCCACTAATTATTTAGAAGATTTTAAAGGAGTAGCTTATAAAAACAAATTAGTATTTAGTGGTTTTTTAATAGCTGCAGCCGGTATGGTTGGATTTCCACCCATGCTGGGATTTATTAGTAGATGGATTACAATTAGATCATTTATTCAATCAGGCTATTATCTTCCTCCCCTGATTATAATTTTGGGAAGTTTATTTGCAATTGCCTATTATTTTCGATTCATAACTAACGGTTTTAGAAAAATCCATTTAAAAGAATCATTTGATTTTAAGTTAATACTTTCGGTATTATATAGAGAAAGGTTAGTAACAGATATTTCACTTATATTTGTGATAGCAACTATTTTTTTCGGATTATTTTATAGAGTGCTTCAGATTCCAATTAGTACTATAGTAAATAGTATTTTAAACCCTGTTTTATAATTTCATTTTTTAGGGAGGTTAATATGTTAGTTGAAATAATTTTAGAAAATTTTGACCTGAGCCAATTAAATATGATCTTTTTAGCTACAGGTTTAATAATTACAACAGCATCATTAATATCATCTCAAGCTTATAGCTATGCTCACCGCAATTGGTTTTATTTAAGCATTTTAGTATATACATTGAGTTTTAGTATGATTATCTTAACAACTAACTGGATTATCTTTATTATCGGTTGGGAACTTGTAACCATTACCACTTTTGCTATGCTGCTTTGGGGTGGTAATAAGATTGCCCGGATATATTTAATTTTGCAGTTTATTGGAAGCAATTTTCTGCTTTATGTTATACTAATGATAATGAATGCTGGTTATACAACAATTGGGCCGATAGATAACTTTAACCTCCAACTGCTCTTAATATTAGGAGTAGGATTAAAAAGTGCAATAATTGGTCTTCATTTCTGGCTTCCTATTGTTCACTCTAGGGCACCATCACCGGTAAGTGCAATTCTATCAGGTTGGGTAGTTAAACTGGGCTTTATTCTTTTATTAAAAACAGTTTTAAGTGGAAATATTATTTTACTTTACGCTGGAATAGCAATGGTTATTTATGCTGGTCTTGAAGCTATATTTGAAACTGATTACAAGGTTCTTTTAGCCTACAGTACTATAAGTCAGCTTGGATTTATTGCGATCGGAATTGGTAGTGGCAATCCTTATGCCTACTGGGGAAGTGTTCTGCATATTATTGTACATGGATTGGCTAAAACATCCCTATTTTTGGGTAGTGGTTACTGGATTAAAAAACTTAAAAGCAGAACAATCTATGAATTTAAAAATGGCTGGTACAAGGACAAAATAAATTCAGTGTTGACAGTGATTGGGCTTTTGGTTTTGGTTGGTTTTCCTCTAATTGCTGGATATAACAGTAAAACATTAGTAAAATATGCTGCTGGAGAATCGGTTATATTTGAATATTTGTTTCATGTATTAAGTATATTAACCTATATCTATGTGATTAGATTTCTAAAATGGGGTATTTTTAACTTTGATCAAAGTGAAGAAATAAAAGAAGAAAATATTTATATTGAAGGCAAGAATGTGTTTTCAATTGCTTTACCTATTTTAGTAATCTTGGGCGTGGGATTATTTAGTAATTCAATTATAGAAATAGATTATACTAATTTTCATCTGCTAGAAGGGTTTTTAAAGTCTATTATATATATTGCAATATCAATAGGCTTGCTGAAAGCGAAAGATTGGATCTATGTCAAAGAAAAACCCGTTCCATCCATGGACCGTTTATTAATCAGGATAAAAAATTGGTATCATATATTTATGGGAGAAGAGACTGTCCAAACCTTAGAAGTTGATATGGAAAATCAAATTTATAATATATTAATTAGTGTTGCAAACTTTATACATGGTATTTTACCCAAAAAGATACAGAGTCAACTTTTATTAATTCCAATTGCTGTATTACTTTTATTACTTTTAATATAAAATGATATGAAGTAATGGTCTTCCATCTTGACATTAAATAACAATTAACTTATAATAATTAATAATTGAAAATACCTATATTAACTGAAATTAAAGGTATTTATAAAGAAAACTAATTAAAAGGAGTATTTTCTTATGGCTGAAGAAGTATTATTAACAGAAAAAGGTTATAAAAAATTAGAAAAAGAACTAGAAAGACTAACTACAGAAAAAAGAAGAGAAGTTGCAAAAAGAATCAAAGTTGCCCGTGAATTCGGAGATATTAGTGAAAACTCTGAATATGACGATGCGAAAAATGAACAGGCTTTTGTTGAGGGCAGAATAAAAGAAATTAAACAACTTATTGATAATGCAAAAGTTATTAAAGAAGATGAAGTAAGTGATGACAAGGTTAATTTAGGTACCACAGTAAGACTTCACGATCTTGATGAAGATGATTATGTAACCTATAAACTCGTAGGAACTGCTGAGGCAGATCCACTAGAATATAAGATTTCAAATGAATCCCCAATCGGTAAAGCAATATTGGGTAAAACTGTAGGGGAGAAAGTTGAAGTTAAGGTTCCTAAAGGAACAATTCACTATGAAATAATATCTATTGAAAAATCCAGCGAATAAGAAAGAGGGATAGAATGTCAGAAGAATTAGAAAAAGATTTAAATAAGCTTATGCGTCAAAAAATAGAAAAGATGGAAGAATTTAGTGAAAAAGGTATTGAAAATTTTGCTAAAAAATATGAAGTAGATACCTATGCTGAAGATATTAAAGAAAATTTTGCCGATTTAGAAGGAGAAACTGTAAGAATGGCAGGCCGGATAATGGCTTTGCGGACTCATGGTAAAGCCAGTTTTTCTGATATCCAGGATATGACCGGCAAAATGCAGTTATATGTAAAGGTAGATTTAATCGGTGAAGATAGGTATGAGTTTTTCACTGAATTAGATATGGGTGATATCATTGGTTTTAAAGGAGAAGTATTCAAAACCAATAGAGGTCAAATTTCTGTTAAAGTAAAAAGTTTTAATTTACTTACAAAATCTATTAGGCCCCTACCCGAAAAGTTCCATGGTCTAAAAGATAAGGAAATGCGCTACCGTCAGAGATATTTAGATCTAATTATGAATCCGGAAGTAAAAGATACCTTTGAAACCAGAAGTAATATAATTAGGTCATTTAGAGATATATTAGAAGAAAAAGACTTTTTAGAAGTAGAGACTCCAATGATGCATCCAATTCCAGGTGGAGCTAATGCTAAACCTTTTGTTACCCACCATAATGCTTTGGATATGGAGCTTTATTTACGGATAGCCCCTGAACTTTATTTAAAAAGGCTAATTGTAGGTGGCTTTGACCGTGTTTATGAAATCAACAGAAATTTCCGTAATGAAGGAATGTCCTATAAACATAATCCGGAATTTACTACCCTAGAACTTTACCAGGCTCAAGCTGATTACCATGATATGATGGATATTACCGAAGAACTAATTGTTAAGTCAGCTAAAGAAACTTTAGATACAACTGAGATAACATATCAGGATCAGGATATTGACTTAAGTATACCCTGGAAACGTATTACAATGAAAGAATTAGTTAAAGAACGGACCGGTTTTGATTATGATGCTTTAGAGGATAATGATTCAGCCTATAAGAAAGCAGAAGAACTGGGAGTTAAAATTGAAGAAAAAGACCTTTCTAAGGGAGAAGTACTATATGAGGTATTTGAGACATTAGTTGAAGAAGATTTAATTCAACCCACTTTTGTTATGGATTATCCTATTGAAGTTTCTCCTTTAGCTAAAAAGAAAAAAGAAGACCCTAATTTCACATATAGATTTGAAGCCTTTATTAACGGCTGGGAAATTGCAAATGCATTTAGTGAGTTAAACAATCCATTTGAACAGGAAAAGAGATTCGAACATCAAATGGAACAAAGAGAAGCCGGAGATGAAGAAGCTCAAATGATGGACCAAGACTTTATCAGGGCTTTAGAATATGGAATGCCACCAACCGGTGGATTAGGAATAGGAATTGATAGATTGATTATGTTAATGACTGATTCAAAATCAATCAGAGACGTAATTCTATTTCCAACTATGCGACCTGAACAACAATAATAAATATAATATAAATATAAAAGCCAGAGTTTTTACACTCTGGCTAATTTGTTATATTTAACGTTCAATAAATAATATTTTGTTTTTTAGAACTGCTATTACTACATAACATACGATCAGGGAAGGTATTAGATAACTTCCATTATAGATTGTTGAATAAATCCAAACATTGGTACCTTCGGGAGCATATTGAGAAAAGAAGACCACTCCGGAAAGCACATGGGTTACAAATCGCAAGAGACCACCTGAAATAACTGCTAAAATGATATAGATATTGATTTTTTTGTCTTTGTGTTTTTCAACCTGTTCTTTAAAGATTCCTGCTACACCTAACAACATATAGGGTAGAGGATAATCTAAGATTAACTGTACAGGGTGGATTATATAAGGATTAAATGCTAATTGCAATAATCCATATACAAAACCTGCCAATAAACCTTCCTTAAAACCCCATCTTAATGCTATAATTAAGATAGGCAGCATTTCTAGGCTGACTGAACCGCCCTGAGGCATCTTCCATAACGGAAGAAAGTTTAGAATAACTGCTAGGGCTACTGCGACTGCGATTTCTGTGATTGCTCTTAAACTAATTTTCATAAAAAAACCCTCCTAATTTTAATTGGAGGAACAACACTGAGTAAATATTCCCTTCGCCTGCATTACCAGGATCAGGTA
>CAZXRH010000162.1:0-4915 GCA_964642575.1 uncultured Halanaerobiales bacterium
CTTTGTCACCTTCACTAATATCACCACTAAGGATTTTTTCAGAGAGTTTGTTCTCTACCATCCGCTGAATAGCTCTGCGAAGCGGTCTCGCTCCAAACTCAGCATCAAATCCTTCATCAATTAATTTCATTTTAGCCTCATCAGTAATATCAATTTCAATTTCTTTAGTATCTAATCTTTCTTGTAGCTCTTTTATCATGATTTCAATAATTTTTGTAATATGATCTTTATTGAGAGAGTGAAATACTATTGTCTCATCTAATCTATTTAAAAATTCGGGTCTAAAGGTATCTCTCAACTTGGATATTACATTTTCTTTCATATTCTCATATTCTGCTTTTTCATCCTTTTCAGCTGTAAAGCCCATTTTAGACTGCTTTTTAATATAATTTGCTCCCACATTGGAAGTCATAATTACAACCGTGTTTTTAAAGTCAACTTTTCTACCCTGAGCATCTGTTAGGGCACCATCATCTAAAATTTGAAGTAATATATTAAATACTTCAGGATGAGCTTTTTCTATTTCATCAAACAAGATAACTGAATAAGGCCTTCTTCTAACTGGTTCAGTTAACTGACCACCTTCCTCATGACCGACATAGCCAGGAGGTGAACCAACCAGTCTTGAAACAGAATGTTTTTCCATATATTCAGACATGTCAATTCTGATCATTGCTTCTTCGTCATCAAACATCGCTTCAGCTAAAGTGCGAGCCAGTTCAGTTTTTCCAACTCCGGTCGGACCTAAGAAAATGAAGGAACCAATCGGTCTTTTTGGATCTTTTAGACCAGCACGGGCTCTTCGGACTGCCTGTGAAACAGCCTCAATTGCTTCATCCTGACCCACAACTCTTTCATGCAAGTGTTCTTCTAATCTAAGCAGTTTCTTGGTTTCAGTTTCCTCTAACTTAGTTACTGGAATTCCGGTCCAGCTCGAAACAATCTGGGCAATATCTTCTGTTTCAACTACCATATCACTGCGCCCTTTTTTCTGTTTCCATTCTTCCTGCAATTCTTCTAATTCTTGTTGTAGTTCTTTTTCAGTATCTCTAAGTTCAGCTGCTTTTTCAAATTCCTGATTTTTAACAGCTGCTTCTTTTTCTTTTTCAACTTCTTCAATTCTTTCATTTAATTCTTTTAACTCATTAGGCCGTGTATTATTCTTTAAACGAACTCTAGAAGCCGCTTCATCCATTAAATCAATTGCTTTATCAGGTAAAAATCTATCTGTAATATAGCGATGAGAAAGGTTTACTGCTTCTTTGATTGCTTCATCTGTAATCTTAACTTTATGATGTGCTTCATAAGGATCTCGTAAACCTTTTAAAATCTCAATAGACTGTTCAGGTGTATTTTCTTCAATCATAATAGATTGAAATCTGCGTTCTAATGCTGCATCTTTTTCAATATATTTTCTATATTCATCAAGGGTAGTAGCACCAATCGCTTGCAGTTCCCCTCTGGCCAGGGCCGGTTTCAAGATATTAGCAGCATCAATAGCTCCTTCCGCTGCTCCTGCTCCTACCAGTGTATGCATTTCGTCTATAAATAGAATTATTTTACCACTTTCAACTATTTCAGACATTAATGCTTTGAGGCGCTGTTCGAATTCACCTCTGTATTTAGAACCAGCTACTAAAGAACTTAAATCAAGTGATACTACTCTTTTATCTAAAAGAATTTCAGGTACGTTTTCTTCACTTATACTTTTGGCCAGTCCTTCTACAATAGCTGTTTTACCAACTCCAGGTTCTCCAATTAAAACCGGATTATTTTTAGTTCTTCTACTTAATACCTGAATAACTCTTTCAATTTCCTTTTCTCTTCCAATAACCGGATCTAATTTATCTTCTACAGCCATTTCAGTTAAATCGCGACTGTATTTATCTAATTCAGGGGTCTCACTTTTTTCAGTTTCTGTATTATTTTGACTGCCGTCATTTAAGATATCTAAGATTTCTTTTTTAACTTTTTCTAAGTCTACTCCTACTTCCTTTAGGATTCTAACTGCAACTCCTTCACCTTCTGAGATTAGACCTAAAAGAATATGCTCAGTACCAATATAGTTGTGATTTAACTTTCTAGCTTCCTCCATAGAAAGATTTAATACTTTCTTACTGCGTGGAGTAAGTCCAATCGTACCATCAACTTTGTTTTTACCAGTTCCAATGATAGATTTAATTACATCTATAATTTGATCTTCTTTGAGATTTGCCTCTTCTGAAAGAACTTTACCGGCTATTCCCTTTTTCTCTTTGACTAATCCAAGTAAAATATGCTCGGTTCCCACATAATTATGATTTAATTTTTTTGCTTCAGATTCAGCCATTGCGATTACTCTTCTGGCTCTTTCTGTAAATTTACCAAACATTATATTATTCCTCCTTTGCCATTTAGTTCTGCCTGTATTAGCTCAGCTCTTTTCAAATCTCTTTGTGCAGAATCTACTTCTTCTCCTAAAAGAGACTGTAGATGGGCTGGCCTAATGATGATAAATAGTTTCTTTAAAAGCAAAGTATCAATTTCATTTATAAGACCCATCTCCAAGCCCATTTTAACATAGGAGAGCAATTCCATAGCTTCACTAGTTGAAATACTATAGGCATATTTAAGTTTACCATAAGCTCTCATTATTTTATCTTTAATAAATGTTTCTCGTTCATTAAACAATTTATTTCTAGCTGATTTTTCCTGAGTTATTACCTGTTTAGTAACACTTTCTAAGTTTTCAATAATATCTTCTTCTTTACTTCCTAATGTTATTTGATTGGAAATTTGATAGATATTACCGGCAGATTCACTGCCTTCACCATAAATTCCTCTAACTGTTAAACCTAGTTTACCAACAACTTCAAATAATCTATTAATATTATTGCTGATATTTAAACCCGGAAGATGGACCATGACAGAAGATCTCAGTCCAGTACCAACATTAGTTGGGCAGGCTGATAGATAACCCCATTCTTTTGAAAATGCATATTCTGTATCCTTTTCAATAGTATCATCAATTTGGTCCGCTATTTGCCAGGCTTTTTTTGCCTGTAAACCGGGTAGTAAAATCTGAATTCTTAAATGATCTTCCTCATTGACCATAATACTAATCTTCTCATCCTGGTCAAAAAAGAGAATTTTGCCATAACCTTCATTTTTTACAAAATGAGGGCTGCTTAAGTTTTTTTCAACAAACATCATCTTTTTAATAGGGGATAACTTTTCCATTTCAATGTAATTAAACTTAAATTGGTCACCAGCCAGTTCAATATTTTGATTAAGTAGGATGCTTTTCATAATATTAACTACTTTTTTAAGCTGTTCTTGGCTGGATTGATCAGGAAAAGGAAGCATTTTTAAGTTTCTAGCCAGCCGAATTCGACTGCTTAAAACTATATCATCTTCATTTCCTTTTTGTTTTATCCAGTTACTCAATGATATATTCTTATCATTGAACATAGTCATTCACTCCCTATTTTTTGCTCCAGTGCATATATTTCATCTCTTAATTCAGCGGCTCTTTCAAAATTTTCATCTTCGATCACTTTTTCCATTTCTGCTTTTAGTTCTTTTATATCACGTTTAACTCTGAGATATTTATCTTTATCTTTGGGGATTTTCCCAACATGTTTTTCACTACCGTGTATTCTTTTAATTAAAGGACGTAGTTTATCTTCAAATGTATCATAACATTGAGAACAACCTACTTTTCCCTCTCTTCTAAACTCATCATAAGTTAATCCACAAGAATCACACTGTAATACTTCATTCCGCTTATCTTCTAATTCTTTTACATTAGGATTTAAAATACCTGCAATTAAATTCTTAAAAGAAAATACGTCGTTATCATCTATATGACCGGTCTCTTTTGCACACTCTTCACACAAATATATTTCAGATTTTTCATCATCTACATATTTAGTAATGTGTATAGAGGCATCTCTTTCCTTACATCTATCACAAAGCATATAAATCCTCCTTTCTCTACATTACTTTAAATCTTAAAGATAGCTTTCAGTGTGTTTTTTAATACTTGTGCCCTTATTTTATTTTGTTCTTCTTTATCAAAACCAATCGATTCTTTACTGACCGCTGCTTCTAATAAAACTCGGTCTCTTTGTTTGATTATATTATTTTCATATAGTCTTTTTATTATACCTTTTGCTTCCTTAGGTTGTAAAGGACCTTCCAGTTGTTTTATTATATTTTTCATTGCTTCATTTTTCGAATTCAATTTCACTTTAATGATACGAACATAGCCACCACCGCCGCGGCGGCTTTCGATTATAAAGCCCCTTTCAACGGTAAAACGAGTATCTAAAACATAATTTATTTGAGATGGGGCACAGTTGAAATCATCTGCCAGTCTATTTCTCTTTATTTCAACTTCTCCTTCATATTGTTTAATCAAGTTCCTTAAATACTTTTCTATTTTATCTGAAAGACTAGACATTTAAGATCCCCTCTTTAATTTGACTTTTTTTGACCTTCTAATTATATAATACTATTTTTAAAGCAAAATTCAAGGGGTTAAGTAAAATTATTTAAATAAATTTCAAAAAACCGCCACTAAGTGACGGTTTAATTAATTACTATTTTTTATATTAAAGATTAATTTTACAAAAATCAATATTAAAATAATACCTATCATAACAAGAGCAACAAAGTCAATTGCTTTATATAATGAAAAAAATCCTAAAAATATCAAGAAAACACCTAAAATCATGAGACTTTTAGCAGCTTTCCTGTAGTTTTTAGGAAATTCTAATTTAAATGGAAAGATATTATATTTACCTTTATATATTAAAAAACTATAGAATAATACAAATACACCAATAATTATTAACATAATAACACCTTTTTAAGGTAAAATAGAAATGGCTCCCCGAGCAGGACTCGAACCTGCGGCTCGATGGTTAACAGC
>CAZXRH010000163.1:0-4880 GCA_964642575.1 uncultured Halanaerobiales bacterium
GCATTAGTAATTTTATAAGAAATTAACTTATTTGTCAAACATTTGCCCTACATATTAGGATATTAGTTTAATCCAAATGACTATTTAAATAATAAATTTAATGGGAAGCTTATTAGGCTTCCCATTGCGGGGTGACATAATTATAAATCAATTTTCTTTTAAATAATTAACATATCTATTTCTCAATACCGGTTCTTGCAATTACGCCTTGATTATAATAATGTTTTATTTCTTTCATTTCTGTTACTAAGTCAGCATAATCAATTAATTTATTGTCAGCCATCCGACCGGTTATAATTACTTCAACATTTTCTGCCCTTTCTTCTATCACATCGATTAACTCTTGAACTGTAAATAGATCATAATAGGTAGCAATATTAGCTTCATCTAAAATTACCACTTCATATTCACCTGATTTTAAAATTTCTTTAATTTTGTTAAATCCATTTTTCGCAGAATCAATATCTTTTTCAGTTGGTGACCCTTTAATAAAGTAGTTTTGACCAAACTGTTCTACTTTAATATTATCTATATTAGATAAACTATTTAACTCACTATATTTCATTCCTTTAGCAAATTGGCCGATATAAACATTTAAGCCTGCCCCAACAGCTCTAACTGCTAAGCCTATTGCAGAAGTGGTTTTCCCTTTACCATTACCGGTATAAACATGTACCATTCCATCCATTAATATTACCTCCAAAGTCTTTATTTTTATCATATTTTTTACTATAAAAATAGAAAAACTGCCTCCTTTAAGAGACAGTGTAATTAACCTATTAATAACTCTTCCTTATTTTTCAAAGAAAAAGTAACTAATTTTAGGTTAACCTCACGTCCTCTAAGCCGGAGTTGTGAAGTAAAAGTAAAAGCAAGTCTTCTGGCTTCCAGCTTTTTGCTAATAACTCCTTCCCACTTGAAGGCAGTGAAGTTATTAAAGATACTGGTTACAGCTGCGACTACAGCAGTGGATTTGCACCACTTTCCTTTTTAATCTCTCATTAAGAGAAAACTTTTACTTTACTAAAATATTTATTTGTTATATAGAACTAAAAAATAGCTGCATTCCCAACCAGGAAAGGCAGCTTTCAGATCAGATCTATTAATCAATTAATATGATTAATATAAACTCCCATTCGCTTCTCTAGGTCGGAGAATGACGATGTAAACAATTAAGGCAAGTCTTCTGGCTTCCAGTTTTTATTAATAACCCCTTCCCACTTGTCGGCAGTGGAGTTATTTAAAGATACTGGTTACAGCTGCGACTACAGCAGTGGATTTGCACCACTTTCCTTTTTAATTCTAAAAAGAAACCATAATTGAATTAATATTTCATTTGTCTAGAGTATAACACACAGGTTTTATTTTTACAAGCAAATATTGGATAAACTGAAACCTTTTACTAAATAAAAAATTAATGTTTCAAAAAAAATATACCGGGAATAACCCCGGCATATTTTTTGATGAAGTATGATTTAATTTATTCTTCTTTTTCTTCCTCTTTTTCTTTCTTTTCTTCTTTCATACCTTTTAAGTCTTCTAGTTTGCCAACTAAATCTGGTACTTTTTCAATTAACTTTTCTAAAGTAGCTTTACTTTTTACAGGAATCATTTCAACATTACCGTCTTTTATCACTAACATAGCGTCAGGAGTTATCTTGCCACCAACTCCTCCGCCACCTCCACCAGAGGTTGTTTCTTTGCTTTCTTCTCCAAATCCGCCGCCGAGGCCGAAGGAAGCAGAGATAATGGGAATGATTTTAACATCGCCCACTTCAATTGGTTCACCCACAACAGTTTCTGTCTTCATAAAATTGTCAAGTCTGTCATACATGGACTCCAAGATTTTTTGAGTACTTTCCATAAAATAACACCTTTCCTTTCTTTTTAAATTTATTAACAAAAGTTATTTTGACCTTTTATATTTAAATACCTTCCACAGTATTTTGATAGTTTTAACCGAGAATATAAATATTAAAATTCTAAATATAAGTTGGATAGGTATTATAAAACCAGATAATTCACCATTACTTTCGTAAGTTTCTTTTTCCCAGTCAATATCCATGGTTATAGGTAATTTTGGATAAATTCCTTTTAAACTGTAATATGAAGCTATTAACCATCCATTGAGATGTGGTTCTTCTAAGCCAATTAAAAAGTATAGTTTTAAGTGTTTGGGTAATATCATTTTTAAAAGATCGATTAATAATTGAAAAATATGTTTAATATTTTCATATCTTATTATACTGAATGGTATACCTGATTTTTTCTTCTTTTTTTTCTTTTCTTTTTTTGCTTTTTCCTTTACTGTTTCTTTTATTTTTGCTTTAATCTTATTTTCTTCTGAATCCTTTTTAGCTGACTTTTTTTCAAATTCTTTTTTAAAGGAAAATACTTTTATATATGTACTTTCTTTTTGGCCTGTTTTACTGTAGGCAAAGCTGAAGAAAAAAGTACTAATTGACATTTTAAAATTTAAATTTTCAGTATAGGAATAATAAAGTAAATACTTGTATGGAATAGAAAGGAAAAATAGGGCAAGTAATAGGATAAATAAGAATAAATAAAGAATGAAAAGAAGTATAATCATTTATAATCCCCCTTAAGCGGAGAATAGATACTAAAAGTATAAAGTTTTTACATCTTTTACTATATTATATAATATTTTAGCAAAAATTACTATGTCTAAAATATTAAAATTTTATTAAACTTGCTAAAATAAAAAGACTACCTCGAAGTATCTAGGAGATAGTCTTTGCTTTATATTGATATTATATTTCTTCTTTAATTTCGTTGAAAATAAACTGTTTAAAATTCTTGGCTGCTTTTATACATTTCAGTGTTTCTTTATAAGTGGGATCATGCCAGTGGTCAGGATAGCGAGAATCAATGGTATATTCCTGCAGCATGGTTGCTTTTTTAAATAGATGTTTTGGTATTTCTCTTTTCTTTTTGATTACATTTAAAAGATATTTTAAGTTATGAATTTTTTTATAATATAAGTTCAAATAAATTATATAAGCTTTTAAAAACTTTTCAGCTGCTTGTTGGCAGTGAAAACAAACTAGATCATAATAGGTCCCATCATTATCAATTACAAATTCTGCTAAGCCCAAGTCATTGTTTGCTTCATAAATCCATTCTTTAATAAAATCTTCTTTGTGACTGTCCACGATTATGACATCCTTTCTACGATTATTGCTTCATTATTATATTAAATTAATTAATCCATATATTTAAATACTAAATCATTTAAGTCTACCTCTAGAAATTCAGCTATTAAATCACATTTTGCTTTTAATAAAAAGAAGATTGATCTTTTTTCTTCAGATAATCCTTCTAGGTTACCCTGTCCTTTACTTAACACAATATCTGCTTTGGTATATTTCTCTAAAAATTCTGGGGTAGCTTGATCAATTAGCATTCCGGGAGCATTACAACCACTTGAGATGACATTAGCATATTTATCTAAGCCGATCAATTTAGATTCTTTTAAGGTTATATCATTTAAAACAGGTTCTTCTCTTACAGCATAAGTTAAATCAATGTCATATTTGTTTAACTCTCTTAATAATAATTTATCTAAAACCGCTTCCCCAGCATTATCACCAATAATTAAAAAGGTTTGACTGTCTTTAAGTTTTTCTTTGAATTCTTGATAATCATCTATTGAAAAACCTTTTTCCATTGTGTTTAAAATGCTTTCTTCTACTTTTATCTTAACACTTATTCCAGCATCAATTACATTACCGGTAGCTGATAGTAAGAGTGATTTTTTAAGAGGATCTTTATCGTTTTCAATTAAATCTTTTAAGTCTTCATAGATGTCCATAGCCATTCGAATATTTTTTTCTTTTAACTTTTGATAGGGATCTTTATTATTTGTCTTATTCTTTATCATCTTTTGAATTTGACTGACTACTAAAGGAGTGGGATTGGATTCTCTAATTTCTGGGATCATCTCAGAATAATTACGTATTATTTCATCAATAACCTCTTCATCATCTGTTACTAAACGAGCTGCTTCAATGGATTGTCTTAATATACAGGGTATACAATCATACTTTACTTTCAATTTTGACTCCTCCCTATCATTTTTTATTTTTATAAGCATCTTTTCATCCTTATTTTAAGAAAAAGTAGTTTCAATTACAAGCTAAAATTGAAAAAAAGGCCCAGTTAACTAAAACTGGACCAAGTCTCGAAATATATTTTATCTATTCATCTACATTTTCCATTGTAACAAGTTTTAATGGTACAGGAATGAACTCATCAACTGTTTCCCCTGCCATTACTCTATTGGCAGTTTCTACAGCTATCATACCCATTTCATCCGGTTTTTGAGCTATAGTAGCAGCTAATGTACCTTCTCTAACTGCATCTTTAGCATCATCAATTGCATCAAATCCAACAACCATTATTTGATCTAACATGCCAGCTGCCTCAATAGCTTCAATTGCACCTAGGGCCATTGAATCATTATGAGCAAATACAGCATCAACATCTGGATTGGCTTGTAATAGGTTTTCTGTTACTTCCATACCTTCTGCCCGATCAAAACCAGCGGGCTGTTTTGCAACTATTTCTACATCCATATATTCATCAATTATTTCATTGAAGCCCATACCTCTGTCACGAGCTGCAGATGTTCCGGGAATACCTTCTAGTTCAATTATTGTCCCTTCTTCATTTAACTGTTCAACCATATAACGGGCAGCCATCCGACCTCCTTCGACATTGTCAGAGGCGATGTGGGAAACAACTTCTCCTCCACTAGCACCACGGTCTACTGTAATAACGGGAATACCTGCTTGGTTAGCGGATTCAATTGCAGTTACAATTGCTTCTGCGTCAACAGGATTTATCATTAATATATCGAT
>CAZXRH010000164.1:0-4878 GCA_964642575.1 uncultured Halanaerobiales bacterium
ATACTCATCGACAGCATTAACTTCCTCAATGATACCAGGATAGTCTTGGAACATATAACCATAATAAGTAAATTCTCCACCTATATGGTAAGGATGATCTTCATAACCCCAGCGCTCAAAGTTCCATTTGATAGCTTCTGCATTAACAGGATTACCATCATGGAAATTAACGCCTTCTCTTAAATAAAAGGTCCAGGTTTTACCATCATCTGATACATCCCATTCTTCAGCAAGACCGGGTATTACATCTGTAGTACCAGGTTCAAACATAACAAGTGTATCATAAATCTGCTGTGTTACTTTAAAAGACTCACCATCAGTTACCTGTATCGGATCCAAACCTACAGAGTCTCCGCCTCGCCCAAAAATGAAAGTACCGCCATACTTACCCTCTTCTTGTGCAAATGCAGCAAAACTAAATAATCCAACAACTAAAGCTACAACAACTAAAATTCTTAAGCTTTTCATATAATTCATCTAAAATACTTCCTCCTCGCTTTTTTATAAGATAAATAATTTGTAATAATTCTCTCTACTCTGCTACTCTCACCCCCTTGTATTATTTATAATTAAAAAAATTAAAAATATATATTTAATTATAGATTATTATATCGTAAAAGTCAAAAATAAAGGGTCATATTAGTGTTATATTGGTTGAATCCGACCTACAATCAAATTAGACATAAATGTAATAGGCTTATATTTATATTAAATGTAACTTCATTTTTTCCTGTATAAAAGTTCTGATTTCTTTAAATTATTTACCATACACTATCTTTATTGGATAACTTTACTTTCAAATTATAAATGATGTATAATTATATATAAGAAAAAAAGGGGGGGATAATAATTAATTTATTTAAAAATAATCTTTTAATTTTAATTTTATTAATGGCATTTTTGATGACAAGTATGCTTGCTTTTGCTCAAAACAAAGAAGACATTGCCCACATTTCTTTGAAAATTAGCAACTTCGAAAATCTAAGTAATGATGAAAAAGAAGAATTACAAGAAAATATTTTAAGAATGGTCTATTTCTTTGATCTAGACACTGAACAAGTCCGACAGAGATTAGATGATATAGAAATACTTGATGATGTGGACCAAGATGAAATAATCTTAGAATTTGCCTCTCAACTAAATATTACTTTAGAAGAATTAGACCAAGTTTATGATGATTTGGATGACAATGAAGAAGATGATGCCTTGGACGATATGGATGATATAGATGATAATGATGATGATGATATGGAAGATGACAGTGATGATATAGGTAATAATATGGATTATGATGACGATGATGAAGAAGATGATGATAATGATGATATGGATGATGTCAACGATGATGATGAAGAAGATGATAATGATGGCGATATAGATGATGACGACGATGATGATATAGATAACGATGATAATGACGACGAGGATGATGAAGATGATAATAATGATGATAATGATAATGACGACGATGATGACAGCAACGACTAATTGAAAAATAAAAAAATATTATTAATTGTCCCTTATTTCTATAATAAGGGTATTTTTTTGCATTAAAAAATCCCCTGCAGTATTTCTACCGCAGAGGATGTAATTACAATATATACTTTTTTATTCTAGAAGATGACAGGCCGCAAAATGACCTTCTTCATATTCTCTAAATTCCGGTTCCTCTTTTGCACACCTATCATAGGCATGTGGACATCTAGTTCTAAAACTACAGCCTGAAGGTGGATTAACCGGACTTGGAATATCACCTTTTAAAGAGACTTCACCCATTGGTACTTTCGGATTAGGTTCGGGAACAGAGTGTAATAATCCCTTTGTATAAGGATGGAGCGGTTCTTCATAAAGTTTATCACTGTTTGTCATTTCAACAATTTTACCTAAATACATTACCGCTACCCTATCACTTATATGTTCTACTACTGAAAGGTCGTGTGCTATAAAGATGAAAGATAAATCAAATTCTTCCTGTAAGTCCATCAGTAGGTTAATGACCTGAGCCTGAATAGACACATCTAAAGCAGATACCGGTTCATCACAAATGATAAGTTTCGGATCTAAGGCTAAAGCTCTTGCTACACCGATACGCTGCCTTTGACCTCCGGAAAACTCGTGAGGATATCTAAACATATATTCTGGTCTTAAACCAACAATGGACATTAACTCTTCCACACGTTCTAATCGGCTCTGTTTGTCTCCGACCCCATGTATTCTCATCCCCTCTGAAATAATGTTTTTAACTGTCATTCGAGGATTTAAAGAAGCAAAGGGGTCCTGAAAGATCATCTGCATATCTTTCCTTAACGTTTGCAATTCACTTTCTTCAACATTGGCAACATTCTGTCCGCGAAAAAGAACTCTACCACCGGTAGGTTCATAGACTCTCAAGATAGTACGACCGGTTGTAGACTTACCACAGCCGGACTCACCAACTAACCCCAGAGTCTCATTTTCTTTAAGTTCGAAACTGATATCATCAACAGCTTTTAAGTACTCTACTTTCTGTTTGAAAAAGCCTGAACGCTGGGGGAAATATTTCTTCAAGTTCTCTACTTTTAAAATAGTCTCTTTTTCACTCATTACTTTCTCTCCCCCTCATCAACATGTAACCAACATTTAGCGGTATGCCGATCCCCTACATCAACTTCGGGCGGTTCTTGCTCTCTGCAAATATCCATCGCATGATCACAGCGTGGATTAAATCTACAGCCCTGTGGAAATTCAAAAGGAGATGGAACCATACCCTGTATTGTATCTAATCTATGAATTTTCTTTCCTATTTTAGGAATTGATTTGATTAATCCCTTTGTATAGGGATGTTTTGGATTTTCATATAAGTCATCTATTTGAGCTCTTTCAACAATTTGTCCTGCATAATATACTAAAACGCGTTCTACCATCTGAGCTATTACTCCAAGGTCGTGTGTAATCAGCATGATAGAAGAATTAATTTCTTGTTTTAACTCTTTCATTAATTTAAGTATCTGAGCCTGAATAGTAACGTCCAAAGCAGTGGTCGGTTCGTCTGCAATAAGTAAGGCAGGTTGACAGGCTAAAGCCATCGCAATCATAACTCTCTGCCTCATACCACCACTAAGTTCATATGGATATTTCTCAATAACACTATCAGGATCAGGAATCCCTACAATATCAAGAATATCAAGGGCTTTATTATATGCTTCTTCACTATTTACATCCTGGTGAGTAGTATATACCTCAACCAGCTGCTTTTTTACTTTAAAAACCGGGTTTAAAGAAGTCATTGGTTCCTGAAAAATCATAGAGATCTTATTACCCCGGTAACTTCTCATCTTGTCTTCTTTAATATCCAAAAGGTTTTCACCCTGGAAGATTATTTCTCCATTTTCAACATAACCTACATCCTGGGGTAAAAGCCTCATTATGGACAAAGAGGTAACACTCTTACCACAACCAGATTCACCCAGAATACCCAGAGATTCACCTTTATATAAATCAAAGCTAATATCCTCTATTGCTGTAACCTTACCATCGTCTGTATCAAAACTGGTAGTTACGTTTTTTAATTCCAATAATATCTCTTTTTCATTACTCTGACTACTCATAAATACACCTCAATTTTCTATATATCATTAAAATCACTCTATCGTTTCTGTCTGGGATCAAGGCTGTCTCTTAAACCGTCACCTAAGAGGTTAAATCCTAATACACTTAAGATAATAGCAATACCAGGGAAAGTAATTACCCAAGGAGATGTAAGCATTGCCGAACGTGCATCAGAAAGCATAACTCCCCATTCAGGTGTCGGAGCCTGAGCACCTAATCCTAAGAATCCTAATGCTGCTGCATTTAAGATTGCAGTAGCAAAACTCATTGTGGTCTGCACAATTAAAGGAGATAAAGAGTTAACAAATATATGTCGGGAGATTAGCCAAAAGTTATTGGCTCCCATTGTTTTTGCTGCCATTACATATTCTTCCTCTTTAACTGAAAGTACTTGGCCTCTTACTACTCTTGCAAATCTGGGGATGCCCACTATACCGATCGCAATCATAGCATTAGGTAAGCCCCTTCCTAATATTGCAACAATAAAGATAGCCAGTAAAATGTATGGGAAGGATAATAAGATATCCATAAATCTCATAATTAGGGTATCTATTTTTCCACCATAGAAACCTGATACTAACCCGAGCATGGTACCTACAAAAAGTGAGATACCAACTGAAACAAAACCAACCATTAATGATAATCTTGCTCCATAAATAATTCTAGAGAAAAGATCTCTACCCATCTGATCTGTTCCCAGTAGATAAAAATTATCAGTACGCTGGCGGTTACTTGCAGAGGTACCAGTATTACCTTGTGTTTCATCCTGTTTAAACGCCTCGTCACTGGTACTGCTTTTAGATTCAGAAGTCCAACCGCCAGAAGAATTATCCGAGCTCTGGCTTTCTTCGGTAGCTGGTTCACTACCTGAAGACCAGCCTGAATCTGATCCAGATGTTTCCTGGCTAGACTCACTTTCGCTTTCATCAGAGGTCCAACTACCCTGATCAGTGGTTGCCTGCTGCTCTTGAGAAGAACTTTCGGTTTCCGTGGCAGCCGGCTGTTGGACTTCGGTTTCTTCCGGACCCCACCAGGTTGGTGGAACAGCCTCATCGCCGAAGTGGATCTTAACAGGATCATAGGGGGCAATTACTGGAGCAAAAATCGCCACGATAACCAATAAGGATAAAATTATCAATCCTATAACGGCTAACCGGTTACGCATCAACCGCTTCCAGGCGTCTTTTACCAAACTAGATTTTTTCGCTTTTTTAACTACTTCTTTTTCTTTTCCGTTACTTTTCATAATTTACAATAACTCCTCAATTATCAATATTTAATACGTGGATC
>CAZXRH010000165.1:0-4860 GCA_964642575.1 uncultured Halanaerobiales bacterium
TAATTTAACAAGCTCCTTCCTAATCTTATTTTTGATTAGGTGGGAGAAGTTGACCACTTAGTTATTTTAGGTATTGCTCTATTTATTATTTGCATTTGTAAAATGAAATATAATATAGATTTTGGTTTTCAATTAGGAAATAAAAAAATTGGAATCAAATATCTGGTTGTTTTCACCTTAATAGTCTTAATATATGTATTAGTTAACTATTTAATAGGATATTATTTTGGAATAAACCAACCAATAAATTATCCATTAAATATCAGAAATGTCTTAGGAACATTAGGTTTTCAGCTTTTTTTAAGTGGTCCTGCAGAAGAATTATTATTTAGAGCTATTCCGATCAGTTTATTAATATTTGTGTTTAAAGACAATAAAATTATAAGATGGGGTATTTCAATAGAAACAATTATTGCCTCTATTTTATTTTCTATGACTCATATAAGTTGGTCTTTAAATCCTTTCCTAATCAATTTTGAGTTATATCAATTAGTGTATTCATTTGTTTTAGGTTTAGCTTATGGTATGGTATATCAAAAAAGCAAGAGTGTTATATACCCAATCTTGATGCACAGTAGCAGCAATCTCATATATATTGGAGTAGGGTATTTATTTAAATTATTAATTTAAAAAATATCAAGATTGAGTTAATAAGTATATAATAATATCTTAATGTGAAAAAAGCGAGGTGTGTGTTTTATGGATGCCGATCAAATTTTTGTAAATTATGGAGACCAAGCCAAAAAGATGGTTAAAGAGCTACTGTCAAAAATTAAAATTGAAGATGAGATAAATAAAGATCAATTAGTTGCTTTAAAACCAAATCTTATTAAAGCTTCCAAATCAAAAGAGGGGGCTACTACAGACCCCAATTTGGTTAGTGGAATTATTGAATATTTACAGGATAAGGGCTTTAAAAATTTGATAATAATGGAAGGTTCCTGGGTGGGAGCCGATACCGAACATGTTTTTCAATATTGTGGTTATCAATCATTATCTGATAAGTATGATGTGCCTTTATATAACTTGCAAAATGATAATTATATTACTAAAACTTATCAAGGCATGAAAATAGATATTGCTGAAACCGCCCTTAAAGCCGACTATATAATAAATCTTCCTGTACTCAAAGGACACTGTCAGACAATTATCACATGTGCTTTGAAAAATTTAAAAGGTTGTATTTCTAATAGTGAAAAAAGAAAATTTCACCGTCAGGGTTTACATAAACCTATAGCATATTTAAATAAGCTGTTAAAACAAGACTTAATAATTGTTGATGGTATTTATGGTGATTTGGAATTTGAGGAAGGTGGCAACCCTGTTAAGATGAACAGGATTATTGCTGGACAAGATCCGGTTTTAATTGATAGTTATGCTGCTGAGTTATTAGGTTTTTCATCTGAAGAGATTGAGTATATAGAGATTGCCGATATAATAAAGGTAGGTCAAAGCAATATAGAGGAAGCTGAGATTTTAGAACTCAATAAAGATCAATCAGAAAAAATCAGCTATTCTTCGTATAAGTTAAAAAAACTAGCTGATAAAATTGATGCTCAAGAAGTGTGCTCAGCCTGTTATGGAAGTCTAATGCATGCCCTTAAAAGAGTAGAAAAAGAAGGTAAGTTAAATAATTTAAAAGAAAAAATAAAGATCGGACAGGGATTTAAAGGACAAACTATAAAAGGGATTGGCATTGGTAACTGTTGTCAGGGAGCGGATAAACAGCTTATAGGCTGTCCGCCCTCAGCTCGTAAAATATATAAATTTTTAGAAAGTATTATTTAGTTGAATACAAAAGTTTGAAATTGATTACCAGACCTCAAAATAGGTCTGGTTTTTTCTGTATGCAATAAATGGAACAGACTATATTTTGAATTTACTATTAATAGTCTTTTATAATTCTTTAAGTATTTCTAAAGAATAATTGATTTCATTTTCAGTATTAAAATATCCAATGCTAAATCTTAAAGTTCCTTCTGGAAAGGAACCAATGGTTTTATGGGCAAAAGGGGCACAGTGTAATCCTGATCTGGTCATGATACCATATTTATCATCTAAAATATAACTTAATTTTCCTAAATCTCGATCTTTATAATCTATAGATATTGTAGGTGCTTGTTTATTAATGTTAGCAGGACCATAAATATTTATATCATCAATTTGCTTTAACCCCTCTATGAACATCTCCGCAAGTTGCAATTCATGTTGTCGAATATTATCCAATCCTTTAGTTTCTATAAATTCAATGCCAGCTTTTAGACCGGCAATACCGGGAGTATTTAAAGTACCACTTTCAAATTTATCTGGTAAAAAATCAGGTTGATATTCTTGATCTGAAATACTGCCAGTCCCACCTTCAATTAAGGAATCCATATTTTTAGCCAGCTTTTGACTTACTGCAAATCCACCTGTACCTGGGGGACCCATAAGTCCTTTATGACCTGTAAAAGCCAAAAAATCAGTTTTTAATTTTTGGAAATCTATTTGATAAGCACCAGCAGCTTGAGCAGTGTCTAGAAAAAAGTAGACATCGTTATTTTTTGCAATATCAGCTATTTCTTGAACAGGCATTAAAGTCCCAGTTACATTAGAAGCATATGTGATAACAATCAGTTTAGTATTATTTTTTATGTAATTTTGAATCTTTTTGGGATTTAAGGTTCCATCATTTGCACATTGGATATAGTCGACTTCAATTATGCCTTTTTGTTCAAGACCCTTTAGTGGTCTTAAAACTGAATTATGTTCCATAGTTGTAGTTATTACATGATCATTTGGTTTCAAAATACCTTTTAAACCCATGTTGAGTGCATAAGTAACATTATGAGTAAAAACAATTTGTTCTGGTTTGGGAACATTAAAGAAATCTGCTAGTTTTGAACGTGATTCTAAGATAATTCTTCCCGCCTTTATAGAATCGTTATACCCACCGCGGCCTGGACTAGCCCCGATATTTTCATAATAATTTAAAATGGCTTTTTTAACACTTTCCGGTTTTTTACTACTGGTGGCTGCATTATCAAGATATACCTTTTCCATTTTGTACCTCCTAATTTGGGAATAGATTATCAAATATATAAAAAGGTTATAATCATTTTAACTATATTATATTAATAAAATGGCTCTTTTTCAAGATATAATAAGAAAATATTATAAAATATATAAAAACTCTTTATAAATAATCATGATTATGCTATAATATGAGTGAATATAATCACAACTATAGGAGGAATACATATGAATGATAAAAAAGGCATTATTTTAACAGGAGCAGTAATAGGTTTATTCGGTGGTTTATTAGTCCTATTTGGTAACCCAGCCAATATGGGAATATGTGTAGCATGTTTTATTCGAGATATAGCTGGTTCTATTGGCTTACATAGGGCAGGGGTAGTTCAATATTTAAGACCTGAAATATTTGGTTTTGTTTTAGGGGCTTTCATTATTGCTAAAATCAAAGGAGAATTTAAAGTAACTGGAGGTTCTTCCCCTATTAGTCGTTTTGTGATTGCTATGTTTGTTATGATTGGTGCTTTAGTATTTTTGGGCTGTCCTCTCAGAATGGTCTTAAGACTTGCGGGAGGAGATTGGAATGCTATTCTTGGCATAGTAGGTTTTATTTTAGGAGTATTGGTAGGAACTCAATTTTTAAAAAGAGGATTCACTTTAGGTCGTAGTTATAGTATTAATAAAACTAGTGGTTATATTTTACCGTTAATTATGGTATTATTTTTGATTTTTAGAATAATTAAGCCAGGTTTCATTATTTTTAGTGAAAGTGGTCCAGGTGCTTCTTTTGCCCCCTGGATAATTGCTTTGATTGCTGGTTTAGTTATCGGAGTTTTAGGACAGAGAAGTAGAATATGTATGGCCGGTGGTATACGAGATTTATATTTGATTAAAGATTCTCATTTAATTACCGGTTTTATTTCTATATTTGTTTTTGCTTTTATTATAAATATTATTTTTGGTAACTTTGATCCTGGCTTTATTGGTCAACCAGCTGCTCATACTGATTGGCTGTGGAATCTTTTAGGAATGTTTTTAGTTGGTTTCGGCTCAGTACTTTTAGGTGGATGTCCTTTAAGGCAGACCATATTAGCGGGAGAAGGCAATACAGATTCTGCCATAGCATTTTTTGGTTACCTGGTAGGAGCGGCTGTCTCACATAATTTTGGTCTGGCAGGCTCAGGTTCGGGAGTAGCGTTTGCAGGTAAGTTTACTGTGATTTTTGGTATTGTAGTGGTGACACTGATTGCTGTTAGTAGTATAAAATTTTCCAAATCTTATTAACATAATATATTTTTAAGGAGGAATAAAAATGTTGGAAGTTGATACAAGAGGAAGGTCTTGTCCAGAACCGGTTATTATGACTAAAAATGCTGTAAGTGATCTTAAATCAGGTGATAGTATTAAAGTATTAATTGGGGAAGAAGTAGCAAAAGAGAATGTTGGTAGATTTGCAAGGAATTCTGGATGCAAGGTAGAAGTAAGTGATATAGGTAATGAAGAATATGAGCTTATCATTACTAAAAATTAATTATTAATAAAAGGAGAATTCTTGTGGAAGATTATTTTGTTTTATTTACCTTCTATTCAACACATCTGGCTCTGGCATTTGAAAACAATTTAAAATCTAAGAATATATTTGTGAAATTGATGCCTGTTCCCCGCCAAATAAGTTCATCGTGTGGTTTGGCCGGAAAAATTGAAAAAAAAGATTTAGAGCAAGTGAAAGATATTTGTGAAGAAGAAAATATAGAATACGAAGAAATATATAAAATATATGAAAACAAGGTTAAAGATCCTGAAATATTGTGATAATAATTTAGAGGCGGATAAAACCGTCTCTTTTTT
>CAZXRH010000166.1:0-4816 GCA_964642575.1 uncultured Halanaerobiales bacterium
AATATCGTCTGGTCTTTAGTTTCCATTCAACTTCATTGTCTTCAGTAATAAAGGGTTCCATCCAGTCTTCAATATTTGCATAATAATTTGTGGGAATTTCTAAATCATCTAAAAGTTTTTTAAGTTCTTTATGGTTCTCACTAGCTGGATAAGCCCAGAGATGATCACTGGCTGCTAAAACAATATATGTATTTCCCCTGTTATAGACTGCCTGCAGGGGATTACTTTCCACAAAACCAATAATACTCATATTTCTGATTGGATCTCTTTTTAATATTTTTAGTAAATTTTCTTTTTCCATAGATATCACCTATTAGTTTAAAAAATATATCATTACAAAATGAAAGACACTACCTGCTAAGACAAAAAGATGCCAGATGGAATGGCTGTACTTAAAGCCAACACTTTGTAGAGCGTAAAACAATACTCCGACTGTATAGAACAGCCCTCCTAAAATCAAGTAAATCAAGCTTCTGGTACTGAGGGCTATTATTAGTGGTTTGATCGCAAAGATTATCAACCAACCCATTGCAATATACATGATTACACTTATAATCTTTAACTTATTGATGAAAAACACTTTAAATATTATTCCAAGTAGGGCAATCGACCAGATTGTAATCAGAATTGTCCAACCTAACTTTCCTCTTAAGGCAATTAAAGATATTGGTGTATAAGTGCCTGCAATTAAAATAAAGATCGAGGCATGGTCGAACTTACGGAGGTGTTTTTTTGCCTTTTGAATCGGGATGCCATGGTATAGAGTTGAAGCCAAATATAAAATAATTAGAGATGAACCATAGATAATATAGCTGACAAGACCATAGATATCAGTATTATTATGGTGTTTCACAAGCAAAAATACCAGAGCAAAGATACCAAATAAAATACCCAGACCGTGAATTACGGCATTGGCAACTTCTTCCCATTTACTATACTTAATTAGATCACCCATAATGCACCTCCTTAATTTTATAAACTGTCATTAACTATATTATAACAGATAAAAGCAACTTTTTTTAGATAGTTTTTCACTTTTATATTACTATATTTTCATTTAATCAAATACTTTCCATATAATCAATGTTTTCAATAGTTTTATTATAGTTATCAATTACTTCCTTATATCTAAAACAATCTACCAGGTGGTCATTAACAATACCCACAGCCTGAAGATAGGCATAAATAGTTACAGAGCCGACAAATTTAAAGCCTCTTTTCTTTAAATCTTTCGCAATTTTTTTTGAAAGTTCAGTTTCAGCCGGTACTTCTGAAAGCTGTTCCCAACTATTTATTACCGGCTTAAAGTCAGTGAAAGACCAAAGATATTTACTAAAACTTCCATATTCTTGCTGCAGTTCTAATACTCTTTTAGCATTATTAATAGAGGCATCGATCTTTAATTTGTTTCTTATAATGCCTTCATTGTTCAAAAGTTTTTCTCGTTTGGTTTCTCCATATTGAGCTACCTTGTTTATATCAAAGTTATCATAGGCCTTATTATAGTTTTCTCTTCTCTTTAAGATCGTAGACCAACTTAAGCCAGCTTGAGCTGTTTCTAATATTAAAAATTCAAAAAGGGTTTGATCATCAAAAACCGGTAACCCCCATTCTTTATCATGATAATTTATATACCTCTCACTACCTTCTGCCCAATCACATCTGTTCATTTAATTCACCCCAAAGATATTTTATTAATATTGTATTCAACAATACTGTTTAAAACCCTTTTAAATATGTTAAAGCCCATCTGTTTAAAGATGGGCTTTAGTCTTTTTTAATTTTCATAAACCAGTTGGACATCAGCATGCCGGGCATCGATTCTTAAATTGTGAGTACCTGCTCCAATTTCACCTCTTATAGTGCGAGTGTTGTTATCTCGATTGATATTTAAGTCCAAATCAGATCTTAAATTACCATATTCAGTTTTTACATCTACTTCTAAATCTGTGTGATCTTCTTCCATCCAGACCGTTAAATCGGCATATCTGCTTGTAAGATCAAGGTCATTACTTAAACTTTCGATAGTTGCTTCTCCGTATTCTAAGTTTCCTTCAATTTTTCCCTGAATATCAGCGAGATCCATGCCCATGTATCTAATATCTAATTCAAGGTCACCCTGAAGATTATCAAAATTTACTGCTCCATATTTACCGGTAACTTCAGTATCTGCCTCAATATTTTCTAGATAGTTATCAGTATAGGCAGTTTTTAATTTCAACTTTCCTGTAATATTTCTAAAGTCATTTTGATTATATGAAGTATCTATATTTACATTACCATTTAGATCTGAAACATTTAAAGAACCATATTCATTGTTTATATTTATATTACCTTCGACAAAGTTCACGATTGTTTCATTATACTTTGCAGTTAAATCAAGGCCCTCCTCAAAATCTTCTACTTTCACATCTCCATATCTATTGGCTAAATCCAGATATAGGTCTCGAGGGGCTCTTATATCAAATTCTACTTCATAAGCCCTAACATCAGTTGGTTTTGGTTTGGGAGCATCAACGAATATATCAAAATCATCACCTGAGACATTATATCCAACTTCAATTTGTTCTAGATAGCTTTCAGCTGCATCTCGATTACGAGCATATACTTTAATTTCATAGGTTACATCAATTCTGTCTCCCTCATAACCTTGGATATCAATGGAACCAATCGGATTTTTTAAATTAAGATTAGCTAAATCAGCCGACTGGTAACTAAAACTAGACTTACCAATAGCTTCGGGATCTCTTCTTTCATCACCAATACCGAGTTCCGACATGTTTGTAATTTCATGCATTGAGTCTGTCTCAAACTGCATGAAGAAATCGGCAACTACATCTTCATCATTTATTCTAAAATCGATCACCATAATTGCTATGAGACCAATTAAGATCAATGCTATTATTTTTTTTCTTTGCATTTTAAATCACTCCTAAACATCTAATTGTTTTTCTAAAATCCAGGATCCGGTAAAGAAGAATCCTGCCAGCAACAGAAGACCTGCGATAATTGGACCACTGCCGAGATAGATGGTCGCCATCTCTTCTCCATATGGACTAGACCACATTACATCAATTGGTATATCAGGTAACCAGTTAAACAAGCGAGCTACAAATCCACCCAGTCTTATTAAAAGATAGTGACTTAAACCAAATACTACAATACTCACTAACCATCTAAACTTACTGTAAAAACAGCTAACCAGGTAAGAAAACTGACTTAAAATATATGGTACAATTCCAAAGATAATATAGGTTATTATACTCAATACAATCGTTGTGGTTGAAAACGTATTAGCAACCTGTTCAGGCATCTGCCCTATTAACATTTGGAACTGATCCCAGTGAAAGAACATGTGCAGTCCCAAGGTATAAAGGGTCAATACTACATATACTAACGAACTTGAGGCCAATTTGGCTGATACAATCTCAGAACCGCTGCGCGGTAATGATTTTAATAGATAAATTGTATGGTTTTTCCACTCCTGACGAAAACTTTGATATCCCATGACCAACATGATCAAGGGGAAGATGGCAAAAGGTATAAAACCAAGTCCAAATGTTAAACCTAAAGGCCATACATCCATGCGAGTTATTAAATATATTTCCCAAGCTGATACTAACAGTACTGATACCAGAATGGTAAATAATAAGCTTCTAATTTCTTTTTTAAATAATGATACCCAACTTCTCATTTGAATACCTCCCTTACTAGTTCTTGTACAGATTTATTTCGTTCAGCTCTTAAATCGTCTGTATTACCATCTAAGAGAACTTTTCCTTCTTCTAAAAATACTACATGGTCAAAAAATCTTTCTGCTTCAACCACTTCATGGGTTGAAATTATTATTGATTGGAAATCAGCTTCATATTCACTGATTAAACTCTCTAAAATTCTTGCTCTGGAATTAGGATCTATACCAGCTAATGGTTCATCTAAGATTAAAAGTGGGGCATTTCTTGCTAATACTAAGATGAGTTTTAACCTACCCACCATTCCTTTAGATAATGTTTTAATCTTTTGGTCAAATTTTAAATTCATGAATTCAACCAATTCTTCTGCTTTTTGAATACTGAAATCTTTATACTGCTTATCAAAGAACTTAATTGCCTGATCGATTGTCATCCAGTCATAAAGATGATTAAGTTCTGGTAAAAAGGCTATATGGTCCATTAATCTCTTTTCCTCTTGATTGACCACCTCTACTTGACCAGATTCACCGACAACTAAACCGGAAATGATTTTAAGAAGTGTTGATTTACCACTGCCATTTGGACCAATCAAGCCTGTAATCTGTCCTTTTGGAAATTCTACACTTATTTCATCTAATGCTAAAGCACTAGGATACTTTTTCGTTAGGTTACTTACTTTTACTGTTGATTCAGTCATTTTTTATCCTCCTCTCAAACTCACTTTTTAAAAGATTTATAATTTCTTGCTTTTCAAATCCAATTGATACCATTTCATCAATAAACTTCTGTACGGCGCTGTGCGCCATTTGTTTGTTTATCTCTTTTATCACTTTATCATCATCCTTTATAAAGGTGCCTCTACCTCTTTTCGTTTCTACTAAGTCCAATATTTCCATTTCTCTATAGGCCCGCTGTATTGTGTTGGGATTAACCTGAATATCTTTGGCTAACTCTCTTTGAGAGGGCAGCTTATCACCAGGTTTGATTTCTCCCCGGGCAATTTGTTTTTTTATCTCTTCTATAACCTGTTCATAGATAGGTTTGGACGCATTAAAATCTATATTCATTGTCGTCCTCCTTTCACATTGTTTTAGTGCACTACTTATCTAATGCACTATTATTAT
>CAZXRH010000167.1:0-4797 GCA_964642575.1 uncultured Halanaerobiales bacterium
GGTGGATGTATCCCCGAAGATTACCTTGATTTACCTATTGATTATGATTCTTTAGTTGATGTAGGTGCAATGATGGGTTCTGGTGGAATGGTTGTTATGGATGAAAGTACCTGTATGGTAGATGTAGCAAGATTCTTCCTTTCATTTACCCAGAATGAATCTTGTGGTAAATGTACACCCTGCCGAGAAGGTACAAAACGTATGTTAGAAACCTTAAATAGAATTTGTGATGGCGAAGGCCAAGAAGGTGACATTAAACTTCTTTTAGAACTAGGAGAACATATTAAAGAAACTTCACTTTGTGGATTAGGACAAACTGCTCCCAATCCAGTTTTAAGTACTGTTAAATATTTTAGAAATGAGTATGAAGCTCATATTTATGATAATAAATGTCCGGCTGGTGTTTGTCAGGAACTAGCTTCCGCATACACAATCAATGAAACTACTTGTGTAGGCTGTGGACAGTGTGTGAAAGTATGTCCAGTAGATGCAATAACAAAAGGTGACGGTAATTACTATGTAATTGATGAAAATATATGTATTTCTTGTGGTGCATGTGAGAAGAAATGTCCGGTAGACGCCATATCACAGGGTTAAACAGGTAAAAAGGAGGTTAAATACTAAATGGAAAACGTAAGTTTAACTATAGATGACCAAAAAGTAGAAGTAAAAAAAGGTACGACAGTGCTGGAAGCAGCCAAAGAAGTAGGTATAGATGTACCTTATTTATGCTATCATCCCGATTTAACACTACACGGGGCCTGTAGAGTCTGTGTTGTGGAAGATTTAGGGAGTAATTCCATGGTGGCTTCTTGTGTAACTCCAGTTACAGAAGGTATGGAAATATCTACAAACAGTATGAAAGCAAGAAGGGCAAGAAGAAGAAATGTAACCTTGCTTTTGGCAAATCACCCCAATGACTGTCTGGGTTGTGACCGAAATGGTAGTTGTGAATTACAGGATATTACACACAGTTTAGGAATAACCCGGGAAGACGTAGAAGAAGTATCGGGTGAAGTTAGAGAAGTTGAAAGAGATGAAACAGGACCGGCTTTAAAAAGAGATCCTAATAAATGTATTTTATGTGGACGTTGTGTAAGAGTTTGTGAAGAAGTGCAGGGAGTATCAGCCCTTCAGTTTAGTAATAGAGGCTTTGACTCCATTGTAACTACAGCTTTTGACCTACCTCAAAGTGAAATCAACTGTGCAAACTGTGGTCAGTGTGCGACAGTTTGTCCGGTAGGAGCAATCACTGAGGTAAGTGAAATACAAAAAGTATGGCATGCCCTTGAAGATGAAGATAAACATGTTGTAGCTCAAACTGCTCCATCTATTCAGGCTACAATTGGAGAAGAATTTGGATATGAAGCTGGTTCAGTTGTAACAGGACAGTTGGTTACAGCTTTACGTAAACTAGGTTTTGACAGTGTATTCTCGACTGAATTTACAGCCGATCTGACCATTCTAGAAGAAGGGGCTGAATTTTTAGAAAGATTAACTAATAACGAGAATTTACCCCACATAACTTCTTGTTGTCCTGGTTGGGTTAAGTATGCTGAACATAATTACCCAGATTTATTAAATCATTTATCTTCTGCAAAATCACCTCAACAGATGTTTTCTGCTTTATCTAAGACATATTATGCTGAAAAGAGTGGTATAGATCCAGAAAAGATATATACAGTTTCAATTATGCCCTGTACAGCTAAGAAATTTGAAAAAGATAGGGATGAAATTAATGCCACTGAACTTAAAGATACAGATGCTGTTTTAACGACCAGAGAAATAGCTCGGATGATCAAAGAGGTAGGAATTCAATTTGAAAATCTAACAGAAGATAATTACGACGAATTAATGGGCCAACACACAGGTGCAAGTACCATATTTGGTACTACCGGTGGAGTTGCTGAAGCAGCTGTCAGAACTGTAAAAGAAAAATTAACAGGTGAAGAATTAGAAAGACTTAATTTAGGTTTTAGAGGTATTAATAAAGCGGAAGTTGTTATCAATGATCAAATTATCAAAGTAGCAATTGCCAATGGATTAGGAAATGCCGAAAAATTACTCGATGAAGTTCGAGCAGGAGAGTCTGAATATCACTTTATCGAAGTCATGGCCTGTCCATATGGTTGTGTAGGTGGTGGAGGACAACCCCTACCAATTAGTGAAGAAAAGAAAAAGTTAAGAGGACAGGGATTATCTTGTACAGATGAACAAAGTGTTGTTCGTAAGTCACATGAAAACCCAATGATTAAAAAACTATATGAAGAATATTTAGAAGAACCAAATAGTGAGAAAGCTCATAAATTACTGCATACAACTTACCGTGAAAGACCTAAAAATTAATAAGTTAACTTGTTTTAACTATTACCCCATCTTCTTAACTGGAGATGGGGTTTCTTGATTTAAGGGCAATACTCAAGTATAATGTTAATAGTCAAAAATTAAGTCTCACCTAGTAATGAGGATGTGAATATCTTGAAATATATTACAAATAATCCGAAAGAAACTAAATCTTTAGGTAGAAATTTAGCACAACTGATTAAAAGAAATCAAAAATATCATTCACAGGTTATTCTATTAACCGGTGATCTTGGAGCTGGCAAAACAGTATTTGTAAAAGGATTAGCAAAAGGACTTGCCCTCGATTTTAATATTACAAGCCCTACCTTTAATTTAATTAATGAATATGAAGGTAAGCCTGGGTTAATCCATATGGATTTTTATCGGATTGATAACAAAGAAGAACTCATTCAATTGGGATTAGAAGAATACCTAAATATGAATTGGGTAAAAGCAATTGAATGGCCACAGCTCATTTTTGAATATATTAATGATGACTTTCTATTTATAAAAATAGTTAATATAAATGAAGATAAAAGAAAAATTACTATTAAAGCTGAAGGAAATAATAGTAAAAAATTATTAGAGGGAATGAAAGCCAATGTTAGTATTGGGAATTGATACGAGTACAGATATATGTTCGGTTGGACTTAGTCAAGAGCACGATTTTTTAGGAGAAATTAATATAAAACTTAAAAGAAGGCACAGTGAACGTCTATTACCTATTATCAAGAGGCTTTTAGACGAAACCGGTGTAAATATACAAAGCCTTGATGGACTGGCAGTTACCGATGGTCCAGGATCTTTTACCGGATTAAGAATTGGTTTAAGTACTGTACAGGCCTTTAAAAGAGCTTTAAATATTCCTGCCTATTCAATTTCTTCTTTGGAATATATGGCTTATGCTATAAGCCAGCATTATAAAGACCATATTTTAATACCAACTATAGATGCTCGTAATAAAAGGGTTTATACTTCAATATTTGCTAGTAACGGAGAAAATGACTTTTTAGAACGCAAAACAAAAGATAAAGCACTAAATATAAAAGAATTAATAGGTCTGCTGGGAGATTATGATAAACCAAAAATTATTTTTGGTAGTGGAGTAGATAATTATCTTGATATTTTTAAAGAAGCAGAACTTGATAATACAAATTTTATTTTTAAAGTTCGTAACTTCGGTGGCTATAATTTAGCTGTTTTAGGTTATAAGTATTTAATAAAGGGTAAAGATACTGATTATAAGGATCTAGTGCCTAAATATTTAAAAAAACCTCAGGCTAGAATTAACTGGGAAAAAAAGTACCTGCAGGGTGATTGATATGGAAATATGTCTTGATGTCATGAAATTAGATGAATTAATGGAAATTATTAAGATAGAAAGGGAAGCTTTTTCAAACCCCTGGAATCGCAAATTTTTTAGAGAAGAGTTAATTCATAATTCCTTTGCCCTATATCTAACTGCTAAAGTAAAAGGAGAGATTGTAGGGTATGTAGGCTGCTGGTTTAAAAATAATGCGAATGAAGTTCATATTGTCAATTTAGCTGTTAAAAGAGATAAAAGAAGGCAGGGGATCGGCTCTTATTTAATAAAAGAAGTAGTTGATATGGCAGAAAACTTAGATGCAAGAAGAGTAACTTTGGAAGTAAGAGTTACAAATAAAGCAGCTATCAACTTATATAAGGAACTTGGTTTTCAAGAAGATGGTTTAACCCCAAATTATTATATGGATAATGCTGAAGATGCATTACTGATGAAAAAGGAGTTAACTAAAAATGAAGGATAGTATCAAAATATTAGCTGTTGAAACATCTTGTGATGAAACAGCTGCAGCCGTAAGTGAAAATGGATTGAATATTTTATCAAGTGTAGTAGCTTCCCAGGTAGACTGGCATCAAAAATATGGTGGTGTTGTACCTGAGATTGCTTCTCGCAAACATATGGAATTTATTAATCCTGTTATAGATGAAGCCTTAAAAGAGGCTGAGGTAACCTTAGAAGAGATCGATGCAGTTGCAGCTACTTACGGCCCAGGCCTGGTTGGTTCTCTTTTAGTGGGGTTATCATATGCAAAAGCAATGGCCCTTGCTTTAAATAAGCCGTTTATCGGTGTCAATCATATTGCAGGACATATCTATGCTAATTTCATTTCTAAAAAAGATATTGAGACTCCGGTAATTTGTTTGACCGTTTCAGGTGGTCATACAGATTTATTATATTTTAAAGAATATGGTGAATATGAAATTTTAGGACGAACCCAAGATGATGCAGCCGGAGAAGCTTTTGATAAAATTGCCCGCTATTTAGGTTTAGGTTATCCGGGTGGACCACTTATTGAAAAGAGAGCACAAAATGGTAAAGAAGATGCTGTTGACTTTCCACGTCCATTTTTAGATAAGGATAATTATGATTTTAGTTTTAGTGGTTTAAAAACAGCTGTGATAAACTATATC
>CAZXRH010000168.1:0-4776 GCA_964642575.1 uncultured Halanaerobiales bacterium
CCTAAATCAAAGACAAGATTTAGATGGAGTTTCCTTGCTACATTTTCGATGAAAAAGAATCTTACTTTGAGCATTAATAAAGAACTTATTGAATTTGCTCTTGAATTTTCACAAGATACTAATCAATCTATCTCACATATAGTTGAAAAATATCTTATTGAATTAAAGAAGATTCTAGAAAAAAATATTGAAGATAAAGAAATGGCAAAAAGAATAGAAAAACTTTATGGGACTTTTGAAAATAATAAAATCCTTGATAAGCAAAATTTTTAGAGAAACTTTTCTTAAAAACAAATTAACAGATTTTAATTAAAAAACCCCGCTTTGGTTAATCAGCGGGGAGGGGTGTCAATTATTTTGATACTTAACAGTTCTGATATTTGTTTTTAAATAATTTATAACTTTTTTATAGGCCCACTTGATTAACTTAGTAATCACCATTGTCCAGCATACACCTAAAACAGTTATACCTAAAGATTGGGAAATACTAACAAACGGCTCTACAGGTATGTCAAGAAACCAAGGATAAACCGGTTCCAAAAAAGCTCCCATTAATAGAACTAAACCAGCAAACGAAACTGATATACCAGTAATAAACAAACCAAACAAAACACCGACCAAACCTAAAAATGACCATAAAATATACATCCGATTAAACAAACTCAAGTTACAAGTTGCAAGTATAACTCTAAAAAGTTTTCCATTTAATGTATTAGTCTCCGCTCTTCTGATCATTACTGTTGCCTTTACCCTCTTAGCTATTTTGAGTGGATCATCTAGAGACCTTGCAATCTCTTCTTCACTCGCGCCGTTCATCAGACCTTGAGAGAAATATTGCCTATATTCAAAAAGTATGTCTTTTTTCTCCTCTGCATCTATATCCTCACCTAAGGAACTCTCTAACCTAGACAAAAAAACATCTTTATTCATAGGGGTGACTTACCTCCTCTTAAAAATATAATTTGCTTTTTTAATAATGGCAACTTCTCTCTTATAGATATCATCATTCATTTAATCCAAATCAAATGTTAGCTTGTAAAATTTTCTTATAGGCTTTTCCATAATCTTAATTAATTATTAATATGTATACCTCCAATAACATTGATCAATATATAAAAACTACACTATTTTACCTAATGTATATTCGCCAGACATATCATCTGTCATGTGTAAAACTCCACATCAAAAATTAACATATAACTTCAACTGTAAAACTAATCATTTAATTATAAACAAATCACTAATTAGCAATTGCAACCTTATATCTTAAATTATTAACGAATTGATATATATATTTTCTTACCATTTTCATTAATTAAAATTTTAAGGAAACTGGACTTTTCATTTCTATTAATTAGACTATTTTCAGGTTCAACATAACGACTATCAGCAGCTTGTATGGTTACCAACAATTGATTTGCCTCTTCTACACTTATTTTCCTTTCATCAATCATCTTCAAGATTCTCAAACTTACTTCACTCATAGGGTCTCCTCCTTAATAAGTCTTCGACAATATTAGCAGAACCTATTTGTTCTCTTTCCCGAAGGCAAACTTCCTCTTTGACAATATCATCTCACTTATCCTACATTAACTTCTCCCAACCCCATATCAACTAACTTAACAAAAAACCATTATCCTATCTAACAAACAATTTAACCGATCACGTCATCTGAATTTTTTCTGTTATATACATAATACCACTATCTATCTAAAAATTGATCACCCATTTTTATTAAAACGGGTCATCCTTATTAACTATATCTTAATTTTTTAATAGTCCGATGGAACTATAAAAAATTAACTTGTTATGGTATGCTTTATGCCCAACGCCAAAATTTAACAGTAATTATAAAAGTAAAAACCAACCATGATGAAAGAACTAATAAATTCACAGTTAAAGAAAATTGACCGGGAATCCCTATCATTACCTGTCGTAATAAATCTGCCAGATATGTTAGTGGAATTATCTTAACTACCGGCTGCATAAAACTAGGCATCATATCAACCGGAAAAAATACTCCCGATAAAAATATCATAGGAAGCTGAACTACTTGTGCCAATCCATTACCAGCTTCCATAGTCTTCACAAAACAAATGAGCATATAACCTAGACTTACAAAAGTTAAGGAACCTAGAAATACCACCATAAATGTTTTTATAATACTGCCTTCTAATGAAAAATCAAAAACAGTAACTCCCAGTATTATAATAATTACGGTCTGAACAAAGCCAACTAGAATTCTTAATAGAATTTCACTACTTAATATAGAACTACGTGATAGGGGAGTAATACTCAATCCTCTGATTATTTTTCTTTCCCTCAAACTTAAAAATTGAAGGGCCCCAAAAAGTCCTAACTGCATTAAAGCCATCGCAAGTATGCCTGGTAATATATAATGAAAGCTTATTCCCTGTCCTTCTCCAGTGAAAATTAATCCAAATAAAAATATAAAACAAATTGGTAGAACAAGGGTCCAGAAAAGTCCACCTTTGTCCCTTAATAATTCTTTTGTATTGGCTTTAAACATTGTTATAAATGATTTCATTGTCGAATCTCCTTTCCGGTGAGTTTTATAAATAAATCCTCAAGTGTCGGTTTTCTTAAATTTAAATTTCTTATCGGTTTTCCTGCTTTTTTTGAAAAGGCAAGAAGTCCAGCTATGGTCTGAACTGCATCAACTGTATAAAGAATTATGTTCTCATTTTTATCTAACTTCTGGCCAGTAACACTTTCAAGAGAAGCCAAAGCACCTATCTCTTCTTCAATAAATGATGAATTTTCAAACTCAATCATATCTTCATCAAAATGTTTATCTATTAATTCAACCGGCTTTCCTCTAACTAATACCTGTCCCTGATCAATAATTAAGAGTTGATCACATAATTTTTCTGCTTCCTCCATATAGTGTGTAGTCATAAAAATAGTTTTACCGAGTTTTTTTAATTTTTTAATTACAGACCAGACTTTTCTGCGAGACTGCGGATCAAGTCCTGTTGTTGGTTCATCTAAGAAAACAATTTCTCCATTACTAATAATAGCCAATGCTACAGCTAATCTATGTTTTTGCCCTCCTGATAATGATTCAACATAATCATCATTTTTTGAGTTAAGTTCGACCATTTCAATTGCTTCATCAATAGAAAAAGGATTATTATAAAAGCTAGCAAATAATGAAACCATCTCTTTTACAGTTAATTTATCAAAAAGAGCAGGAGACTGTAATTGAGCTCCTATTTTCTCCTGTAATTTTTCTTTATCCTTCTCCGGATCAAAACCTAAAATATCAATTTGTCCTCCATCCCGAGAAATTAATCCAATCAAATTTTCTATTGTTGTAGTCTTGCCTGCACCATTAGGTCCTAACAATCCGAAAATAGTCCCACTTTCAACTTCAAAACTTATTCCATCAACCGCTTTTACATCTCCAAAATACTTGTGTAAATTTTCTACTTTAATACATACTTCATTCATGAAGAACACCTCCAATATATTTCCTGTTATATATAAATGATAACATTAACCATAAAAAAAAGGATCACCCTTTCTTACTAAAAACGGGTCATCCTAATGAACTATATTTAAATTTTTATTTATACAACTTATGACTTATCTCTCAAATATAAGGTGTCTTAAGAACTAATTATGATTCAATCAAGCCTTTTTGCATAGCATAAAAGGCAGCTTCAGTTCTGCTAGTTACATTTAACTTCTGAAAAATATGAGATACATGGGTCTTAACAGTATTTTTGCTTATATATAATTTCTCAGCAATTTCGGAATTACCCAATCCCTGACCGATAGACTTTAATACATCTACTTCCCGATCAGTTAAAGGTTCTATTAAATCCGAAAACTCTTCTTGTGTATCATTTTCTGTTCCCTTCATATTAACTTTATTCAAAAGTGCTTGCTTAACATGCTTACCAAAATATGTTCCACCGGTCTGAACTGCTTTTATTGCGGCAGCTAATTCCTCAGGATTAGCATCTTTAATAAGATATCCTGCTGCTCCCGAATTAAGTAAAGAATATACTTTATCCCAACTGCCATAACTTGTTAAAACCAGCACTTTAATTTTAGGCCACTGTTGACATATTTCCCGGGTTGCTTCTCCTCCACTCATGCCCGGCATCTGCAAATCCATTATTACTACATCAACCTCTTTGTGTTTTTCTTTTAAAAATTCCAGCACTTCTATTCCATCTGAAAGTTCTTCCACTATTTCAATCTGTTCATTTTTTTTAAAATAAAGACATACTCCCTGCCTAAAAAACGGGTGATCATCAACTATTACCACAGATATTTTTTTCAAAAATACTCACTCCTTTGCTTCTCATAAATCTTTATGATAATATTTTTAAATAATATCAAATATTACTCTGATTATAGTATCTTTTTTTTGTGATGATTCAATTTCTAAGGTTCCGTTATTTTGAAAAGCACGCGTTTTCATATTTTCTAAACCATTACCTCTATTATCACTATTTGTAAATCCCTTGCCATTATCAGCAATTGTTAGAAAAACCTTACCTTTTATTTCTTTTAAAAAGACCCTAACCTGATCTGCTCCACTGTGTTTTTGAACATTGGTTAATGCTTCCTGAAGTATTCTATAAACATCTAGTTCCTGTTCAGGGGTTAACTTCTTTATATCGTCAATATCATGAATCATCTTAATATTTACTCTTTCAGCAAAAGTTTCACATTGCTTAACCAGAGCCTGACAGATACCCTTGCCTTCCAGTTGGGAGGGCTTTAATTCCGAAACCATAT
>CAZXRH010000169.1:0-4755 GCA_964642575.1 uncultured Halanaerobiales bacterium
TAATAATATTTTTGATATAAGTTCTTTCTTGTTTTTGAAATTCTTTTTCTAAACTCTTGATTAAACAATTATAGGTTTCTTTAAAAATTTCTTCATCCATATCCATATTTTTAAATAAGCTTTTTAACCAAATTGAGAAATCTTCAAAAAGCCCTGGGTTATTAAAATAAACTGATTCTGATAGATAATTAATAATATACTCTAAGTCTCTTCTGCTTTTTTGGGCGCGTTCACTACCTTCAATCTCTGATAATTTGTCTCCATAAACACACTGCATTGTATTTTCTATGAAAATATCTGTATTATCTTCTATTAAGCGGCTTAGTTCTTTATTTTGCATCTGCTGCTCCTCTCCTCTAAAAGTTCCGTTTATTAATATATTTAACAAATAGCCGTTATTACCTCTTTTTAGAGGATATTTTTATCTTCAAGCTCGCGGTCAAGATAACCAATAAATTCTTCTGCTTTTTGATGAGGAGCTTCTGTAAAAATGCTAACTAAGATGAAAGTCACTACAGTTATGATAAAGGTCCATACACCAGGATGTACTCCTAAAGGGCTAAGTCCAGCAAACTGCATATATAATGCTACAATTGCCCCTAAGATAATACTACTTAAAGAACCAGCTGCTGTAGCTTTTTTCCAGAAAAAGGCACCAAAGATAGTTGGTACAACTACCATTAGCCCCACAGAAGATGCTACTGATAAGGTTGCGATCAAATCAAGCTGTTGAGCTGCAAAGATTATACCAATAACTGCAATTATAAAGATCACAATTTTACCTATCCTCAGTTGTTTTTTATCAGAGTACTCATCACGGGACTGCATTAGATCCCTTACAATTAACGAAGATAAAGTAAGCATAATGGAATCTACAGTTGAAATAGCTGCTGCTGTAATTCCGATCATTGCTATTAATCCTAAGATCACCGGGACATGTTCAGAACCAAGTAGAGTTGGTGTAGCTAAATCAGCCTGTTCAAGTCCGGGCAGTAAAATCTTAGCACCAAAGCCCCATAAAACAGATACTAATGTATAAATTAATCCAAAGATCAAAAAGCCTCGAATCATTGTTTTCATCGCCTTTAAGGATTTAGGGATAAACAACCTCTGGCTAACCTGGGGATTAGAAATTGAAAAGAAAAACCAGGGTAAAGTTAGACCCAAAAAGGTTTGAAAGTTAAAAAATCCGGGTCCTGGTACTGAAAGGAAGTTGGCATATTCTCTTTCCAGTTGATTAAAAAAGGATAGAAAGCCGCCTAACTGAGTATATACTAAATAAAATAGGATTAAAATACTTACTACAATCATGATAAGAGACTGTAAAGAGTCTGTCCAGGTGACTGAACGCATCCCTGCTATAATCGCCCAGGAAATTGCTAAAATTGCCGCTATAAATACACCAACTAGAAAAGGTATACCACCACCAGAAAGACCTTCTAACAAATATCCAATTCCCATTAATTGCACAGATAGATAAGGAATTAAAAATATACAGGCTGCTCCAGCCGAAATGATAGCAATCCACTTGTTTTGAAAGCGGTCACCCAACATTTCATAAGGAGAGACATAACCGTATTTTTTACCAACTAACCAAAATCTGGGCCCAAAAAATGCAACTAGGGAAAGTCCGGCTAAATAAATTAACTCAAATCCTAAAGCTCCTACCCCACCAGAATAAGTAAAACCAGCCAATCCGATCATCATAAAAGCACTATAGGTGGTTGCACTATAAGATAAAGCCGAAACCATACCTGTGGTTGAACGGTTATCTAAAAAGTATTCAATAACACCCTGTTTCATACCCTGCCTTGCTTTATATGCAATATAAAAACCTATTAATACATAGATCAGTACAGATAAATATACATAAAACGTATTCATTGATTAATCACTCCAATAAGTCGTTATTTTAATAGTTGAAAAGATAGCTAAAAGTGCAAAAATAGTCCAGAATAGAAACGAAGCTTCGATTTGATTTACATTACGCAACAAGACAAAAGGTACAAAATAGGCTGATAAAAGCAGTACAATCAACCAGATAACCCAAAATAACCTCTTTTTATTTAGTTCATCTTTATTCACAATTCACACCCCTTTCCAGTAAATTATAGTTTACAGCAGGTGTTAAGTCAAGTGTATATACACCTTTAATAAAAAAATTATACTTCATCTTCTAACAAAAAATCTTTTTCCTTTAATTCTTTTACAATTTCATCTAAAACTTCTTCATTCATTGCTTCAATTGTATGCAGATGAACTCCATCAGTAAGGGAAGATAAGAGGGAAGCCTCTAATTGATTGGTGCTATTTAAGAAGTTTTCTACATCTTCAGATGTCTGCAGCATTAACATCCCAGTAATTTCACCATAAAGAGGGTGTTCTACCTTGACATCCTTGATTTTGGCTCCATGCTTTACAATTATTTTCAACTCTTCTTTGACATTCTCTTTACCATGTTTACAGGCTATTGTACGGCTGTAGGTATGAACTCCCATTTTATCTTTTAATATATAGCCCTGAGAAGTTGCTAAAATATCATAACCTTCTGCTCGTAAGAGTGCAATATCCTGGACAATAACCTGTCTTGTTACTCCAAATATTTCAGCTAAATTTGAACCGGTTATCGGCTCACTTTCTGTTAGCAATTGATTGATTAATTTGTTTCTTCTTTCTTTTGCTTTCATCTTTAATCACCTTTTTATGATAAAAGAGGGGGATTCCCCCCCTCTTTTTTTGTTTTTATTTAAATTCTCCCAAAATCTTTTTAGCATCCTGGGGATCAAAGTCCTTTTCAACAAGTGGCTCATCATCACTTAATAAGAATCTATCTCTAAAGATCTTTTGTTCATTTCTATAAATTACACCAATGGGTATGTTATCACCCCATTCTCTTGCCTTTTTAAAGGCCTGATCAATATCTTCAGGGTCATAGTCATTATCTAATTTATATACCCTTTTAGAATACCATTGGTAGGTATTAATTTTATTAAAGGAAACACAGGGCTGTAAAATATCAATTAGCGCATAACCTCTGTGGTTCATCGCTTCTTTAATCATTGCTTCTAAATGGTCCTGATCACCTACAAAGCTTCTTGCTACAAAACTAGCTCCCATTCCTACTGCAAACTGGACCGGATTAAAGGGTTTAGCAGTAGTTCCCTCAATCTGAATACCGGTTTCCATATATTCTTCTGTAGTAGGGGAAGCCTGTCCCTTGGTCAGACCATATATCTGATTATTGTGAACTAAGTGGGTAACATCAGGATTTCTTCTAATATTGTGAAGAATATGGTTTCCACCTTCTCCATAGGTACAACCATCACCAGATTCAACAATAACCTTTAGCTTATGGTTACCAACCCGGGTTCCAGTTGCAGGTGGAAATGAACGACCATGTAATCCATTAAATCCATTTAAGTGAATATAATGAGGCATTTTAGCAGCCTGTCCAATACCGGTAAACATTGCTACTTGATCAGCATCTAACTCCATATCCTGAAGGGTAGCTGATAGAGCTTTACGGAGTGGAAAGTTTCCACAACCCGGACACCAGGCTGTCTCAGAAGAGATGTTAAAGTTTTGATTATTAGCCATTATCGATCACCTCATCTAAAAATCTATTATATATTTCTTTACCGGTAAACGGTCTACCGTCATACTTTAAAATACTTTGTTTGACATCCAGTAAAGTTTCAGAAGCAATTAAAGAACCAAATTGAGCAGTAGAATTTAATTCAACCGTAATCAGTTCTACTCCATCACAGGATAAGTCTTCTAACTGTTCTTTGGGTAAAGGCCAAACATCATTAAATGATAAGAGGCCCACTTTTATCCCATCTTCTTGTAGAAGCTCAAGGGCTTCTCTGGTCGGTCCATATGAAGAACCCCAAGTTAAGAGGAGATAATCAATATCTTCGTCTCCGTAATATTTAGGTTCCTGTAAGTCTTCTTGAATTAGTTTATCCATCTTACGGGCTCGTTTATCAACCATTTTAGTTCTGGTTTCAGCATCTTCCACAATATGGCCTTCTTCATCATGTTCATCACTGTCAACTAAGACTATTTCACCTTTAAGTTGACCGGGATAAGCCCGGGGAGAAATACCATCTTCGGTAAACTTATATCTCTTATAGTCTTTAGCATCGGGATCATCTTCTGAAATTAGATGTCTATTTATTTTTAGTGAATCAAAGTTAAACTCATCAACATTTTTAGATGAATCACCATTAAATTGATCGCTTAAAACTATTACAGGAATCTGATATTTATCAGCTATATTTAATGCTCTAAAGCCAGTATAGAATAGATCTTCTTGATCACGCGGAGCAATTACCATCAGTGGGAATTCATCCTGAGCTGAATTAATTGCAAATAGGAGATCTCCTTGTCCGGTTCTGGTTGGTAGTCCAGTTGCCGGTCCTGGTCTCTGTACATCGGCGATTACAACTGGTGTTTCAGTAATACCAGCTAGCCCAATTGCTTCATTCATTAAGGCTAAACCACCACCAGAAGTACCGGTCATTGACCTAATACCACTATAAGAACCTCCTAAAGCCATATTAAGAGCTGCTAGTTCATCTTCAGCCTGTTCTACAACTAAATCAAAGTTTTTCTGCTGTCCAGCCAAAAAGTTCATGATACCGGTCGAAGGTGACATGGGATAGGCTGAATAAAATCTTAAACCACCGGTTAAAGCACCATAACCTAAAGCTGAATTACCATCAATAAATACCTCTTCACTTTTATCACTTA
>CAZXRH010000170.1:0-4688 GCA_964642575.1 uncultured Halanaerobiales bacterium
GACCAGATAATACCGATAATTATACTGGAATAGAGCGGTTTAAATACTTTATTCATTCTCGGTAGGGCATAACCACGCCAGCCGAATTCTTCTCCCAGAGGTCCACCTAAAAATAATATATATATAAAGGCAATCGGTATCATTAGCGGTTCTCTGATTAAACCATTTTCTAAATTAAAGTTAAATATTAATTTTGAAAGGAGATATGATACAGCTAATACAAGCGGGATAATCAGACACATTAAATAATATTTGATCTTAAATCTAAATTTAATACCTCTTTTTAAAAAGTGTGATATATGCTTTAATCCTTTCTCTTTGTAAACAAAATATAGACCTAATAAAGACGGGGTAAAACTGGCTAAGTTATCAACAATATTATTAATCCAACCCAGATTGATTAGTTTGTTGTTATTTAGCATCACTATCATCCATAAAAGCCAGGATATAACAACTGTTGATATAAAAAAGGTTATTAGATTATTCTTTTCTCTTTTCATTTCCTCACCTTTTTTTAATTTTTGGGTAAAAACTTCGCATAACTATTATTCACACTATATTTCTTTTTCATCTTATTTAAAAACCCATGGACCTGACCTTTATACTTTTTATCAGCCCCTCCACCTTGATAAAGCTTTTGATACTTATCTAAATAATCAGGAAAGTTTTGTTCTAAGAAATTAAAGAACCTTGGTTTTATATTGTTTGTTAAATAAAGCATCCCTGTCATCATATAATCTACTTCTGCTTCAGCCGCCCAACGAGTAATCTGTTCTAAGCTTTCTTTGTCATCTGAAAAACAGGGTAATATCGGCATGAAATGCAGAGCAGTATACTTGGCCTTATCTTTAAGTTGTTTAAGGGCATGAAATCTGTCTTGTGGTGTACTGCTGCCCGGTTCTATATATTTAGTTACATCTGGATTGGAATGGGTAATTGTTAAAGCTATATTTACATAATCGGATACTTGAGATAGTTCTTTTATTAAATCGAGGTCTCTCACAATTAAATCTGATTTAGTTGTAATGATTGTATTTTGTTTATGTTTAATTAATACTTTAAGGACCTCAGGCATTAATTGATACTTACCTTCTATTTCCTGATAACTATCACAGACTCCTCCTAAATTTATAATGCTTTTTGATAAATCATGATTAGTTAAATACTGATCTAACTTTTCTGCTATATTTACCTTTACAAATATTTCTTTCTCAAAATCGTCTGAGTTTAAATACTGATGGCTTTTCCGCCCATAACAATAAATACAGCCATGGGAACAACCACGGTATATATTTAAATCATAATCATACGGTAAGCCTCTTTTTTTATGTTGATATAGAGGTACTGTTGCTTTAATTTCATTAATTTTCACTTTTGCTCATTCCTATCTTTAATTATCATTTAATAATAGTTAATTATTTCACATCTTTATATTATATATTTTATACCAAAACTTAACAAAATGAAAGTGTCTTCATTAAAAATAAAATTAAAAGGTAAAAAAATATCCCTGCCTTTTAAGCAGGGGATTAATTTCTACTTTTAATTGTTAAATTGATATAAAAGGTCAGCCATTCTTTCACCTAAATTATGAGCAAGTTTAACAGCTTTTTTATCATCCTTAACCCGCTGCCAGCCTTCTTCAGTTTCAGAAGTACCTACTACCATGTTAGCTTCAGATTGAGGAGTTGCAGCTGGTCCCATAATCAACATGCCGTGGGTTAAACCAAAGCGGTTAATGTCTTCGATAGTGCTTTGTCCGCCTCCCTGATTTAAGCCTGAAGAAGAAATTACCCCTAATATTTTATTTTTCAATTTATGGTCCTGCATCTTGAGATAACGGCTGCGGTCCATCAAGTTCTTAAGTTGAGCAGTGGGTGAACCAAAATAGGAAGGTGAGGCCATAATTATGCCGTCAGCTTCAATTAATTTATCACCAATTTTGGTTAGGTCATCATCGATCACACAGTGACCTTCTCTTAAACAGGTATTACATCCTTTGCAAAACTGAAGATTATAATCTGTTAGATGGATAAGTTCTGTATCTACTTCCTGTTCTGAAAGAGTGGCTAGTGCATTTTTTAAAAGACTATTAGTTCCACGTTTAACAGGACTACCTAAAACACCAATTACTTTCATCAATTACCACCTCTCTTAGTATTTTTATAATTCTCTTTTGCCTTTTTGATTACTTGCACTGCTTCTTTAATATCAGCCCAACCTTCTATACTAACTTTCTTTTCTTCTAGGTCTTTATATACTTCAAAGAAATGCTGAAATTCTTTTAGAATATGTGATTCGAGATCATCAATTGATTCTATGTTATCAAACCGGGGATCCCCGACCGGAACTCCCAGAATTTTCTCATCTCTTCCCTTTTCATCTTCCATGATAAACATACCGATAATACGAGCTTCAATAATACAGCCGGGAAAGGTGGGAAAGGTTGTTAAGACCATTGCATCTAAAGCATCCCCATCATCGGCTAAGGTATTTTCAATATAGCCGTAATCAGCTGGATAGTAAACAGGGGAATAAAGAACCCGGTCCAGTCTAAAAGCTCCTTTTTCTTTATCATATTCATACTTGTTATTACTACCTTTGGGTATTTCCACAAACACTTCCATGAATTCTCTCTTCATCTTAACACCCCTATTTATATTTTTAGATGTTTTTAATCCAGTAGTAGCATTCACCGTTTTTTATATTTTCTAACTGGCCTCCATTGGCTTCAATAACTTTACGGGAGGCTTTATTGACCTCATCAACTGTTAATAATAGTTCATCAATTCCCTTTTTTTGGGCTTTTTTGATTAATTTTTTCAAAATTAATTTTCCGTAGCCTTTGCCTCGTTCTGATTTCCGAACTGCATAGGCAGCATGGCCGCCTCTTTCCTTAAGAAGCTCATTTAAATAGTGGCGTAGTTTAGCCATTCCAACCGGTTTGCCGTCAACATATAACCAATATATGGTCTGTGGTACATAACCTTCTTTTAAATCTTTACCGGCTGCCATCCGCTTATTGGACTTTAAATAATCCTTATATTCCTCATAGTCCATACCAGATGCCACATTGTGAAAGCCGTTTTCTTCGCGGTCAATATCCTGTAACATGTTATATATATCTTTACCATCTTCTGTACTTAATTCTTTTAACTCAACCATTTTTTATATCAACTCCACTTATCTCATTTCTTAGTAATCATATCTGCAATTTCAGCTGGTTTAGGGATTGAACTTTGTGCACCTTTTTTGGTAACTGACACAGCTGCGGCTGCAGCTGCATAATGGCAAGCTCTCCCAAGCTTAAGTCCCATGTTTAAAGCTACTGCTAAAGCAGCATTAAAGATATCACCGGCTGCAGTTGTATCAACTGCTTTCACTTCAAATGGCTTTTGTTTTATGATGTTAAGTTCTTCATTTAAAATAAGAAGTTCCTTATCTCCTCTTTTAATTATTAAGGTTTTGATATCAGTTTTCTTTTTAAACTCTACTGCCTGTTCAGACAGATTTTCTTGATCTATGTTTAACTTTTTGGCTAAATATTTAAATTCCGTTTCATTTGGTGTTAAATAATCTATATCTTGAAGCCAAGTAAGGTCGGTCTTTTCCTTAGGAGCGGGATCATATATTATCTTAATATTTTTTTCTTTTAACAAATCTAAAGCGCTTTGAATTGAATTGATAGGGATTTCATTTTGAATTAAACAGAAATCAATTTCAGAACCATACTGGTTTAGAAATTTTTCAATAAGCTCCGGGCTGTGTAAATCATTAGCCCCTGGAGTTATTACAATCCTATTTTCTCCGTCTGAATCAACTTCAATAAAAGCACGACCCGTTTTCGTTTCCTTATGTACTTTATAACCTTCTATCTTCAGTTTTTTAAAGTTATTAATCATTTCAATACACTGACTATCATCCCCAACTGAAGATGAAAAAAAGACCGGCCGTTGTCCTATTTTAGCAGCGGCAACTGCCTGATTAGCTCCTTTACCACCAAAATAGTAATTTAAGTTTAAAGCAGTTTGAGTTTCACCTGGTTTAGTAAAGTGGTCTACTTCATAGACAATATCTATATTGGTACTTCCAATTACAGCAATCATGTTTTCACGTCCTTATAGCAATTATTTAAGTTTTATCCAGCTAACATTGCGGTCATATCTAAAACCCATACCTTCTGACAAATTGATAGATTTATAATTATCGGGTTCTATGTTAATATAGGGAAGTTCATTTAACTCTCTTTTTTTATTTATTAAATGTCGACCTATATCCTGAGCATAACCCTTGTTTCTATAATCTTGCAGCACATGTAAAAAACCCAGTGATTTATCATCATGGGTTAGACCCCAGGCAACAAGCTTGTCACCTTCCCTAATAGCTGCTGAAATACCGTCTCTAATCCTTTCTTTGAGCAGATCATGAGATAGGTATTCCGAATAATGAGAATGGTCTAAAATAACGTCTATATCTGCTTCTCTTAAAGTATCAACCTGATGTTCAGGTTCTTTGATTTCAATATCTGGCGGGAAGAAATATCGTCTGGTCTTTAGTTTCCATTCAACTTCATTGTCTTCAGTAATAAATGGTTCCGTCCAGTCTTCTATATTTGCATAATAATTTGTGGGAAATTCTACATCATCTAAAAGTTTTTTAAGTTCTTTATGGTTCTCACTAGCTGGATA
>CAZXRH010000171.1:0-4660 GCA_964642575.1 uncultured Halanaerobiales bacterium
ACTTGATATAATTATTATGCTATACTATTATATGAATGCGGAATAAACAATTAGCAAAGGGGAGTCCAGATATGATATATAAAAAATTTGGTCAAAATGATTTCAAAACATCTATTCTCGGAATGGGCTGTATGCGCCTTCCGGTAATTAATGAAGAAAGTGAAAATATTGATGAAAAAAGAGCAATTGAAATGCTAAGATATGCTGTTGATAATGGCATAAACTATATCGATACTGCCTGGCCATATCACGTAGGTAATAGTGAGAGCTTAGTTGGCAAAGCTTTACAGGATGGCTACCGTGAAAAGGTTAAGTTGGCAACTAAACTTCCAATCTGGAAAGTTGAAAGTATTGAAGACTGTGAATACTATCTAAATCAACAGTTAGAAAGATTGCAGACTGACCATATTGACTTATATCTCTTACATGCCTTAAGTGAAGATCGCTGGGAAACCTGTAAAAACATAAATGTAGTTAAGTGGATGGAAGAAAAACAAAAAGAAGGTAAGATAAAAAATATTGGCTTTTCCTTCCACGATGACTATGATCTTTTTGAAGAAATCATAGACTATTATGATTGGGACTTCTGTCAGATTCAATATAATTATTTAGACACAGAATTTCAGGCTGGTCAAAAAGGTTTAAAATATGCTCATGAGCAAGGAATTGCAGTTGTAGTCATGGAACCACTGAGAGGTGGTACTTTAGCTAAAACCCCACCGAAAGAAGTAAAAGAAATTTTAGATACAGCTGATAATGACCGTAATGCTGTTGAATGGTCTCTTCAGTGGCTTTGGAATCAAGAGGAAGTAGATGTGGTTTTAAGTGGAATGAGTACCATGAAACAGTTAGAAGAAAATATTGAACTAGCTTCTCAGGCAGACAATAATCGACTAAATAATGAGGAAATGCAGCTTATTGATAAGGCAAGAGATAAATTCTTAGATATCTTCCCGGTGGCCTGTACAGGTTGTAATTACTGTATACCCTGTCCAGAAGGGGTAGCAATACCAAATATCTTTTCTCTATATAATGAAGCAATTATTTATAATGACTTTGACGCTAATCAAAAAAGATATCTCAATATGGATGAAAAAGCTCGCGCCGATAACTGTATTGAATGTGGACAATGTGAGGAAGCCTGTCCACAGAGTCTAAATGTTATTGATTATCTAAAAGATGCTCATAATCATTTTGTGGAATAAAAATTAAAAAAATTATATATAACAAATTAAATGGGAAGCTAAGACTAATTAATCTTAGCTTCCCATTTTAAATATTTTTATTTATATTTCTTATTTCATTTCATAATCCACTTTTCGTTCCTGGAATTCTTTATTAACACGGTCATAATAGAGACCATCTTTATAATTAGGAGCGTGAAACTTGATACGCTGTTTTTCTTTAGAACGTTCGTCACTGTCTACATATTCCTCTGCAATCTGGTCTAAAAGTGTAGAAGCATTGTCCAGTTCATCTACTTCTATATACAGTGAAACTGCCAATTTAGTAACATCATCTAAAAAGTAAACCGAAGCTACCCCCAGCTTTTCATCTCCTTCGAAAATACCTATATCTACATTGTCACCATCATATCTGGGGTCTGGTGATAGAGAATCATCTTTTTCAAACCTCATAAATTTCCCTCCTGTTATTATTATTGTTGTTGCTTAAATTTGGCACATAATATACTGCATCTACTATAAATTTGTACTACCAATTTAAAAAGTTACTTAGTGGTTGGCTGTAAACACCACTAACAAGCAATTATAACTTATATAACTGGTTCTGTAAAGTTGAACTCTACATGTTATTTATACCATATTTCTACATTAAAGTTAACATTAATATTAACATTTTGAGGTGAAATTTCAGGAGCAGGTAAAGACTGACCAGCACCAGCGCTTTCTGTTCTCATCATCCCATAATTATAATTGTAGATATTATAATGGTCATTAATATCAATTTTTTTAATTTCAAAACTTTCTTTGGGCAGACTTTCTTTAATAACGTCTGCCTTGGTTTTTAACTCTGCAATACCTTCCTTGATCACCTGGTTTTTGGCTTTTTCCGGATTGGTCAGGCCATAACTAATCCCTCTAATATTAGTAGCCCCTTTGGAAATTACATCTTGAATTACAGTACCTAGTTGATCTAAGTTAGTAGTTTCAACTTTCACCATGGTTGAAACTTCATAATATAATTCTCGTTTATCATCTTCCTCTTCTACATATCTCTGATTAACACTAAAAGAAGTGGTCGAATAAGTTAGATCATCAAAATCATCTAAGGAAGCCGTTACTTCATTCATACTTTCGGTTGTTTTAGTATAGGCGTCTTCTAACTCTTTTTCTAAAGACCAAACCTCTACATTAATATTAGCCACTTCCGGTTTAAAAGATCTCTGTATATTATGGCTGATATTAACCTTTGTAACATCCTCAGTTTTTTCAGCAAATCCTACCTGAGTGAAAATTAATAATCCAAGTAAGAGTATTAAAGTTGGATATAAATATTTTCTTTTTATCAAATTAACCCCTCCCTCTTATTATCTCAGCAAAATGATCAGGTAACTCACTGTCATTAATTGCTTGAGCTATCCTTTCATAGTCATAAGGAACACTTCTCAGTTCAGTATTAATAGAATCTTCCTTAATTTCAATTATTACATATTTCGCTTCTGTGCTGTAGACTTCCTGCTTTTTATCATATGGTTTTTGTTTACCAGCACTCCCATCATTGATTAATACTTTATCTCCGATCTTTTTAACATAAGGTATATGAGTATGACCACAGACCATGATATCTGCCTCAAACTGATCCATCATTCTTTTAATACTCTTTTCGGGATGATTAAAAAAGAGATATTGATTAATCTTACGTGGACTACCATGTACTAAAAGCACTTTTTTACCGTTAACTTCAAATTTAATATTTTCATTTAAACTCTGTAAAAACTTTTTATTTTCTTCTGTTACTTTTTCCTGTGTCCAAGCTAAAGATTCATCTCCCATTTTCTTTTTGTCTTCTTCTGTATAGGCACAGCCACAGTCCTCTAAGTCAAAGCCAACTCCCTCGTCATAATTACCCATCACAGTTTCAATTTCATTTTCTTTAATCAGTTCAATTACTTCATTGGGATAAGGACCATAACCGACCAAATCACCAAGGCAGTATATTTTATCTACCTCTGCTCTTTTTATATCTTCCATTACTTTTTGTAAAGCTTCAATATTACCGTGTATATCAGAAAAAACTGCTATCTTCATTTTATTAAAAACCTCCTGTTATTTCCGTTCTCTACTTATTATAATACCTTAAATTGAACAGCTTATTCAAATACTTTAGATAATTTTTACAAAAAGTTAATATAATTAGAGGATAACAACCTTTTTCATCTAATTTATTATAAGTGAAACAAAATCTTTTTGGAGTGTAAACTATGAATAAAAACCAAAACACTTATACATTTAAATATTTTTTTAGTAGTTATAAAAGCAGATATATTCTGGGGATTGTCTGGTTAATTCTGGTTGATATCTTACAGCTTGTAATTCCCTGGCTTTTAGGTGACTTTACTGACCGCCTCAAGTTAAAGAATATAGATATGCAGGGCATTATCTACTATGCTCTCATCATTATTGGGGTTGCTGTACTGACAGCGGTCTTTAGATACCTCTGGCGGCTTTATATCGTAGGTACTTCTCGGGTTTTAGAAAAACAGATTCGAGAAGATTTCTACAGCCATCTCTTAAAGTTATCTACTAATTATTTTAATGAACAAAAGACCGGTGACTTAATGGCTCACGCTACCAATGATATTAAAGCGGTCCGACAGGCCATGGGCCCTGGTATTGTAATGCTCTTTGATGCCTTGTTTTTAACAGTAGCCACAATCTCAATCTTGCTTTTTAGAATTGATATTAGATTAACTTTAATAGCTTTAATTCCACTACCTTTTCTAGCCGTGCTTTCAACATATTTCAGTAAATCGATACATGAGAGGTTTACTGCTGTCCAGGAAGCCTTTTCTAATTTAACCGATAAAGTTCAGGAAAACTTCTCTGGGATCAGAGTTATTAAAGCTTTTACCCAGGAAGATTTGGAAATTGAAAAGTTCGCTAGTGCTAACAAGTTGAACTTTGAAAAAAATATTGAACTTGTTAAAACTTGGGGTCTTTTTCATCCCCTCATAAAGTTTATTACCGCCTTAAGTTTTTTAATTGTAATCTGGTATGGAGGCAACCTTGTTATCGATGGAGTAATATCCCTCGGAGATTTTGTTGCTTTTAACAGTTACTTAGGGCTTTTAACCTGGCCGATGATGGCTGTTGGTTTTGTAATCAACCTTATGCAGAGGGGAACCGCTTCTTTAAAAAGACTTAATAATATTTTCCGGGAAAAAGAAGAAATTTATGATCAAGATGTAAAAGATATTGATGATATTGAAGGTAAAATCGAATTCAAAAACTTATCTTTTAAATATAATGGAACTGAACAACATGTTTTACATAATATAAGTTTAGAAATCAAGCCCGGTCAAACTGCTGCCTTTTTAGGTAGAACCGGTGCTGGCAAAACAACAGTAGTCAATCTATTATTAAGACTGTTTAATGTTAACCCCGGTGAAATACTTATAGATGGTCATGATATAAATGAC
>CAZXRH010000172.1:0-4654 GCA_964642575.1 uncultured Halanaerobiales bacterium
ATATGTAGGGCAAATGTTTGACAAATAAGTTAATTTCTTATAAAATTACTAATGCCGAAAATAAAAATAAATATAACTTAATTATTTTAGGCAACTTTCCACTTCATCTTACCAGGTCTTACTGGCTTTTAAATCCAATTCATTAATGTAATATTAATACAAAATATTCTTTAACAATAAATAAGATAATTTCAAAATCTCTATCAATATTTTTTTACCCATAAATTTCATATAATTAATTTTTTCATTATTCAAAAAATTCATAATTATTTATGGTATGGTGTTAATAGGGGCATTTTTATGTCCTATTAATATAAAAAAATAATATTTAGGGGGGAAACATTTTGCTAAAAAGAAAGAATATTTCAATCTCGTTAACATTAACCTTTATTTTGTTGTTAACAATGTCATTTGGTGTGGTTGCGGCAGAAAAGTTGACTATCATGTCCACCACTGATGTCCATCAGTATCTCATGCCCTATGATTACATGGCAAATGAACCAAATGAAGAAGTAGGTTTTTCCAAAGCTTACACCGTGATTCAAGAAATTAGAGAAAATAGTGCAAATACTCTCTTGGTTTCCAATGGTGACTTTATTCAGGGAAGCCTATTAGGGCTACATGAATATCAAATCGATCCTATCCAAGAAGGTGAAACCCAAACAATAGTTAAAGCTTATAATAAAGCTGGCTATGAGGCTGCTGCTGTTGGTAACCACGAACTGCAGGATTACCCCATGGACTTTTTTGAAAAGGCTGTAGCAGGAGCAGATTTTCCATTTTTAGCAGCCAATATTTATATGGCTGACAATCAAAGTGAACATTATGTAAAACCATATACAATTTTAGATAAACAGATTAACGGTAAAAATATTAAAATAGGTGTAGTTGGGTTTATACCACCTCAAACAATGCGCTGGGGTAAAGATAACTTAGAAGGCAATGTTGTAATTAAAGATATTGTACCAACTGCAAAAGAAATCATCCCAGAAGTAAGAGAACAATCTGATATTGTTGTTGTATTAAGTCACAGTGGTATTTCTAGTGCACCTGTTGACTCATATGACGCTAGAGAAAATGCTAGTTATTATGTTGCTCAAATTGATGGTGTAGATGCTATGATTACTGGACACCATCATAATGTATTCCCAGATGATTATAAAGACCTAGAAGGCGTTGATGCAGAAGCGGGTACAATATTTGGTGTACCGACTGTTATGCCCGGTTCCTGGGGTAGCTCAGTTGGTGTTATTGATTTAATGTTAGAAGATGAAAATGGTAGCTGGACAGTTACTGACAGTAGTATAAGATATGAAAAGATCACAAAAGATACAAAGTCAAGTCCAGTTATTGAAGAAATTGCTAAAGAAAGACATGAAGCAACAATTGCTTATGTAGAAACTCCAATTGGTGAGTCTGAAATAGATATTACATCTTATCTAGCCAGAGTTCAAGATTCTACAGTAACACAAATCGTAAATGAAGCCCAGCTATGGTGGGCTAAAGATGAGTTTAGTTCTGGTGAGTATTCAGACCTACCAATCCTATCCGCATCTGCTCCTTTCCAAGCTGGTAGAGAAAGTGCTGATTACTTCACTGAAGTCTGGAAAGGTGATATGACAATTGGTGATGTAACTGATATTTATATCTATGACAATGAAATTAGTGTAATGCAGCTAAACGGAGCACAGGTAATTGAATGGTTGGAAAGAAGTGCCGAAAACTATAACCAAATTGATCCTAATAAATCAGGTGAACAAGAACTGCTCAATCCTGAATTCTCAGCCTATAACTATGATGTTATTGAAGGAATTGAATATCAAATAGATGTAACCAAACCAAAAGGTGAGCGTATTGTTAACGCTACCTATCAGGGAGAACCTCTTTCTGAAGATATGGAATTCTTAGTAGTAACCAATAATTACAGAGCTGGTGGCGGTGGAGACTTCCCACCATGTGTAGAAGAAGATCCAGTTTATGCTCCAAGTGGTGTAACCAATAGACAGGTTATTGTTGATTATATCCAGGCAAAAGGTACTGTTAATCCACAACCTACCTATAATTGGAGTATTAAGCCATTTGAACCAGCTGGAACAATTACATTCCGTTCCCATCCAGATGCTATGGAATATATCAATGATATGAATATCTCAGGTATTGAAAGAATAAGAACTGATGAAAATGGTATGGGTGTTTATAAGCTGGATGTAACTAAGTAACTAAAAAATTAAATGGGCAGGCGATTATATCGTCTGCCTTTTTTAAATCTTATATTTGAAGGTGAAAACCATGAAGATTAAAGTTAATGGTGAAGTTGTAGAGATTTTTAAAGGAGCTCAAGTAAAGGATGTAATTCGAAGTTATTCTGAATCAGAGTATAAAAAAGTTAAAAAAGGTGAAAAAATCATTGAAGATCCCAATGGCAATATGGTTATGCCTAACGGTGAATTAATGGGAAATGAAGAATTTTTCTTAGTTGACAAAAAGAAAGATCAATAACAAACAGGGGGGAACATGTATATATGACTACTTATTTAAAGAAAAAAAATATAATTATTAGCCTATTTGTGGTGGCAGCCTTTATTGGTGCAATGCTTTTTGCTCCTCAAATGGCAAAGGCGCAAGAGAATACCAAGATAGTAATTTTACACACCAATGATGAACACGGTTCTATCGAAAACTTCTCGAAAATAGCTGCTCTCAAAAAACAGTTTGAAAACAACTCAGAATACGATGATGTAATTTTAGTCAGTGCTGGTGACCCATCAAGTGGTAATCCGGTAGTTGATGAATATGTTATTGATGGTGAAAACCTAAGAGGTAAACCAATGTTTGATCTCATGAATGCAACTGGTTATCAAGCTCTTACTCTTGGTAATCATGAATTTGACTATGGCCAGGAAAGACTTATTGCCAATATGGAATTAGCTAACTTTCCAATGCTTTTGGCAAATGTAGATGTAGATACAAATGAAGCTGATATGCCACAACCAGAACCTTATACAATGATTGAAAGTGTAAATGGTATAAAAATATCAATGTTAGGTTTAATTCAGGTTCAGGAAAGTGGTTATCCTTCTACATTACCTAAAAATCTTTATGGATTAACTTTTTTAAATCCTATGGATACTTTAAAAGAATACACCCATCTTAAAGATGAAAGTGATGCTTTTGTAGTATTAAGTCACGTCGGTCATAACTGGGACCAAGAAGCGGCAGAAGAAGTAGATGGCATCGATGCCATAATTGGTGGTCACTCTCATACAGTAGTTCAGAATCCACCAATTGTAAATAACACTCTTGTTACTCAGGCTGGTGGAGACTTAGAATACTTAGGTAAAGTTACTTTAACCTTTGATGAAAATAAAAATGTAATAAATCGTACAGGTGAATTAATTAAATTAGAAAATGTAGAAGAAAAAGATGAAGCTGTACAAGAGAAAATAGCTTCATATCAAAATGATGTTGAAGAAATCTTTAGTAGAGAATTAGCTTATGTAGATAATAGTATTAGTGGTAATAGCAATCTAGGTGCTTTAATGTCTGATGCAATGGTTAACTCCAAAGAAATTACAGACCTAGATTATGATGTAGATTTTGCATTCCAAAATTCCGGTGGTATCAGAGTAGGTAGTATGGGACCAGGTACCTTAACTGTAGGAAACATTTTTGAATTAGAACCATTCGGAAACAATATTATAATCTATAAAATGACAACACAACAAATTAAAGATATGCTTGCCACAAATTATAAAAGAGACAACTCTATTGATTTAAGACCTGGTGGACTAAACTATGAAATAATTGTTAATCAGGTTGGAGATGTTAAAAGAGTTGTACTCAATGATATGGCAGGCAATGAAATTGAAGATGGTAAAACCTTCACTGTTGCTCATAACTCATATGTAGCTAGTTCATATAACTTTGAAGCTGAAACAGAAGGTAAAAATACCTATTTAAGAGTTAATGATACAATTATCCATTATTTAGAAGATGTAATTAGTTCAGAAAAATTACAAAGCTTTTATGCTGCTCAGGACCTCAATAGAACTTCAGTTGCTATTGAAAAAGGTGGCTCTGGTGAAAAAGTTGCATATACAAATGTTGAACTTAGTACAATCGGCAAAGCAACTGGTTCAGTAAGTGCTGGTAACTTATTTGCAGATGCTGCCAAAGAAGTACTGGATGTAGATGTTGCTGCATTCCCAAGTGATCAACTAGCAACAGGTGCTACTTACCCAGCTAATAGTGATGTTTTCAATGAATCATTAGGCATGTTATATTCAAGCTTTGGATATGATAATAATGTTACAATCGCTACTGTAACAGGCCGTGACTTAGAAAAAATGTTATTAAGTCAGGCTAGATATTATGGTGAAGGTCCAGTAATGACTCATGTCTCATCTGGTACAAAATACACTGTAGAAATGGAAAACGGAGAAATTAAAGATATTAAAGTATATCTTAATGGAGAAAGAGTATCTCCTAATGAAGAATATACCTTTGCCATTAACAGTTATGTATATAAATACTATGCAGATGCAGCTGACCCAATTTCAAGTAAAACTACTAATGAAACTGAAGAAGAAATTTTACTTGAATATCTAAGAGATAAAGGAACAATAACAGATGCTGTAATGGAAGAAAGAATAAC
>CAZXRH010000173.1:0-4653 GCA_964642575.1 uncultured Halanaerobiales bacterium
TTATAATGGATTTTATGCAGAGATATAAAAAGTGGTTAAAAGATGATTATTTTGACGAAGAAACTAAAAAAGAATTAGAATCAATAGAAGATAATGAAAAAGAAATTGAAGACCGTTTTTATAAAAACCTCGAGTTCGGCACCGGAGGAATGAGAAGTAAGATAGGAGCAGGTACTAATAGAATCAATAAGTATACAATCAGGCGAGCCACTCAGGGATTTGCCAACTATATCATAAATTATTATGAAGAAGAAGGTAAAACATCAGGAGCAGTCATTGCTTATGACCCGCGTCATAAGTCAGCCGAATTTGCTTTAGAGACTGCCCTTGTTTTAGCAGCTAATAATATAAAAACATATTTGTTTGATAGTCTACGCCCTACACCCGAACTATCATTTGCTGTAAGAGAGCTTGAGGCCTGTGGTGGTATTGTAATTACAGCCAGTCACAACCCGCCCGAATACAATGGATATAAAGTTTATGGACCTGACGGCTGTCAGTTAGTTCCTGACCTAGCCCGTAAGGTAATTGCTGAAATCAATGAAATTGATAACTTTTCTATGGTAAAAACCATTACGAAAGAAGAAGCTAAAGAAAAGGAACTTTTAGAATATATTGGGGAAGACATTGATAGTAAATATATTCAGGCAATGGTAGATACCCTACCGAAAACTGAACTAGTTGAAAAAAATGGGGAAGATTTAAATATTATATATACCCCACTTCATGGTAGTGCCTATAAACAAACTGAAAGGCTTTTAAAAGAGATGGGTTTTGACAACCTATCGATTGTAGAAAAACAAGCAGTTTTTGATCCTGACTTTTCAACGGTCGAAAGCCCTAATCCAGAAGAATTTTCTGCCTTTGAAATGGCTTTAGAGATGGCAGAAAAGCAAGATACCGATTTAATTATGGGAACAGACCCCGATGGAGACCGGATGGGAGCAATAGTTAAAGATGAAAATGACAGATATGTGGGCCTAAACGGTAATCAAATAGGTATTTTAATGGCTGACTTTTTATTAAATAATACAGATGTTCCTGAAAATGGTGTAATTATTAAAACAATAGTTACTACTGAGTTGATCAGAAAATTAGCTCAAGATCATGGAATAGAAGTTATGGATACCTTAACAGGTTTTAAATATATAGGTGAACTGATGACCGGTTTTGAAAAAACAGGTGACAAAGAATTTATTCTGGGCTTTGAAGAAAGCTATGGTTACTTAGTGGGAGACTATGCCCGTGATAAAGACGCAATTGTAGCATGTGGTTTAACAGCCATTCTAGCCCTATTTTATAAAGAGCAGGGTAAAACCCTTTACGAAAGATTACAGGAGATATATGAACAATATGGCTACTATAAAGAGGATCTAGTTGCAATTAGGAGAGAAGGTAAAGAAGGACAGGAAAAAATAAATGGAACACTTAAAACTTTAAGAGAAAACGGAGTCCAAGAAATTGCTGACCGAGAAGTGATTTTATGGCGTGATTATCAGGCAGGCAAAGAATATGACTTAAAAAAGGATACTGAAACAGAAATTGATTTACCGGAGTCTAATGTCTTACAGTACCTTTTAGAAGATGAAAGCCTGATAACAGTTCGTCCTTCTGGTACAGAACCCAAACTAAAAGTATATTTTGCAGTTAATGATGAAACTGAAGAAGCAGCCCAGAAAAAATTAGAGGAAATAAGAGATAAGTTCTCACAAAGAGTAGAAGACATAATAGAAAATATATAAAGCAAAAAAATTAAGAGGAGGGCTTTCCCTCCTCTTTTTTCCAACTTAATCCAATGATTCGACAAATTCATTATATTTTTCTTTGTTGAGATAAACAAAGAATATTTTTTTGAGCTGATACTTTAAGTTGATATTTACACCTATTTCTTCCATGGTATTCATTAATTTACCATCGTTTTCAATAAAGTAAACATTGCGTTTTTTAAAGAATTCATAATCATTCATCCAGTTTTCTTGAATATCCTCAGCCTGATAAGTTTGAAGGGTTTCTATTAGCGGTTCTTGGTGGTTGTCAAGTTCTATGTATCCATTTTCCATAAGGTAATTTCCTAATTCTTGTGAAGTCATATTGTCAGTATTTCTATCTGCTTTTACCCAGTAGGATAAGTAGATAAAGCCGCGCATCTCATTGCCGTCAATATTAAACTGAATCGGTGTTGTTGAATTCATGAGGTGTTGATCTTCATATGGGATCTCTCCTACGTTTTTTATGATAATACCTCCGATTACAATAATTAAGAATGCAATGAGTAATGTTTTCCAGTTGTTTCTGATAATAGTCCAGACAAATCTGTCTCTCATAATAATCCCGCCTTTAAAAGAAAATTTTAATACCATTAATAAATTTCTTTTTAAGTATATAAATTCCTTTATTTTATTTGCAAAGTGAGGTTTTAATTTTATGATTAAATTATTTTACGGCCAGCCGATCAATGAAAACACCCCAAAGATATATAATAAGGTAACGGAATATATGCAGGGTAAAGCCAGCCAAAAACTCTGCTATATTGCTCCGACCTATCAGATGATAGCCGATCTTAAAAACAAGATGTTTAAAGAATCGAATCTTAATGTAGTGGGGGAAACCAACTTCCTCTTATTTAAAGGTCTAGTTAATGAAGTATTAAAAGACAGCAGCAGTTTTCAGCCCATAATAACTGATATTCAAAAAGAGCTTATCTTAAAAGAAGTAACAAATAAGCTTATTGATAAAAACGAGATTACATATTTTAAAAAGATAGCTAAATATCCCGGTTTTTATGAGGACTTACTACGCCTCATTAAAGAGATTTCTTTAGAAAATGAAATTAAAGAGGACAACTTTTTAGAAAATATTGATAATCAAAAGTTTCAGGAACTCTTTAAAATATATAACCATTATTATGACTATTTAAAAAGAGAAGGATTAAATGATGAGTTGCGACAGTATCAGGCTGCAATTGATCATTTAAAACAATCTGAATTGATCAAAAATACAGAGCTTTTTATCATAGATGGTTTTCAGTACCTTAGTCTTTATCAAAAGAAGTTGCTTAATAAGTTAGCAGACCTAGGTAAAGAAATTTGGCTTAATCTAAACTTTGAAGAAAAGAGAAGTGGTATCTATAATAACTACAGCCAAATTACAGCTGATCTAAATATTGAAAAAGAGATAAAGGTAAATTCTTTAGCTTTAGAAAATGACATCCTTGAACAAATCAGGGATAATCTCTTTTCGATAGATTATGACAAAATATCAGCTGATAACAGTCTTCAGATTACAGCAGCTGAAGATGAAGAAACCGAAATCAGACATATTGCCCGCAAAATAAAAAAGATGATAACTAAAAAAGATATTGCTCCCGAGCAAATTGGCCTTATTGTCAAAAGCCAGGTTAAGTATTTTGCTTTAATCGATGAACTATTTAAAGAGTATAAGATACCATACTATACATCTAACTTAAAAACATTTAAACAAAGTGGCCTCTGGATTTTAATTAATCAACTTTTTGATCTGATTCGGAATAACTATGACCGTAGTTCAGTATTTAAGATCTTAAAATCAAACTTTACGGACTGTAATATTGAAAAAAATAAAATGAACAAACTACAGCTTGCAATCTGGGATAAGGGTATTATTCGAGGTAAGGACCTTTCATATATTTTAGATGAAGAAGATAATGACTATCCAGCCCAGTTAAAAGAAGTAATGCAAAGTTTAATTGACTTTTATAAAAACATTCGCCAAGCAAAAAAGTTCAAAGAATACAGCTATAATCTCTTAAACATATTAAAATCATTTCAACTAGTAGATAACATCTTAGAATTTGATGATGAGAATTTAATTGTAGATGAACTGAGAGCCTTTCAGATTCTCAAAGATAAGCTAAATGAATATGATGAGATTATTAATCAAAAGATGGATTTTGAAGAGTTTGTCTATTGGTTTAAAAAGATCTTTAAAGAACAGATGATAGGAAGTACAAGTAAAGATAATTTAAGCCGAGTCCAGGTATTAACTCCTTCCCAGGCTCGTAACAAAAGCTTTGACTACATATTTATCCCTGGCCTTTTAGAAGGAGAATTTCCGGCTGTAAACTATAACAAATGGCTTGTTAAGGATAAAGAACGCCGCATATTAGAAAACATGGGCATTAATTTAAAAACTAAAAATGATCTTTTAATTACAGAGAGCTATCTCTTTTATAAAAATCTTTTAAACACAGGTCGTGAAATTAACTTAACCTATCCCACCCTGGGAGAAGGTGAAGGAGGAGCTATCATTTCTTCCTTTGTTGAAGAAGTTAAAAATCTTTTTAAGGAAGGTAGCTTTGAAATAAAGGAAGTACACAACTATGATTTTATCATTGATGAGATGGAGAAAGCCTTTAGTTTATCTGAATTAAAGGACTATACCTTACGGAGAATTTCAGCTCAAAAATTAAAAGAATTGATCTCTGGATTTGAGGTTGAGAGTTTACGTAACTCAGGACAGTACACTAAGGCTGATGGCTTAATTGATGATCCTGAGATCTTAAATGCTTTAAAAGATCACTTCCATCCAAATTACAGCTATAGTGCTAGTTCTTTAGAAACTTATGTCCAGTGTCCCTTTAAATTCTTTATAGAAAAAGTATTAAAGCTGGAAGAG
>CAZXRH010000174.1:0-4559 GCA_964642575.1 uncultured Halanaerobiales bacterium
ACCTAAAGCAGAAAGGGCAGTAGCAATTATATCTACACCCGCTTCAGCTGCTTTTAAGTATGTCATAGAAGCCATTCCCGTTGTATTGTGAGCATGTAATTGAATCGGAATATCGATTGCCTTCTTTAATTTTTTAATTAAATCATAGGCTTCAAAAGGTGGCAGTAATCCTGCCATGTCTTTTAAACAAAGTGAATCTGCCCCCATTTTTTCAACTTCCTGGGCAGTTTCTATATAATGGTCAATATCATGTAAGGGACTTGTAGTATATACAATTGTTCCCTGGGCATGTCCACCATATTTATTGGTAAATTCAATAGCCTTTTTTAAATTCCTAACATCATTTAGTGCATCAAAAATCCTTATAATATCAATCCCATTTTTAATGGATTTTTCCACAAACTTCTCTAATACATCATCTGGGTAATGTTTATATCCTAAAATGTTTTGCCCTCTTAACAGCATCTGCAGAGGAGTGTTTTTAGCTTTTTCTTTAAATTTCCTTAATCTCTCCCAAGGATCTTCATCTAAATATCTGATACAGCTGTCAAAAGTAGCCCCTCCCCAGACTTCCAGTGAGTGGTACCCTAATTTATCCATTTCCTCTAATACAGGCAGCATTTCATCCGTTTCCATCCTTGTTGCTAAAAGTGATTGGTGTCCATCTCTTAAAATTGTTTCAGTAAGCTTTACTTTAGTCACTAGCTTAAGCCTCCTAATAAACTTTTTTATAAAAAGGATATTATTATATAATCTCTATAAATGCAAAAAATGAAGATTTGTCTTATATGTTAAAAAGGGGCCAAACGGCCCCTCCTAGTATCATTTTTTAATTAGCAGTTTTTATCACCATTATATACCCAGCCTCTAGCTTCCATTGCTTCGGTAAGTCTTTTAATGGCAACTATAAAGGCTGATACTCGCATATTAACTCCCATTTCTTCATGAGTATTATATACTTTTTCAAAAGCATCTACCATGATATCTTCTAATTTCCTGTCTACTTCTTCTTTTGACCAGTAGTAGTTGGCTAGGTTTTGCACCCATTCAAAGTATGATACAGTTACTCCACCAGCATTAGCAAGGATATCAGGTATAATCATAATTTGCTTTTTAAATAATATTTCGTCTGCTTCAGGAGTAGTTGGACCATTAGCAGCTTCAGCAATCATACGTGCTTTAATATCATCAGCATTTTCTTTAGTAATCTGATTTTCTAACGCTGCTGGCACTAATATATCTACATCCATAGTTAACAGTTCTTCATTAGAAATTTCTTCACAACCGGTAAATCCTTTTACACTACCTGTTTCTTCTTTATGTTTAGCAGCTTCAATGGGATCAATACCGTCTTCACAGTAAATACCACCTTTTGAATCATTGGCAGCAACTATTTTACAGCCTAATTCATTTAAGAATTTAGCTGAAAAGCTACCGGCATTGCCATAACCCTGAACTGCTACAGTAGCACCTTTAAGGTCAAGATCAATTGCCTTAGCAGCTTCTCTTACTGTATACATAACTCCTCGGGCGGTAGCAGAGTGGCGACCAAAAGAACCACCTAACACAACCGGTTTACCGGTTACCAAGCCAGGAGTATTAACACCTTTCAGTTTTGAAAACTCATCCATAAACCAACTCATGACTTGAGCATCAGTATAAACATCAGGAGCTGGAATATCTTTATCTGGACCAATTATAGGTGAAATAGACTGTATAAATCCGCGGCTCAATCTTTCAAGCTCATTGCGGGAAAGTTCTTTAGGATTTACAATAACCCCACCTTTTGCTCCTCCATAAGGAATTCCAACTAAAGAACACTTAAAGGTCATCCAGGCAGCTAAAGCTTTTACTTCATCTTCACTTACCTGTGGGTGAAATCTAATTCCGCCCTTAGTAGGTCCCAACACATTATTGTGCTGACAGCGGAAGCCTTTAAATACATGAATGTTACCATCATCTAATTTAACAGGTATTGATACAGATAAGGTTCTCATTGGTTCCTGAAGTAATTCTCTAATCTGCTTATCTAAGTCTAATGCATTTGCTGCATTATCGAGCTGCTTTAATACATTTTCATAAACAGTAGAATTGGCCATTTTTTTACTTCCCCCTAATTATTTAAATGAGTATATATTGTGATACAATATTACCAGTCAGATAATTTTTATTATCCTTCCCGATAAATTTTTTGACCTTTTTTATGGGAAAATGCCTCTGATTTTTTTGGTTTCGACAATTCTGTTTAAGGCAACCATATAGGCTGCTTCTCTAAAGGAAACCTTTTTATCCTCATATGTTTTCCATACCTGTTCAAAGGCTTCAGTTAAGAGATTACGCAGCTTTCTGTTTGTTTTTGAATCTTCCCATCTTGAGGATTCTTTATTTTGCACCCATTCGAAATAGGAAACAATAACTCCACCTGCATTTGCTAAAATATCAGGCATAACAACTACATCACGTTCTTCTAGTACTTGATCTGCTTCTCTGGTGGTCGGACCATTGGCAGCTTCTACTACATATTTAGCTTTCAGTTCTTTTGCTACATCTACTGTTATTTGGTTTTCTAAAGCAGCTGGGATTAATACATCAGTATCAATTCTTAAAAGTTCAGCATTTGTAATTTTCTTGGTATTTTCATCTATTTCGAGTTCAGCTAATGGTTTACGGTCTGATCCAACATATTCTCTTAGTTTAACAACATCTAAGCCGTCTTCATTATAGAGACCACCGGAAACATCGCTGACTGCAACAATCTTACAGCCTTTCTCTTCTAAGAGTTCTGCTGCAACCTGACCAACATTACCAAAGCCCTGAATAGCTACTTTGGTACCTTCTAAATCTTTACCTAACTTTTTAAAGAGATTTACTACAGTAATCATAACACCACGTCCAGTAGCTCCCTCACGTGCTAAACATCCTTCTATTATACGTGGTTTACCGGTTACAATGCCTGGGATATTGTGTCCCTTAATCATACTGTATGTATCATAAATCCAGCCCATAATTTGAGCATTGGTATTTACATCAGGTGCTGGTATATCTTTATCAATTCCAATAACAGGTTCGATCATAGTTGTATATCTTCGTGTGATTTTTTTAAGTTCTGTCTGTGAAAGGTCACGAGGGTCACATTTAATACCACCCTTGGCTCCTCCATAAGGAATATCAACCAGTGAACACTTCAAGGTCATCCAACCGGCTAGAGCGCGAATCTCATCGATATCAACATCTGTATGGTAACGTACTCCACCTTTATATGGTCCTCTTGAGTTACTGTGTTGGACACGATATCCATCAAAAACCTCTACACTGCCATCATCTTTTTCAATGGGAATTGATACTTTTAATTCACGGTCTGGTTTTTCTAATATCTTGTAATCATCTTTAGGTAGTCCTAGATTCCGGCCTGCTTCGTCTATTGTATCTATGAACTCTTGATAAGGATTATAATTATCTTTAGACAATTTTATTTCACTCCTATGTTAATAGTCTTTATTTCTTTTTTAATCTTTTATTTTAAGTCTTAAAATTAATAAAACGGTAATGTAAAATTAACGGTTAAGCAAGAATATTGTGAGCTTTAAGAGCTTGAATTTATTTTAAATTAAATCCTGCCTCCTTTCTCGGCCTCCTGTATTTTCATACAAAATTTTTTTAACAAGTTATCAAAATTGATTAAAAATTATGACATCTGAAATCTCAATCATTTAATAACTTATAGTTCTCAATGCGTAATGTTTAATCTTTATGCTGACAGAGTTCCATCAATACTCCACTTGTAGATTTAGGATGTATGAAAATTATCTTCTTACCGCCTGCTCCAATACTTGCTTCTCCTATAAAATTGGCCCCTTTTTGTTCCATACTCTCTATCTTTTCTTCTACATCATCTACTTCTAGAGCGAGGTGATGTATACCTTCTCCCTTCTTTTCTAAAAACTTATAAATAGTGCTATCTTCTGAAATGGGTTCTAATAATTCAATTTCACTTTCACCTGTTTTTAAGAAAGCTGTCTTTAACCCTCTATCCTCTAATACTTCAATACCTTCAAATTCTAACCCTAAAATATCTCTATAAAAAGTTAAGGATTCATCAATATTTCTTACGGCAATACCAACATGATCAATTTTCATATACAGTTACCTTCCTTTCTAAACTAGTCAAAAGACAGTAATTTATTAACCGAACTATAGGGATCTTTTTTTTTGTTATAAATTAATTCAACCTCTTTTTCAAACTGTTCGTCATTTAAAATCGGTTCTATGTATTTTTCATTTAAAGTCTTTTCCATAAGGTTAATCAGCTGAGTTTTTATTACATATTTCCGGTTTTTTTGAAGTAAATCTTTATCTTTCAAATACTGATGGTGTTTGTTAATCTCCTTATTTATGGATTCGATACCTTCATTTTTAAGGGCATTTGTAGACAACACAGGTGGTGTCCATATATCTTTGCCCTTTTTAAATGATACCAGCTGTTCAATGGTTAATACCATCTGATGTGACTTAGGACGGTCAGCTTTATTGACTACAAAGATATCCCCGACCTCCATTAA
>CAZXRH010000175.1:0-4552 GCA_964642575.1 uncultured Halanaerobiales bacterium
TATACCCTCTTCAATTATCTTATATAGATAGCCTAAGCCATTTTTACCATCACCCATATGAATATTAACTATACCAGCTTTTCCAGCCAGCATACCCCCAATACTGGTCTCTGCTACCACTTTCTTAAATTCTTCATAGGTCGGTTGGGAAGAACGATGATCTTCTAAAGCTACTTCACCTGTACCTATGATTTTATCAATTAAAACAATATCCTCTCTGACACCTTCAGTAATTGTATTAGGTGGTATTCGGTAAGAACCCGTATACATATATGTACTAATTCCTTCTTTTTCTAAGGCTTTACTTTTGGCTAAAAGTGATCTGAGATTACGAGTTACACTATCTGTACCTAGACACCCAACTGCTGTAGTTACCCCACCTTTAGTGATGTCGGTAAGTCGGATGGCAGGAGTCCGGGTCCGAAATCCTCCTTCTCCCCCTCCACCTAAAAAGTGCTGGTGGCTGTCAATAAAGCCCGGCACAATATACTTTTCTTTAGCATCAATAGTTTTAAAATTTAGAAAATTTAAATTAAAATTTTTGTTTATTTTTTCTCCTATATATACTATTTTATCTCTTAGTATTACAATATCCTTCTTTCCAATGAAATTAGGAGTAAATATTTCTGCATTTTTTATAATAATATTCATTGAAAAACTCCTTTCACGGTTTTTAAATTTCTATCTATATTATTATGCAATTTGTGTGCCAGTTAACAATGTTTATATAACAGCATTTTTAAGATAAAAATAGCCTTAATGGGTTTTTATGGGTCCCCATTAAGGCTTAATGGTTTTATTGGTCGAGATATTCTTTGCCCAATACAGTTAATTGGGTTCCTTTTTTGCCTTTGCCCTTTTCAATTAAACCTTTCTTTTCTAACTTATTCAGTCTATTTCTAATTTGATATTTTGTAAGAGGAAAGGAAGTATTTTGAGACTTTTCAGCTAGAAGTCTCCGACCAATAATATTATGCTTTTGTTTTAATTGATCAATCAATTTAATTAAAAACTTTTCTTCTTCACTTAATTTAAGGTTTTGATTAAAACGATCTTTTTCAATTACTATTTCACCTTTAAAGAAATCTCGGTTCGGAATATCAGATAAGGTTATCTTATCTCCTTCCTTAACAGCGAGCATATAGTTTAAAGTATTTTTTAATTCTCTAATATTACCATACCAGTCATATTTTTTTAATTCTTCAAATACTTCTTGTGCAATCTTAATTGATTTAGTACTCTCTACCTCAATAAAATAATCCATTAATTCTTTGAGATCTTCTTTACGTTCTCTTAAAGGAGGTAGTTTTAGATAACCAATTTTAAGGCGATAATAAAGATCTTTTCTAAATTTACCTTGTTCAATTAAATTCCAGAGGTTTTTATTAGTGGCTGCAATCACTCTTACATCTACCTTGTTGATCTTATTGCCCCCAATTCTCATCAGTTCTTTTTCCTGTAGAACTCTCAGTAACCTAGCCTGTACTTCTATAGAGATATCACCAATTTCATCTAAAAAGATTGAGCCACCATCAGCCTGTTCAAAAAGTCCCTTTTTTCCACTTTTTTTGGCACCAGTAAAAGCGCCTGGTTCATAACCAAAAAGTTCACTTTCAATTAACTTATCCGGCAAAGCACTAAAATTCACCGCTAAAAAAGGACCATTTTTACGTTTTGAACTATTGTGAATCGCATTTGCAAAAAGTTCTTTGCCAGTACCGCTTTCACCTTCAATTAAGATTGTGAGATCAGTTTTAGCCAGCTTTTTAGCAACTTTTTTCACTTTCCGATTAGCTTGACTTTCACCAATAATATCTTCAAAGTTATACTTTGCTACAAAGCCTTTATTGATGAATTCCTGATTTATTCTTTTGTTATCATCAATAGTATCTTTTTCACTTTTAAAAACAGCTGTGTAAAATTCAGATTCAGGTAAAGAAAACTTACTAACTACATAATTTTTATTCTTTATTTCAAATACCTTTTTATCCTTTTTGTCAGACATCAAAAATGAAAGTAGATTTTTACTATATATTAAATCTCTAATACATTTATTTTTAAAATTATTATTGTTTAGATTAAATAATTCATTAAAATTGGCATTGGTTACACTTATATATCCCTTGTTATCATAGACCACTAGGGCATCATTTAAACTGTTGATCACTGTACCAAGGTGTTCATTAAGATTTGATACTTCATTAGCGGATTGAGCAAACTTTTTTGCTATATTAATGATCTTATTTAAGTATGAACGTGAAAATTGACCGGCTTTATGTTCTACAATATCAAGACGGTTTAACAACTTTAAAATAGTAGTGAAATCTATTATTCTAGGACCGATATTATAGACATCTTCAACAAATTCGGGTACTTTATTGACCTCACCTGGAGTAATGGCAACTTTTGCTTTTCTTATATCTGATTGCATACCGGGATAATATGGATAAAGGTTAATATGGTCAATTTGTAATTCTTTTAGGGCTTCTATACCGGCCTTAGCCGTTTCTTCAATATCATTTACAAATAAAACATCTGTGTCAGGGTCTAAAAACATAATTTCTTCGATGGCATCATAATTTATAGTTCGCTTGGCAGTGATAACTTCACATTCAGAACACAACTGATTATTTTCAATAAGTTCTTGATATAATATATCACTGGATAGAATTATTAGTTCATCTTTGATCTTTTCTTTAATACCTTCATCAACAGCATAGCTTTTGATATCAATATCCTCAGTTATATACTCTTTTAGTTGTTTTAATAAGGTCTGCCGGGTTTGCTCAGTTCCGGTAACCAGGGTTAAACTACCTATTTCTGCCATTTTGTTTTCCCCTTTAATTATTAATCTTGTCTCTAAACATCTCGTTTACCATTTGTGGATTTGCTTTTCCTTTGGTCTCTTTCATAACTTGACCAACTAAATAGCCAATTGCTTTGTCTTTACCATTGCGAATATCTTCAATAACATCAGGATTATCTTCGATAATTTGTTCAACTAATGATTCTAACTTGTCTTCATCACTAATCTGTTTAAGACCTTTTTCTTCTACGATCTCTTCAGGATCCTTACCAGTATAGAACATTTCTTCAAATACAGTTTTGGCAATCTTAGAACTAATCACATCTTCTTCCATCATCTTGAGCATTTTGCCTAGTAAAGGCCCAGTGATCTGAGTATCTGCCACTTCCATCTTTTCTTCATTGATTAACCTTAAAAACTCACCCATAATCCAGTTACTAACTTCTTTAGGATCTTTAAATTCTTCCACACATTCTTCGAAAAGATCAGCCAGTTCACGGCTGTCAGTTAGAACATCTGCATCATATTCAGGTAGTTCATAATCTTGAATAAATCTTTTTTTCCTAACTGAAGGCAGTTCGGGTAGTTCTTCTTTGATCTCATTTTCCCACTCATCATTAATCTCTATAGGAACTAGATCTGGTTCTGGGAAATATCTGTAATCATTAGCCTCTTCTTTACCTCTCATTGAAATGGTTTTTCCTTTATCTTCATCCCAAGTTCGAGTTTCTTGAACAATCTCTTCTTTAGCATCAATCATTTGACGCTGCCTTTTCTGTTCATAAGCCAGGGCTTTTTCGATAGCCTTAAAAGAGTTCATGTTTTTAAGCTCCACCTTAGTTCCAAACTCTTTATCACCACGTGCCCTTAAAGAGATATTAGCATCACAGCGTAAAGAGCCTTCTTCCATATTACAATCAGAAACCCCAAGATATTCTAAGGTCTTTTTTAAGTAATTTAGATACTCCCTTGCCTGAGCAGGGGTTCTAATATCAGGTTCACTAACTATTTCAGCTAAAGGGACACCCGTTCTATTATAATCGACTAAACTACCGGAAGATTTATCAATACTACCTTCATGAATCAGCTTACCTGCATCCTCTTCTAAGTGGATTCTAGTAATTCCAATCTCATGAGTACCTTCTTCGGTCTCCACTTCAATATAACCGTTTTTAGCTAAAGGTAGGTCATACTGTGAAATCTGATAAGCTTTCGGTAGATCCGGGTAAAAATAGTTTTTGCGGTCAAATTTACTATAAGTTGCAATTTCACAATTTAAAGCCAAACCGGTCATTACCAGATAATCAACCGCTTTTTTATTTAAAACCGGTAGAGTTCCGGGTAATCCTAAACAAACCGGACAAGTATTGGTATTGGGTTCACTACCAAATTCTGTACTACAGGAACAAAATATCTTTGAGTCTGTATCTAATTGGACGTGTACTTCTAATCCAATTACCGTTTCAAAATTTTTATCCATCATTACACCTCCATCTTTATTTCAAAGCAGGATATTCAATATCCAAATCTAGTATTTTTTCCAGGGAGTAAGCAGCCTGGATTAGTTTTTCTTCTTTAAAATGTGGTCCCATAAGCTGAATACCAATCGGCAGTCCTTTTTGATCAAAACCACAGGGAACTGAAATTGCTGGAATACCAGCAATATTAACCGGTACTGTAAAGATATCAGCTGCATACATTTCTAAGGGATCCATCTTTTCACCAATTTTAAAGGCAGTAGTAGGA
>CAZXRH010000176.1:0-4546 GCA_964642575.1 uncultured Halanaerobiales bacterium
ATTTGAAAAGCAAGAAAAAATATATCATTTTTTAAACAAGCCTTCCTTAAACGGAGGGTTTTTTCTTTTGCAATTATTAATCTAATAGAAATTGTAATACGTTTTTATCAAATTCTTTCGGCTTTGTCATGTTTGATGGATCAGAAGAACCTTCAATGATTTTCAACTTTGAATTTGGTAAATTGCAAGCAATTTTTTGAGCAGGCTTGATTAATATTTTATCTCCTGCCATAACTAGAACAGATTTGTTTAATTGTTTAAGTTCTTCTAATAAATCGACTTTATTTATCGCTTTTCTACTTAAAACTAATTGCCCAAAATCAGCATCTTTAGTAACTTTTTTAAAATATTCATAAACCTCAGGTGAATAATCCTTATAAGCTGAAGCTATTATCTTTGCTCGTAATGTTTTTGGTAGTATCCTAAATAATGTGAAACCGACCACCTGAGAATATGCAGCTAATTTCTCAGTAAAACTATTAATTTCAGCAAAAGTATCGGATAGGATCAGTTTGTCCACTTTTTCAGGATATTCAACAGCAAATTTTTGAGCAATCACACCACCCATACTTACTCCCAAAATATTTGCGGATTCTAAACCAAGTTGATACATTAAATCATTAATATCTTCTACCCAATCCACAAGTTCTAAACTTTTAACTTTTGATGATCTACCATGTCCCCGCATATCAGGTGTTATTAAATATATACCTTTGTCTTTATATTTCTCAATCTGTTTTTTAAACATATTATGATCAAGGCCCTGTCCGTGAATAAGTATTAAAGGAAGGCCCTCTCTATCTCCAAATGTTTCATAATATATTTTCACTTCATTGTCCTTTGTAAGAAACAACATAATCTCTCCTCAATAAAAGTTTTTTAATTTATCTAGTCATCTTAATTTACTCTCTTTTGACCTTCTTTCTTCGATCATTTTACCGGCTTCATCGACCCAGTCACCTTTAATATATTTTCTTCCAACCCAAAGTGCTCTTACAATAAAGTCTATTACAAGTCCGATTAATATCCCTAGTAAACCGAGGTTAAATATAATACTAAGTAGATAACTTAAACCAAGTTTAAAAGTTGTTTGACTGATTAAATTACCAAATAAAGCAGTCTTAGTATTTCCAGCTCCGTTTAGCATGCCTGCAAAAACTGCATATATTGTTAAGATTGGAGCACCTATGCTAAGGGCTTTTAAAAATCTTATTCCAAATGAAATGGTTTCGGAATCATCAGTGAAAATTCTTATTAAAAAAGGTGCTGAAAAAAACATGACAACTGCAAAACCACCAATTGTAAAGAGTGTTAACCAAAGCATTCCTCTAGTAACTTTTTTACTTTCTTTAGGATCTCCTTCTCCTAACTTCTGTCCGCCTAATATCGTAGTAACTGTATAATAGGAACGGTGAAGTGGGGCAATCAATTGTTGATGAATCCGGCGTGAAATATGATAAGCAGCTGCCGCTTCTGTTCCAAAAACTAAGACTAAAGAATTAAAGGGAAAAGTTATCACACTTTGGTAGACCCCCTGTAAAATTTTGGGCATACTCACAGAAAACAACTGTCTAATAATTGTATAATCCCAATCCTTAGAAGGCATCTGTAAATCAAATTGACTTTTTGAACTCATGAATATAAATATATAAATAAGTGCTGATACAACTTTAGCTGTGAAAGTTCCTATTCCAACTCCTAATACTCCATAATTGGGAAAAGGGCCAATTCCAAGGGCTAAAACTACTGAAAGTAATATGTTTATTATATTTCCTATTACTTCAACAACCATAGGTGTCTTGGTGTCTCCTGTACCCTGCATGGCTCTAGCCGCAATAATTGAGATTATTCGAAAGGGTGCGGCAGAAAAAATTATAAGCAAATACTGGGCTCCTAATTCAACAACCTCTGGTGCAGCTCCTAAAACTCCTATTAATTTATCAGGAATTACCCAGCCTATAATAATAAAAGGAATTCCAATCAATATACTTGCAAAAATAACTTGACTCAATATCTCATCAGAGTTTTCTTTTGCTTTTTTTGTATTAGTTCCGGTTTCCTGAGAAATGAGAGAGATACTACCGGTACCTAAACCTAAAGCAATTCTTAAAATTATCCTTTCCCAAACATCACCTAGGCCAACCGCAGTTACTGCTGCTGGTCCAAATAACCCCATTAGAATCATATCAGTTGTTCTCATAGCAGTTGTAAATATATGGTTTAAAATAACCGGCCAGGCTAATATATAAGCCTCTTTCCAAACCGGGAAATATGTCATAAATATTACCATTTGATAACCATCCTTCATACAAATCTAAAACTTATTATATCATAAAATAACAAATTACCGCAAAATTTACTCAAAATAATACAAAACACTTAGTGAATTTTTTCTTATTTTTTTAAAAAAATATTCGATTAAAGTAATATATAAAATTATTATAATTTAGAAATAAAAAACCAGTATTGTTCGAGAATCTTAGGTAATAGAAATTCTCAAAAATACTGGTTTATTAAATATATTTTAATTTATGAATCATTTGTACTATACAGTAGCCTGAAATGCTTCAGACAGAAGTGGTACTATCTGATGTAAATCTCCTACTATACCGTAATCACAAACTTCAAAAATTTGGGCTTCATGATCAGTATTTATAGCTATAATAATATCTGAATTTTCCATACCGGCTCTATGCTGGATAGCACCTGATATTCCACAAGCTATATATACTTTTGGTTTAACAGTTTTCCCGGTCTGTCCTACCTGATGACCTTTTTCAATCCATCCCTCATCAACAACAGCACGTGATGCACCTACTTCACCATTTAAAGCTGAAGCTAATTCTTTAATCGTGCTGAATCCATCTGGTTTTCCAACACCTCTGCCACCTGAAACAATGATATCGGCTTTTTCAAGATTAACACTTTTATTAGCCTGCTTAACTATTTCTTTTATTTCAGTATACAGATCTAATTCAGATGAATCAGGAGCAAGATTTATAATTTTTGACTTTTTAACTATTTCAGAATCAATTTCATCACTATCTAAATCAAACTTACACTCTTTAATACCACCAGTCCTGCTATAATCTGGCTCAGATTTTTCCATAACACCTGGTCTTACTGTAGACATTTGTGGTCGGTGATCAGGACAGACAATAGTAGCCATCAAATTACCACCAAAAGCTGGCCTAGTTTGTAATAAAATGCCTCTTTTTTCTTCAATTGCTAATTCAGTACAATCGGCTGTTAAACCTGTATTAATTCTAGCTGAAATTCTCGGTCCTAAATCACGACCATTGTGGGTAGCTCCTAAAAGAACAATTTCAGGTTTAAATTTATTTATAATGTTTGTAATAATGCTTGTATACGGTCCGGTTCTATAATTTTTTAATTTCTCATCTTCTACTAAATATACTTCATTAGCACCATGAGCAATTAGCTCATTAGCAGTATCTTTAATATCAGAGCCAAGCACTACTGCAGAAAGTTTTACGTCTAATTGATCTGCAAGTTTCCTTCCTTCACTAATTAATTCAAGTGAAACATCCATAAGAACATTATCCCTTTGTTCTGCTATTACACAGACCCCACTATAATTTGAATTATCCTTTTTAGATTGTGAACTTTCTTCATTAAGTTCTAAAGCATCATATTCACAGCTTTTAACACAAAGTCCACACATTGTACAACTATTGTAATCAACAACTGCTATATTGTTTTTCATTTCTAAAGCATCAAAAGGACACTTATCTATACAAACTGCACAGCCAGTACACTTTTTTTCAATAACATTTAACATTTAGTTAACCTCCTTTAAGCAAAACTTAAACTACTTTTTCCTCTTTTAATTTTTTAATTAACTTCTCAACTTTTTCTTCAACGTCACCTTCCAGTATTTCGGGTTCATGGTCTCTGGTCGGAACAAAAGTATCATAAACCTGAGTTGGAGAAGCATCAAGGCCTAGTTTATCTTTATCTACTTCAAAGTCCTCGACAGTCCAGGTCTGAATTGTATCTTCTTTATTATAAGCATCAATAATCCTTTTTATTGATGGATAACGAGGTTCATTTAATCCATCAATTACTGTCAATAAAGCCGGAAGCTTTGTTTTTATCACACTGTAACCGTCTTCAAGCTGTCTTTTAGCAATAATCTCATCGTCTTCGATGTCTACCCCTTTTACATAAGTTATCTGTGGTATAGAAAGATTCTCGGCTACCTGAGGCCCAACTTGAGCTGTATCACCATCAATTGCTTGCCGTCCACAGAAAACGAGGTCAAATTGACCTGTTTCTTTAATTGCTTGTGACAAAGTATAGGCAGTAGCCCAGGTATCCGAACCTGCAAATGCTTTGTCTGAAAGTAAAATAGCCTTATCTGCCCCCATTGCATAAGCTTCAACTAATGCATCTTTAGCTTGAGGTGGACCCATACTTATCACTGTAACTTCACCACCGAACTCTTCTTTTAATCTTACTGCTTCTTCAATAGCAATTTTATCTTCAGGATTTATTATACTAGGCACACCTTCTCTTATTAAGG
>CAZXRH010000177.1:0-4520 GCA_964642575.1 uncultured Halanaerobiales bacterium
CTTTTCTTACATGAACATCTGTAAAGAAGTCAGAAGGAATACCTTCGCCATCAAGCTCTCCACTACCAATATAGTCATTACCTTTTGTTTCGATAGTCCAGTTAAATAACATTGTTAAGTTTTGAAGCTGTGGAAGTTCTCTGATGATTTCAATATTTTCGTCGCCTTCAATCTGATTGAAATATTGATAGTCTAATGCGATTGAATCAGCATCTCCACGTTTTAGAAGTAAAATACGTGTAGTAGGCTCATCAATATTCTTAATAATTACAGTTTTGAAGTTAGCAGGTTCACGCCAGTAATTATCATTTCTTTTAAAGATTACATGGTCGCCATTTACCCATTCAGTCATGACAAATGGACCAGTACCCATCATTTTATCATATAGTGGGTCATCTTCTTTAACTGGGTCGTGATAGTCAGCTATAGTTTCAGGACTACCGTCCCAAGCACCCTGCTTAATACTCCACTCTTTGTCAAGAATACTTGACCAAGCTGCGTGTTGTGATAAGATATTTAAGAATGGAGGATAAGGATTTTCTAGATGGAAAGTAACATTGTTTCCATCAATAGTAATTTTCTTATCTAATTCAGCATATACTTTAGCTGATTGTTCTGCAGTTAACTCTTTTGGATTTTCAACGCCTACAACTTCTTGAGTTAAGTCAGAAAGTGTAGCCATATCTCCAAAGAGAGGTTCATAAAGCATCCACATTGGACCATAAGCACGATCCATGATCATACCTCTGAGGAAACTATACTTAACATCTTCTGGAGTTAATGCATTACCATTACTAAATTCAACGCCTTCACGAATTGGGAAGGTATATTCTGTACCATCTTCAGAAATAAGTCCATTTTCTTTAGATGGAACTTTAGTTGCTAGCAATGGAGCGAATTCATTAACTGATTCGCCTTGATATTGAATCAAGCATTCATAAACATTATCAATTATTTCTGAACTACCTGTGTCATATGAATAGTGTGGATCCAAAGTACTTTGATTACCTATAGTAACGTGAGTATAAGTATTTGGATTCTTTACTTCATCCTGTGCTCCTGCGATACTAACTACTGAGAAAACTAAGATTAATGACAACAATAAGACACCATATTTTTTCATTTAAAATTTTTCCCTCCTTGAAATATTACTAACTAATTTGAAAAATTTAACTGGTACTGCTCAATTCTATCTACCTCTGAATTCACCCCCTTTTTAAAATGGAAAAGTTTGATTTTGGTCTTGAAAAAGACCAATAAAACTTAAATGACAGAACTCTCTGTAAAACTCTATTATTATATTCTATGAATTAGAATGAAATCCTTCCTTAGACCTCAAAAAATTCTCTTAACTAGCGGCTATATAAGCACTCGTAAAGTATATTTATGAAAACGTATTTATAATTATATAACAGACTAGCGCCTTTTCTCAACTAATTTGTTGATTTTATCTTTTAATGCCTGGATACTACCTTCATTTTCAATTAAGATATCCGCCTTCTCTTTCTTTATTGCAAGCGGCATTTGAGCTTTAATTCTTTTTAAAGCCTCTTCTCTTTCTAAACCATCTCGGCTCTTTAACCTCTCAATCTGGGTTTCTTGTCCGGTATATACTACCCAAGTCTCATCAACTATTTCATCCAATGAGGTCTCAAATAATAAAGGGGCATCTAAAACTATTAATTCTTGCTTATCATAATTATCTATTTTTTTCTTAATTATATCCAATATCTTAGGATGAGTGATCTCTTCTAACTCTCTTAATTTCTTCTTATCATCAAATACTATTTGTCCTAATTTCTTTCTATTAATATTACCGTCTGAATCTAAAACACTGTTGCTAAATTTATTAACAAGTTTTTGTTTAACATCTTCTCTTATTAAGACTTTATGAGCTATTTTATCTGCATCAATTACTGTTATATTTAAATCACGCAGAGTTTTAGATACTGTACTCTTACCGGTGGCTATTCCACCTGTTAGACCGATAATCAAAATAGGACCTCCTAATTCTGGCATTCTGGACAAAATCTAGCTGCTCGGCCACTTACTTTTTTCTTCTCGATTTCAGCTCCACACTTTGCACATTTATTACCTTCTTTTTTATATACATTAAGCTGATGCTGAAACTGACCACTTTTACCTAAGGCGTTTACATAGTCACTTACAGATGTACCACCCATTTTTATACCTTTTTTCAATATCTCTCTAATTGCTTTATATAGATCTTCTATTTCTTCTGCGTTTAAGGTATTTGCCTTTCTATCCGGCTTAATATGTGCTTGATAAAGAGCTTCATCAGCATAAATATTACCAATACCAGCTATAAATTCCTGGTTCATAATTAAAGGTTTAATCATGCCTTTTCTTTGATCCAACATTTCCTTAAACAACTCAAGAGTAAATTTATCACTAAGTGGTTCGACACCCAAGTTCTTTAAATTACCGGCTTCCTCTATATCATTTTCGGTTATCAAATAAAGACGTCCAAACTTTCTTACATTATTAAAACGCAAGTCTGTATCATCATTAAATTCAAAGATTACATGAGTATGTTTATCTTTTTCATCATTACGATCTTTATATAATAATTTTCCAGACATTCTCAAATGTACAATCAGTTTGTATTCACTATCTTTAAAATTAATTATAATATATTTTCCGCGTCGAGATAAAGACTCGATTTCTTTATCTTGACTTATATTTAAAAACTCTTCTTTTTCAGGATATCCAATTACCATATCATCATATATATGAGTATTTACAATCTTTTTACCCCGTAGTAGTTTGTCTAATCCAGTTACAACAGTCTGTACTTCAGGCAATTCCGGCATTTTATCCACCTCAATTTAATTTATATCGTATTCAGTTTGTTCTTTTAAATTTTTACCCGTTTTTAAATCAACGATTACCGGTACTTTTAATTCAACAGCCTTTTCCATCTTTTCTTTTACCAATTTTGCTACTTTATTAAGTTCTGATTTAGCAACTTCAAAAACGATCTCATCATGAATCTGTAAAAGCATCTTTGTTTTAAGATCCGGTCTGTCTTTTAAAGCATTATATACCTCTATCATGGCAATTTTCATGATATCAGCAGCACTACCCTGGATGGGAGTATTAATGGCTGCTCTTTCGGCAAATGAACGTCTGTGATAGTTACTGCTGTTTATACCTTTTATATATCTTAGTCTATTAAAAATAGTTCGTACAAAACCATCTTTTTTAGCATTTGAAACAACATTGTCCATATATTTTTTTACACCGGGAAATCTATCAAAGTATTTATTGATATATTCGTCAGCTTCACCATTGGAAATATCTAGATCTTGTGCTAAGCCATACGAGCTCATTCCATAAGCAATTCCGAAGTTGATTACTTTTGCATGTCTTCTGAGATCAGATGTTACCTCACCTTTGTCAACTTCAAAAACTTCGGAAGCTGTTTGAGTATGAATATCTTGACCTTCTTTGAAAGCTTTAATTAGTTGTTCATCTTCACTTATATGAGCAAGTACTCTTAATTCAATCTGAGAATAATCGGCTGAAAGCAATACCCAGTCTTCTTTTTCTGGAATAAAGGCTTTCCGTATTTCTCGACCTTCTTCAGTACGAATGGGAATGTTTTGTAAATTTGGTTCAGTACTGCTTAATCGACCTGTAGCTGTAACCATTTGGTTAAAGTTAGTATGAATTCGACCAGTATTTTCATTAACAAGAGATAATAGAGGATCGACATAAGTGGACTTAATCTTAGAGTATTTCCTATAGTCCATAATTAAAGGTATAATATCATGTTTACCTTCTAATTTTTCTAAAACATCAATACTGGTTGAATAACCAGTTTTAGTCTTTTTAATAACAGGTAAACCTAATTTATCAAACAATATTTCACCTAACTGTTTGGGAGAATTCAAATTAAACTCTTCCCCTGCAAGCTCATAAGTATCTTTTTCAATATCGTTTATTTTTTCTGCAATCTTTTTAGATAAGTTTTCTAAAAATTCGCAATCTGCATAAATTCCATTGATTTCCATTTGAGCTAAAACTTTTATTAAAGGAAGTTCAATATTATAATATAGGTCTAATAAATCTTTGTTATTTAACTTTTCAATATAAATTTCTTTTAGCTCAAAGAGATAATTTAAAAACTGTGCCTCTTTATCTTCGGCATCTTCAATCTCTTCTTTTGATACATTAAACTCCCTCATTAACATGTTTTTCATCGGAAGTGGTGATTCATCAGGATTAAGTAGATAAGATGCTAACTGGGGTTCAAAGGTTAAGCCTCTTGTTTCTATATTATTTTTCTTCAAATAAATAATATTATCTTTACCATTAAAAGTTATTTTTTCTATATCTTTATCTTCGAAAACTTCTTTAAAATCTTTGCAATACTTATTACATGGTTCAAATTTATATATTTGATCTTTTACTTTCATTAATAATTCTTCTTCTTTTTCATCAATAGTAAAAGCAAATATTTTGTTCTTATTTATCTTATTTATAACTTCATCAAT
>CAZXRH010000178.1:0-4508 GCA_964642575.1 uncultured Halanaerobiales bacterium
ATGTATTAATCTATGATACCTTTGCCCAATTTGAAGTGGTTTTGACCAACTATTTCATGAAAACCAAAAGTGAGATTGTTATCAATAAATGAATTTGATAGTTTCAACAACACTGATTTTTTAAATCAAAACGTAGTTGAAGATGGTAATCTTATAACTGCCACTGCAGCAGGATATGTAGATTTCGCGCTTGCAATTGGTCAGAAGATGGATATCTTTGCAGATGAAGCTGATTATAAAGAAACTGTTAACTATTTCAAATATTTTAATCAAAAGTAGTTTGAGAGGGGGAATCTTTTATGGAACTAGACAATATAGGATTAGTTTTAGAAGGCGGTGGCATGCGTGGAGCTTATACTGCAGGAGTATTAGACTATCTAATGCGGCAAAATGTAAAATTCCCCTATGTGATTGGAGTTTCAGCGGGAGCAAACAATGGAGCAGACTATGTTTCTGGACAGCGGGAAAGAAATCGTAAAGTATTTGTAGATATTGTTGATGATGATAGGTACTGTGGTTTTAAAAACTTAATTAAAGAGGGCAGCTATTTTGGAATGGAATTTTTGTTTAAAAAATTACCCAATCATATTGTCCCCTTTGATTTTGAAGCTTTTGAAAAATCTCCGATAACTTTCAAAGTAGTGGTAACTAACTGTGAAACCGGGGAAACTGAATATTTTGCTAAAGATAATTTTAATTCAAAAACCTTTGGGGAAGATGTACTTATGGCTTCCAGTAGTATACCGGTCTTATCAAAACCGGTTGAAATAGATGGTAATAAGTACTTTGATGGTGGGGTTACAGATCCTATTCCCTTAAAAAAAGCCCGGGATGATGGATTTAAACATAATGTTTTAATCTTAACCAAACATAAAGAATTTAGACTAAAGAAAAAAAGATCACGAGCGATTTTTCGACTTTTATTAAGAGACTGCCCCAAGATAGTAGAAAAGCTTAAAAATAGGCCGAGTATATACAATAACTGTATAGAATGGATTAATGAGCTTGAAAAAGAGGGTGAGATCTTTGTATTTAGGCCTCAAAAAAAGACAGAGGTCGGCAGTTTAAGTAATGACCCCGATGATTTACAAGAGCTTTATGAAGAAGGTATATATGAAACAAAACAAAGATTTGCTGAGTTTAAAGAGTGGGTTGAACAGATAAATTCACAAAAAATTAACAATAACAAGAAAGAAATGGTTTGAAAAATCCTGTAAATAGTATATAATGGCATTTGGTGTCTAAAAAATTTAATTATTAATTTTATAAAAAAGTAAGGAGTGCAACATTAAATGCAGATTGGAATCGTAGGATTACCGAATGTCGGAAAGTCAACTTTGTTTAATGCTTTAACAAGTGTACAGGTAGGTGCAGAAAACTATCCATTTTGTACGATAGATCCCAATGTGGGAATCGTAGAAGTACCGGATAATAGATTGGAAAAATTAAATGAAATTTATCAACCAGAGAAAAAAACTCATGCAACCATTGAGTTTGTAGATATAGCAGGGTTAGTTAAAGGTGCAAGCAAAGGTGAAGGACTTGGCAATCAGTTTCTTTCTCATATAAGAGAGGTAGATGCAATAGCTCAGGTAGTAAGGACCTTTACTGATGAAGATATAACTCATGTAGAAGGGGATATAAATCCCGTACGTGATATTGAAATTATTAATACAGAACTCATCTTTGCTGATTTAGAGACAATTGAAAGAAGAATAACAAAGGTTGAAAAACAGGCCAAAAGCGGTGAAAAAGAAGTACTAGAAGAACTGGATGAACTGAATAGATTATTAGATAAACTGCAGCAGGGAATTAATATTAGAGAAATTAAGAAAAACAGATATACTTTCAAAATAATTAAAGACTTAAAATTACTCTCTGCTAAACCCATAATTTATGTATGTAATGTTAATGAAGAAGACCTAATTTATGGAAGAGAAAATGAATATGTACAGCAGTTAAAAACCTATGCCCACAATCAAGGGGCCAAGGTAATAACGGTAAGTGCAAAAATAGAGTCCGAAATAGCTGAATTAGACAAAGATGAAAAGAAAATATTTTTAGAAGATCTCGGTATTAAAAATACGGGACTTGATAAATTAATAAAGGCCGGCTATGAACTGTTAGATTTAATTGTGTTTTTAACAGCGGGTGAAAAGGAAGTTAGAGCCTGGCCGGTTAGAAAAGGTTCTTCTGCCCCAGAAGCAGCCGGTAAGATCCACACAGACATGGAACGCGGTTTTATCAGGGCAGAAGTAGTAGATTATAACCGTTTAATAAAAGACGGTTCATTAAGCCAAGCAAGAGATCAAGGCAATCTTCGTTTAGAAGGAAAAAAATATATTGTACAAGATGGAGATGTCTGTACTTTTAGGTTTAATGTTTAAAACTAAATTATGATGTGGAGGTATGCCAGTGAAAAGAAAATTAAATATTACCTTTTTAGCCTTTATCATTCTACTATTAGTTACAGTAAATGTATCTTCACAGGTTATTACTCAAAAAGAAGCAATTAAAGACCTTGAACACATGGTAAAGAGAATGGAAGAAGTACATCCTAATCTCTACTTTCATTTAAGTAAAGACAAGACAAAGTCTAAAATGGAAGATATAAAAGCAACTTTAAGAACAAAGCAGGAGTGGAGTAGTATTGAAATTTATCGATTATTTGCACCATTTACTGCTTCCTTTAAAGATGGACATACCGGTGTCTATATCGGTAATAAGTTCAGGGAATATTATGATGAGGGAGGCCAAATATTTCCCTTTGATATTAAATTTATTGATAATAAGGTATTAATAGATAAAAATTACAGTCAACAAGAGATAGCATTCAATACTGAAATACTTGCCATAAATGATATAGAGATAGATAAAATTATAGATATAATAAAAGATAGTATTAGTAGTGAAAACAGTATTTATGCTTATGCTATGATGGAAAGACAGTTTCCAGTTTACTTATGGGCACATTTTGACTTTGATGGTGAATATATCCTGAGATTAAAAGATAATATAAAAGATGAATATGAAATAAAAATAGATGGAATCACAAAGGAAACAAGAATTAATGCCAAAGAAGAAAGTGAATCTGAAAACTGGACATTAGATTTTCCCAGGGATGATAGTGCCTATTTGACCATCAATACCTTTAATGGTAGACTAAAAAATTCTTTTGAAAGAGATATAAAAAAGTATTTTAAAGAAATAAATAAAAGAGATGTGCAGTATCTTTTTATAGACATTAGTGAAAACGGTGGTGGCAATACAGATCTAGCAAAATATTTATATGAGTATTTTAATGACCAACCATATTCCCTATTTAAAGAAGTTAGAATGAAATATTCTGAATACGCTTTTCGTAATCAGACTAGTTTTTTCACTAAATTATATTACAGTTTTAAAAAAGATAGAGATAATATGATTGTATTTCAATCTGATCAGGTGAAACCTAAAGATAATGATCTGCGATTTAACGGAGAAGTCTATGTAATCACTTCTAATTTTACATTTTCAACAGCAACAGACTTTGCTGCCATTGTAAAGGATCATGATGCGGGTACTATTGTAGGAAAAGAAACCGGTGGTTTAGCCTCCTGTTACGGTGATGTAATTAGAGACAAATTACCTAATTCCGAACTTTCATTTGGGGTTTCCTATAAATACTTTTTAAGACCGGCCGGCTTTGATAATGGTCGAGGAGTGCAACCTGATATTGAGTTGGATATTGATAAATTGAAATATAGTTATGATCAAGAAGGTTATCAAAATATGGTAATCAAATCTATAATTTATTAAAGGGGAGTGTCTGAGGATGCCAAAGTATTTTAATTATGTTTTCATAGTATTAATAGCAGCAGTATTAGTAGTTAGCTTTTCTTTTACCTATCGAGGTGGAGATCCAATAACAATTGATCAAAGTGAGTTCAGAAATGAAAACATTATGATTAATTTCTATAATAATTCTGAAGAAGATAGCATTGTCATGCAAATGGCAAGTGTAAATCCAGGTTATAAAGTAGAGGTTTCATATGATGATACAACAAGTAGTACCTTTGCTCCTGGTTATTCTAGCTTTGTTTTAGAAGATATGGAACTAGAAATGAAAACTTATCGTCAATGGCTGCGTATAATTTGGCTTCCATATCAAACTATAGAGATCAATCTAGAAAAAGAAACACTTAAAGAATTACCTGAAAATGCTAATATGAAGTTTAAGTCTGAGTTTGCTGAGAAATTAATGGAATACTATACGAAAAACCAGTAAAATATGTTATAATATAAATGTAAGGACAGAGAAAAAAGAACTTGAGATATAAGAATATAGTTATAAATATTAAATAGATTTAATATCTAAAAACCCTTATATGAAAGGGTTTAAGAAAAATTCCTATATAGTTTGACAATAAGGCAAATTTAGTTTATAATATAAATTGCTGTAAAAAAGAAACCCTTTATGGGGGTGTTCTGGTTTCGCCTGTATGGCGAATCCTTTAAGAGCGGTCCGA
>CAZXRH010000179.1:0-4497 GCA_964642575.1 uncultured Halanaerobiales bacterium
CTTCTAATTCATAATCAGAGGGACCATTTGTAGTTAAGGGAACTGCATCTACATTTGCCCAATCAAGTAATCTTTGATCTAAAACTGGTAACTGCTGGACGATATCCATCATTTCAATTGATTTTTCGTCGATATCAAAGCCTAATTTATCCATCAATTCAATATATGCTCCCTTACAAATTGACGTTACAATTGTTGAACCCAAGTCTACCGGTATCCGATCAGGTTCTTTATGATTTAAAGTTGTTCTAATCCGCTCCCGGGAAGTCATTCCCATCTTTGTGTCCCCCTCCTTGAGGTCTTTATATTTTGTATGGTTGTGCAGACAAACACTTTCAAAAAATATATTTATTCTATTATTAGCATTAAAGATGTATCTACAAATTCCTTCATAAATTTTAAATTATTCTGAAAATTTATAATTTTACATATATTATTTAAAAAATATTAATCTGAAATTTTGTCTATTATTTCATCAATAGTGAGGTCTAATAAGTCAATTTGAGCTAGTAAGGTGGTAATTGTATATCTTGCTCTTATTTCAAAACCAAAACGTAATGCATTTCTTAATATATCTTTAGGAAAGTTATTAATCTTCTCTTTAAAAATATAACTTTGATTTGATAGTATCTCTCTGCTCTTATCTATTAATTCTAAATGTTCTTCAATAAAATCCTTTATTTCTTTTTCTTTAGCAACTAGTTCTTCTTTTGATATGTGTTCCTGTTCCCAACGTTCATTAAGGTTTTTAAGTATTTGTTCTGAACGATCCTTGTATATATTTTTTATATCCTCTTTTCTTTTCTTTTTATCTAATGAAAGATTAAACTTTGAAAAATCTAATTCATATAGTTTATGGTAAAATGATGTTGTAAACAGGGTAGCCATCCCTACTTTGATACCGTGTCTAGGCATCTTATAATTCGAATTTTCACTAAACATCTCTAAAAAGTGTGAGATATGGTGTTCACTACCTGAGGCTGGTCTTGAACTACCTATCATCTGCATGGCAATACCAGAGTATATTAGTCCCTTTATTAAGGCTTCTATACTTTCTGGTTTTCTAATACTACCTTGCTTTGCTAGATTAATGATTTTAATTAATTCTATTTCGATCGTTCTAACAGCTTTAGTACAATAATATTCATTAAATAAAATATTAGCTAATCTCCAGTCCATTAAAGAAGTAGTTTTGCCTAAAAGATCACCATAACCGGCCTGAATCAAATCAAAAGGGGCATCTTTTAAGCCATTAATGTCAGCAATTATTGCTTCTACGGGAACGGTATTATAAGTTTGTTTAACACCTTCAGCTGTTATTGATGAAACAGATGATGCATAGCCGTCCATAGAAGGTGCTGTTGCTATAACAGAATATGGTTTACCCATCTTATAACTTGCAAAACCAGTTAGATCATTAATAGTACCAGAACCACAGGCTATCAGATAATCTTTTTCTTTGGTTTTTCTTAAGATTTTAAAGAGATTAGTTGGATTTGGCTCTACATTTTCGCCTTCTAATACAAGTACATTAACTTGGTAATTCTTACTCTCCATAATCATTTTTGTCTTTTTACCTGCAGCTGCATAAGTGTTTTGATCACAAATTAATAAGATATTTTTTTTATCAGTAAGAGAATTAATTATCTCTGGAATTTTATCTAAAACATTTTTACCTACAGAAATATTTTTAATATTGATTTTATGTTCTCTGCCACAACTGCATTTGAATTTACTGTTAAGTATATCTTCTATCATATAAAAACTCTCCTTTACTGGTGGTTACAAAATGTTTTTGATTATTCATATTGCTGTTTAATATCTTTTAATCTTTTCATTACATCATTTTCACCACGGCCAAAGTAATCATGTAGTCTATCATATTCTTGATATAATTTGTCATATATTTTTACATTTTCAGGGTTAGGTTTATAGATAGTATCTTCTAGATGAGCCATTTTTTGACTGGCCTGATTAATATCATCATAGCCTCCTTTTTCACTGCTTGCTGCAACTGCTCCGTGCATAGCAGCACCTAAAGCAGGAGTCTGTTTTGAGGCGGCAACTTTAATCGGCTTATTAGTTACATCAGCATAGATCTGCATTAAGGTTTTATTCTTTTGTACTAATCCACCACAGGCATATAGTTCATCAATGGCAACTCCGCTTTCTTCAAATGTTTTAATTATCTTATTAGTGCCAAAAGCAGTTGCTTCAATTAAGGCACGATAAATTTCACCTGGTTTGGAATTTAGATGTAGACCTAAGATCATACCGGTTAAATCAGCATCAACTAAAACAGAACGGTTCCCGTTCCACCAATCAAGGGCCAATAAACCGCTTTCGCCTGGACTGAGTTCAGCTGCTTTTTGTTCTAAGTACTCATAGACATTCTTTTCATTATCTTCAGCTTCTTTTTTAAAATATGCTGGAATTCCTTCTGCTATATACCATTCAAAGATATCTCCTACAGCAGACTGACCTGCTTCATATCCATAAAAACCAGGTAAAATACCATCTTTGATGACACCAGTCATGCCCGGTACGAATTGTTCTTCTTTATCTATAACCATATGACAAATTGAAGTACCCATCACCATCACCATCTTACCAGATTCTGAAACAGTCACTGCAGGTACTGATACAAAGGAATCAACATTTGCAATTGCAACTGCTACATCAGCAGTGAGATTAATTTCTTCAGCAATACTTGATTTGAGATTACCAGCTTTTTTACCTAAATCATAGATATCTTTACTAAGTTTTTCTTCAACGGCATTCTCTAATCTAGGGTCTAATTCTTTAAAGAAATCTTTATCAGGATAACCACTTTCTTTACTCCAGATGGCTTTATAGCCGGTCGTAGAAATATTTCTTTTTTCATTTCCGGTAAGCTGCATAATTACCCAGTCTGTAGCTTCCATAAATCTATCAGCCGCTTCATAAATATCAGGTGCTTCATCTAAGGTCTGCCAGATTTTTGGAAAAAGCCATTCCGAGGAAATTTTACCACCATATCTTTTTAGAAAGTCTTCACCTCTTTTATTTGCAACATCATTTAATTTATTAGCATAGGATTGAGCTGCATGGTGTTTCCATAGCTTGACCCAAGCATTTGGTCTGTTTTTAAACTTCTCTTTATTACAAAGTGGTTCTCCTTTTTCATCAACCGGGAGCATTGTACAAGCTGTGAAGTCAATACCGAGTCCAATTACATCCTTTGGTTCAATACCTGCTTCTTTAACTACTTCAGGTATAGTTTTATAAATAACTTTCATATAATCATTAGGATCCTGTAAAGCCCAGTCAGTGCCCAGTTCAACTGTTTCATCTTCTAAAGGTAGGTATTCATCAATAACACCATTTGGATATTCTAATACCGAAGTAGCGACTTCATTACCGTTTTCTACATCAACTAAAACTGCTCTACCAGATTTAGTACCAAAATCAATTCCAATTGAATATTTTTTACTCAAGATTGTCCCTCCTTTTAAAATAGCTAAGTTAATTATTGAATTAGTCTTGTCCGTAATAAGAATCTTTACCGTGTTTTCTTAAAAAATGTTTGTCAAGCAAGGTTGAATTGATAGAAGATTTATTTTTATCTAACTGTACCGTCCGATAAGCCATTTTGGCAATTTCTTCTAAAACTACTGAATTTTTAACTGCCTGTTCAGCGTCAGAACCCCAGACAAAAGGTCCATGGCTATTCACTAAGACAGCCTGAATATCATTTTCATTTTTTTCACGAAAAGTTTCGACAATAACCTTACCAGTCTCTTTTTCATAATTCTCTTCAATTTCATTGTTCCTCATTTCTCTAGTACAAGGAATCTGTCCATAGAAATGATCTGCATGGGTAGTTCCAAAACAAGGAATGCCTTGTCCTGCTTGTGCCCAACTAGTTGCCCAGGGGGAATGAGTGTGAACAATACCACCAATCTTTGGGAAGTTTTTATATAGTTCAAGATGAGTTGCGGTATCTGATGATGGTTTTAAATCCCCTTCAACAGTTTCTCCTTCTAGGTTAACTATAACTAGTTTATCTTTAGTTAATTCATCATAGGGGACTCCACTTGGTTTAATGACAACTAATTCTTTTTCACGATCAATTTCACTAACATTTCCCCAAGTAAAGGTAACTAAATCATATTTAGGTAGTAATAAGTTGGCTTTTAAGACTCTCCTTTTTATTCCCTCCAGCATTATCTTCCTCCTTCCTTTATAACATATTATTAAACAAAAAGAGACTTGAACCCTTTTTTAATTTTTTTAAAAATTCAGACAATCTAATTAAATAGTATAAATATTATATGGAACTTAAATCAAAAATTTATCTATAAAAAATTAAATAATTATTATATGAAGTGAAAATAAAAAAAGCCAACTGTTAATTTAAACAGTTAGCTTTTTGAGATAATTATATATTTTAAAGATATAAAGCTGCATCTTTATCAACAATCACACTTACATTCGAATGAGTTTGTAGTAAAGTAG
>CAZXRH010000180.1:0-4455 GCA_964642575.1 uncultured Halanaerobiales bacterium
ACCGAGGAGAAGTCATGTCAATCTGGAGTTCTATTATTTATCACGGTTTTATATATTCGATTATCTTATCATTGATGGTTACTATTTCCCAATTATTTAATGCTCGTTTATGGCTACAGGATTATCCAGATGAGATAAAAAAGCGGTACCCCTAAGACAAGCAGGAAAAGGCTGTTATCCCTGGTTGTGGGAGTACCGTTTTTATTATTGATGTCTATATTTCAATAATGTCTTCTACCCATTCTAATCTTAGTTCCCAAAGAGCTGCCTTTTTATTAGTTATTTCTGAAATATCATCCTCAAATAACTTTTGCCAGCTTTTCTTTATTTCTTCTTTTAATTTGGGATAATGGGGTGAAAGCACAACATCTGAATCAGAATTTATTCCATATCTTTTTAGTTTTTGTTTATGATCCTTTAAATCTTTATCATCATCAGGTATATATTTTAAACTTAATACTTTATTCCATTTATCAGCATCAAATAGAATTACCTTATTGCATGGTACTTTAAGCTGGATTAAAAAACCACCAGTACTACTAAGAGCATGCTGTTTATCTTCCGCTGCCCAGATTGGATATTCAGCATCTTTTGGTTTGTCCACTAAATCTTTAGCTTCTTTGACAAAAAAGTCATAAGCAGTTAAAAATATTTTGGCTTCTGAACCATATTTCCTTTTAATGTATCTTTTTTTAACTGTTGTCCTTTTTTCACTTAATAACTTATCTTTAACAATCTCACTCTGCTGAGTCCAAAGCTTAATCTTCTTTTTCATATTCAACAATCCATTCTTCTTTTAATTCCCAGCAGATACCTACTTCTTGATCTGAGAGTTTAATATCTTTGTCGAAAAGTCTTTCCCAGCTTGCTGTCATTTCTTTTTTCAGCATGGGATAGAAATCCTGTAAGTATATATCTGATTCGACACTGATATTATATTTTTTCAACTTTTCTTTGAATTTTTTTCTATCTTTATCATTTTTGGGAAGGTAAAGGTAATTAACTATATAGTCCCATTTAAGCATATCAAAGATCATAATTTCATCAGCTGGAATTTCAAGTTCAAAAAAGACAAAACCTTCTGCCATGGGCAGTTTGAGTTCTTCCCTTGTAGTAAGCCAGATTGGATATTGAGCCTGATCTGGTATTTCCATTCTTTTACCTGCTTCATTCCTAAGCCACTTGTAGACATCAAGGTAAATATCTGCACAGGTATCAAGCTTTTTACGAATGTATCTTTCCCTAACCCGGTAAATATTATTTTCTTTAATCTCATCCAGAACAGCTTTGTGTTGCCTGGTCCATACCCTATATTTTCCATTAGAAGTTTTTACAGCCATATATTATCTCTCCTAAGTTTAAAAAATTACTTCACACTGTACTTTGAGAAAATTTTATCATAATCTATCATGCTTTTAAATAGTAAATTATTAAGAATTTATTAAATCTTCAAATTTTACTTGATAAGTAGCTGATTATACAGTACGATACCCACATAATAAAGAAAGAGTGATAAAAATGGATAAGTTAAAAATTCTTTTTGCGGAAGATGACCGTGAAATCAGAGAGTTAGTTCAAGAGTATTTAACCAAGGAAGGTTATCAGATTGATACTGCTGCAGATGGAAATAAAGGTATAAATCTATTTAAGGAGCATAATTACCATATCATCTTATTAGATATCATGCTGCCAGGTTTTGATGGCATTGAAATCTGTAAAAGGATCAGAAAACAATCTAATGTGCCAATTATTATGATTACTGCTAAGGATAGTGAAGTAGATAAAGTATTGGGTTTAGGTATTGGAGCTGATGATTATATTACTAAACCATTTTTAATGAGAGAACTATTAGCCAGAATAAAGGCACAGCTGAGAAGGTTTATGGAACTGGGTGGAGAAGCTAGTCGGCAATCCAACAAAGTGATTACAACAGGTCCCTTTCAGATTGATCTTGATGGTTATCAAGTAAAAAAAGAAGAGCGTACCATTCAATTAACATCGACAGAATTTAAGATCTTGAAGTTATTACTTTCAAATCCAGGTAAAGTATTTACTAAAAAACAAATATTTAGTTCAATCTGGGGCGAAGATTATCTAGAAGCAGACAATAATATTATGGTACATATTCGCAGGTTAAGAACAAAGATTGAAAATGATCCGAAAAACCCGGAATTTATTAAAACAGTCTGGGGTATCGGTTATAAATATGAGTGTGAGAGTCATGCAAAATAAAATAGAACTGTACTTACTTGGATTGGCTCTTGTCCTAATTGATACTTTAATATTATTAAATGATTTTCATTATAAAATAATTTTAGTGTGCATCTTAAATATCATATTCTTTTCTTTAATCTATTTAAATGTAAAAAGACAAAGAGATCAACGATCATTAATAAAACAGGCGAATGAAATTTTAGATGGGAATTTAAATAAACGTATCTATATTAAAAATGATAGCTATATAGCTGATGTTGCTATGATTTTAAATGAGTTAAGTGAGAAATTACAAAAACAAAAGATTAAAAACATTGAATCAGAAAAAACAAGAAAAAGATTTTTATCAAATATCTCTCATGATATTCGTACACCTCTGACATCCCTTTTAGGTTATGTAGAAGTATTAAATGAAAATAAAGATATTGGTGATAAAGAAAAACAAAGATATTATGAAATACTTATCAAAAAGGCTAAGAATTTAAAAAATATGATTGATGATATATTTCAGATGGCCCGTATAGAATCTAATAATTACGATTATGATTTTAAAGAAATAGATTTAGCTGAAATACTCAGACAAACAATTTTAGATTATTTACCTGACATTAAAAAAGAAGACTGGGAAGTTGATATAGATATACCGGAAAAAGAATGTAGTATATATGGTGATAAATTCAGTGTGGAAAGGATTATCGGTAATATTATTAAAAACAATCTAGAACATGGAAAAGAGGGAGCTTATATTGGCATCGAATTAAAATCCAGTCAGGACGGATATAATATATTTATTACAGATAAAGGACCGGGTATAAAAAAAGAAGAAATCCCTATAATATTTAAAAGAAATTATAAAGGTAAAGATTTTGTTAAAAACTCTTACTTAAATTCAGGCTTTGGTTTGGCAATAGCAGATAAGTTAATTCAACTGCATAATGGTTATATAGATGTTAACAGCCAACCTAATAGTAAAACTGTCTTTACAATATTTTTCCCTGCTGTTAATTAATATTTTTTTAAGATTTTATTAAGGACTATTTAAATAAATATAATATATACTTCTAAGTAGATAAGGAGGTATTACAATATGACCAAAATTATTGAAACTCATAATTTAACAAAAAAATATGGGGGAACTAATGTTGTTGATAATGTAAATATTACAGTACAAAAAGGAGAAATATATGGATTTTTAGGCAGGAATGGGGCTGGTAAGACTACTACCATTTCTATGCTATTGGGTTTAATCAAGCCGTCTGATGGACAAATAAAAATCTTTGGTAAGTATTTTAATGAAAACAAAAAAGATATTTTAAAAAGAATAGGTTCAACAATTGAATTTTCTGGTTTTTACAAAAATTTATCTGCCTCAGATAATTTAAAGATAAATGCAAAGTTAATTGGTGTTAAAAAGAAAGATATGTTAAAAGAAGCCCTAGATATTGTGGGATTATATGAAGAAAGAGATAAAAAAGTAGGTAACTATTCTTTGGGTATGAGACAAAGGCTAGGTATCGCCAGAGCAATCTTACATGACCCTGAACTGTTAATTCTGGATGAACCAACTAATGGACTGGATCCTGTAGGAATTAAAGAAGTGAGAAGGTTAATAAAATCGTTGGCTGAAAAAAGACAAATTACAATTTTTATGTCCAGCCATATTTTAAGTGAAGTTCAACAGTTAGCAACTACTATCGGAGTAATTCATGAAGGTCGCTTATTAGAGGAGATTAACTTTGCCAAACTGCAGAAAGAAAACAGGAAGTATATCGAGTTAGATGTATCACATGATGGGAAAGCAGCTCATATATTGGAAAACAATTTTAATATTAATGATTATGAAGTACATCCTGCTAATAAAATCAGGATATATAGTAAACATAATAAAATTGGTGAGATTAATAAACATCTGGTGCAAAGGAATGTTGAAGTGACGGGAATTAAACTCAGTGAAGATAACTTAGAAGATTATTTTGTAAAATTAACCGGAGGTGAGATTGTTGAGTAATTTATTATATACTGAACTGCTTAAAATGAAAGGATCAAAGATGTTTTTAATCAGTCTACTTGGAGGTTTGGTATCACCTATCTTAACTTTTTTTATGTTAATTGGATATCATAATCAAAATCCAGATACAATTTTATCTTTTGAAAGCTTTTTTAGCCAAACTCATTTATTTATAGTTTTTATTATTGGAAATATGCTTTTTGCTTTAATTACAACTTATATCTTCAATCGAG
>CAZXRH010000181.1:0-4448 GCA_964642575.1 uncultured Halanaerobiales bacterium
CGTATAGCATATGCTTATCTTCTTTATGAAGAGGATAGAATCTTATCTGAAGTTGCTAATAAAAGGTTAAAAGCAATTAAAGAGTTTACCAGTTTAGGCTCTGGCTTTAAAATAGCAATGCGTGATTTAGAAATCAGGGGTGCAGGTAATCTTTTAGGAGCTGAGCAGAGTGGTCATATAGCTGCGGTTGGATTCTCACTATATACCAAATTATTAGATAGCGCAATTCAAGATCTCAAAGGTCGTGAAGAAGAAGAAATTGAAGTTGAAATTGAAATTGATATCGATGCATATCTACCGGACAACTATATATCTGATTCCAGACAGAAAATAGAAATGTATAAGAAACTCAAAAAAGTAGACAATGAAGCTGACATTATTTCTCTAATTGATGAATTTGTTGATAGATTTGGAGATCCTCCTCAATCTGTTATGAACCTAATTGAGTTAACTAGATTAAATACAATTGCTGGTAGGTTAGGGGTCAAGAAAATTACAGAAACCTCTGCAGGCTATCGAGTTATCTTTAGAGAAGATAATAAGATAGAAGGGGACTATATTGTTAATTTATTAGACGAACATCCCAAGAAATTAAGAATTAAAAATGCAGAAAATCCAGAGATTTTTGTTAAAGAGAAAAAGATAAACCTCTTAAAAAAGGTATTAAAGTTTTTAAAAAGTCAGGTTTATAGTATAGAGGAGTAGTTGCTAATGAGTGAGAAAAGTTCAAGTTTTTTAAAAGGGGCATTTATATTAAGTTTAGCTGGTATAATTGCTAAGATTATGGGGTTTGGTTACCGTATTATCTTAAGCCGTATTCTTGGTGATGAAGGGATTGGCCTGTACCAAATGGCTTATCCCATCTATACAACATTACTTGTTGTGTCCAGGTCTGGTATTCCAATTGCCTTAGCTAAACTTATTTCAGATCGGATTGCAAGAGATCAAAGAAAAGCCGCTTTTAAAATTTTTATTGTTGGTCGGAAGTTAAGTATTTTTGTGGGACTATTTTTCTCTATATTGATGGCTGTAATGGCTAAACCGCTTGTAAATATTCTCAACTGGGATCCGCGCGCCTTTTATGCGGTAATTGCTTTATCACCAGCTATATTTTTTGTTTCAATTATGGCAACTTACCGCGGGTTTTTCCAAGGGTTACAGAATATGGTACCTACAGCTTATTCACAAGTTTTAGAACAGTTGGTTAGAATGATTACTATGATTGGTCTTGTCTATTACCTAATCAGGTATGGACTTGGCTATGCAGCTGGAGGAGCTACCTTTGGAGCAGTAACCGGTTCAATTGCTGGTTTGCTCTTATTACTAAAGATATATAGTAATAAAAAGACGGAGATCTTTACCTTTATCAAATCAGGTAGTATAGAAACTATTAAAACTTTCAAGATCGTAAAGGATATCGCATATTTAGGAATACCAATTACATTAGGTGCTTTAGTTCAACCATTAATGAATTTAGTGGATGCAGCGATTGTTCCTAATCGACTACAGATTGCTGGTTTTTCAATTGAGGCAGCTTCACAACTTTATGGTAGGTTAGCTGGAATGGCAATGGTTTTAGTTAACTTCCCTACTATAATAACTGTAGCTTTAGCAGCCAGCTTGGTACCGGCTATCTCAGAAGCTTTTGCCCAGGATAAAAACCAGTTGATTAAAAGAAGGACTGAGACGGCTTTAAGATTAACCATTTTAATTGGTCTACCTTCAGCAGCTGGTCTATTTATATTGGCTGAACCATTAACTTCAGTAATATTTAATAATGCCCAGGCAGCTGTTCCGCTTAGGATAGTAGCATGGGGAGTGTTCTTTATTGCTATTCAACAGAGTACTTCCGGAATTATTCAGGGAATTGGAAAAACGAAGATTCCAGCCCGTAATTTATTTATTGGAGCCATTGTAAATGCATTTATCAACTATTACTTAACTGCTTTACCCGCTTTTGGAATCAAAGGAGCTTCAATTGGTACTGTGACTGGTTTTGCGGTAGCAGCTATCTTAAATCTAATTTCACTTAAGTATTATACCGATTTCAGAATAAAGGTAAAACAGTTTATCATCAAACCAATCATAACTGTTTCTTTGATGATTACCTTTACTCATTTTGGTTTTAATATAATTAATAACTATCTTACAAATCTAGGATTATCAACAGCTTATGCATTGTCAACATTTGCAATTGTATTTTTAGCTGTTATAGTATACTTAGTATTGCTAATTTTATTTAAGGAAATTAAATACAATGACTTTAAGATGATACCTTATGTTGGTGAAAAAACAGCCAATTTTTTAAGAAAGTATAATCTACTTTAGGAGAGGTTTTTAAATGGAAGAGAAAAAATTCGAAAGTGAATTTGATAAATTATTATATATAATGGATAAATTAAGGGGACCGGAAGGTTGCCCCTGGGATCGAAAACAGGATTTTTATTCACTTAAACCTTACATCATTGAAGAGGCTTATGAAGTGGTTGAAGCATTAGAAGAACAGGACATGGAATTGTTAAAAGAGGAATTAGGGGATTTATTATTACAGGTTATTTTTCAATCTCAGATTGGAAAAGAAGCAGGAATTTTCGATATAAACGACGTTATAAAAGGGATTACAGCAAAATTAATTAGGCGACATCCTCATGTTTTCGGGGAAGAAAAAATAGAAACTGCACAAGAAGTTAAGAAAACGTGGGAGGAAATCAAGCAAAAAGAAAGAATTAATACTAAAGAAGGGTCTATTTTAGATGATGTTTCTAAAATTCAACCTGCCTTAAATCAAGCCTATGAGATTCAAGAGAAAGCAGCTGAAGTCGGTTTTGATTGGGATGAAATAGAAGATGTAATATTAAAGGTTGAAGAGGAAATTAAAGAATTAAAAGAAGTAATTAATGATAGAGAAATAAATAAAGTCGAAGATGAACTGGGAGATTTATTATTTGCAGTTGTTAATCTCTCTAGATTTAAAAACATAAATCCTGAAATTGCTCTTTTAAGAACAATAAACAAGTTTAAAAAGAGATTCAACTATATTGAAGACACAGTAAAAAACAATAATGAAGATATAAGACAGATGTCATTGGAAGAATTAGATGGTTACTGGAACGAAGCAAAAGAAAAAAACTTATAGGGGGAAGTAAATTGAAAAGGTTTACCACTACAATAATAATTGTTTTAGTATTTGTATTCAGTTTATCCGCAATTGTTGGAGCACAAGATTTTGAGATAGAGGCCGAGTCGGCTATTTTAATAGATGCAGAAACCGGACAAGTTTTATTTAAACAAAATCCAGATGAAAAACTCCCACCTGCTAGTCTAACTAAAATTATGACATTGATTGTAGCTATGGAAGAAATAGAAAGTGGAGATTTATCCTTAGATGATAAAGTGACCATTAGTCGTTTGGCAGAATCAATGGGTGGTTCGCAGATCTTTTTAGCAGAAGGTAATAAAGTAAAGGTGAGAGATTTACTTAAAGCAGTTACAATTGCTTCAGCCAATGATGCCTGTGTTGCATTAGGTGAGGCTGTTGCCGGTTCATATAATAGATTTGTAAATTTAATGAATGAAAAAGCAGATGAACTAGATTTAGAGAATACTTACTTTTCTAATTCCACTGGACTACCAACAGAATCAGATCATTATACAACAGCCCGGGATGTAGCTATAATGTCACGAGAAATAGTTAAGTATCCGATCATATTAAAAGATGCATCTATCTGGTTAGATTATATCGAATTGCCGGACCGAGATGCCATGTTAACCAATACCAACCATCTAGTTAATACTTATCCTGGTTTAGATGGTATTAAAACAGGTCATACCAATGCAGCTGGGTTTTCTTTAGCAGCAACTGCTAAAAGAGGTGACATGCGCCTTATTTCTGTAGTAATGAAAGCTAGAAGTGTCAAGGCTAGAGAAGATCAGACTGCTCGCTTATTAGATTATGGTTTTAATAGGTTCACTCGTAAAAATTACCTTGAAAAGGGAGAAACAATACAAAACATAGCCTTACCTAATGGAGCAAAAGAATATACTACTGGCGAAGTATCCAAAGATTTAGCAGTAGTAGTTAAAAGAGGATTAGAAGATACAATAAGTACTGAAGTAAATATAAAGGAAGATTTCGAATATCCAATCGAACCGGGTGACAAATTAGGTGAAGCAAAAGCATTAAAAGAGGGAGAAGTAATCACCCAGGTTGATATTGTATCAACAGAGAAAATAAATAAAGCAAATTTCTTAGCATTATTCTGGCGTAATTTTGTTAATTGGATAGGTGGAAGAATGGGCAGTAATTAAGTTTGAGAAAAAAATATAATAGACCTTACACCACATCCTGCAAGGGGTGTGGTTAATTTTTCTTAAATTTTTTTAATTAAATAGCAATTTCCCCTTGACAGAGCGGGGGTTAGTTGATAAGATATAAAATGTCGCTGAGG